>WGNT01000078.1 GCA_016124425.1 Cytophagales bacterium
AATTCTCCAGGCTAATGCCGCCGATGGAAATACTGCATACCTGTTTGCTTCACCAAATTTGGAAGAACCATCTATCCTACCGGTAAACGTAGCCAGGTATTTTTCCTTTATATTGTAATTAAATCGGCCAAAGTAGGAATTCAGACCATATGCAGAGGTTCCTGACTGAGTTTGGAACACATTGGCACCCGCACCCAAGTTGTTGAACTTAAAATAATCATCCTGAAAATTCTGAGACCTTGCCACAGAATTAAACCGATTCACATGTTGCCATGAGATACCCAATAGCGCATTAAATGAATGGTCTTCGTTTATTTCTTTATTATATGTCAGGTAGTTTTCAAATTGCCACGAGTTATGCCTGTCATTAGTCACTGAAGCATCACCCTGTTGGTTGCGGGCAATAAAGTTCAAGGTTCTCCCTCCATAATAATCGATTCGCTGATTGATTATATTTGTCGCTAGAATAGATCGTAGTTCCAAGCCTTTTGCCAAATAGAAGTTGGCGTAAACGCTACCCAAAAGCGTCTGGGTATTTAGTTCATAAATTCGCTCTCTAGCTACTTGAATTGGATTGTTACCACCTTCCATACCTGGATAATGCTCGTTTCCGGCCCAAGCTCCGTTAGGATATCTAACCGGTATAATCGGCAGTGCTTCCAAAACCTGTCGCATGGCAATAATTCCGCCTCCCCCAAGAGGGTCAACTTGACTTTCTTTTTGGTCGTTGTAACTCAACGAGCCGCCGACTTTCAGCCAGTCCTTAATCTGGCTGTCAAAAACAAATCGGGCTGCATAGCGCTTCAACCATGATCCCTGCATCAAACCGTCTTCGTTTCTATGATTCAAATATACACCGTAGCTATCCTTGTCGTTTCCTCCTGTAAATGCCAACTGATGATTCTGTGTAATCGCTTGTCTGAAAGATTCGTCCTGCCAATCGGTGTCATATAGGGGTTGTCCGCTTGAGTCAAAGAGGCGAGGATCTGTTCTTTTAGTTCTGGGGTCTCTATAAATCCCATTGGCCCAACCGTTGGGATCATATTTTTGTGCATTTTGATAGGCTAGTTCCTCTGTTCTGAGAAATTCCTCAGAATTTAAGAGTGGAATTTTCTTGGGCAATACCCCCACGCTGAAATCAACGTCATAAGTGATCATTCCCCCCGTTTTGCTGCCTCTTTTTGTCGTAACCAAAATTACCCCATTCGCTCCCCTTGCTCCATATATCGCAGTTGCGGAAGCATCCTTCAACACTTCCACAGATGCAATATCATTCGGATTGATATAATCAATCGGCGTACTACCGTTCGCCAAACCAGTGGAATGCATGATTACACCGTCAATCACATAGAGGGGATCGTTTGCAATACTTACAGATGTGTTCCCTCGAATACGGATGTTCGCTCTTCCTCCTGGCCTACCGGAATTTACCGATACGTTTACCCCTTGGATCCTTCCGGATAGGGCTTGGTTTAAGGAGGCCGAAGGCCGCTCTTGGAGAGCTTCGGCACTTACTGAACCTACTGAACCTGTTAGGTCAGATTTCCGCTGCGTTCCATAACCTACTACGACTACTTCATTCAAATCAGAATAGGACGAAATGAGGTTTATTTCCAGGGAGGTAATCCCCCCAGAAACGGTTACCTCTTGTGTCTGATACCCGATAAAGCTCGCGACGATCACTTCTCCCTCACTAGCTTGAATCGAGAACGCCCCGTCAATGTCTGATACAGTTCCGCGCTGAGTCCCTTTCACCAAAATGGAAACCCCAGGAATCAGTTCTTCCTGTGACTTAACTACGCCGTTGATTACCCGGGTTCCTTGAGAAAAAGATGATCCAGCCAAGAAAAAGCTAAGCATAAATAGGAATAAAACTCTATCCCTATACTTTTTGTATACTGTTTTTGTCATAATAATTGGATTTATTTGTTAATTATAATTTAGTTTACACAGCTTGGGGTAAGTATATTATTTCACAAACTGATGGACTAAAGCAAGTACTATTTTATACTTTCAGCATCCTGTACTATCCTGCTCATAACTATTTAATAATCAATTTTGATCAAATTTTCCCCTAAAAATGGGGCCAAGAGAGTCCGCTGATTACCGACCAAAAACAAAAAACAAATATTTGATGGCATAATAGGCCTCCCATCACATAATGAACTTTTCTACGCTTCTTTTTGAAAAGTAATTTTGGCAAATCAGGATCGACGAGATTTTTTCTAACGAATGGCTTCATGAATAGCTGATTTTCTCCCGCTTTTATTAATTTGCGAAAGAAGTAAACAAACGCACCCCACACATCATGATATTCCGAACTACTAACAAGACTTCCCGTCTTTTCTCGATTGTCGTACTTCTTGGCCTATTAAGCTGCAACAGCCGAAAATCAGGAAATGTGGCCAATACGCCTGAGGAGGTTTATATGTTCTCTTACTTTGTAGGAAATGGGGAGGACGGACTGCATTTGGCCTATTCAACCGACGGCTTCCAATGGACCGCCTTGGCAGATGGCAAGTCTTTCCTCACACCCACTGCCGGAGAAGACAAGCTGATGCGAGATCCATGCATAATCCGGGGTAAAGACGGAAAGTTTCATATGGTTTGGACGGTGAGTTGGAATGAAAAGGGGCTTGGGTATGCCTCATCCGCTGACTTGATAAATTGGTCCGCCCAACGATTTATTCCTGTAATGGCCCATGAGGAAAACGCCCGAAACACCTGGGCACCGGAAGTATTTTACGATGATTCAGAGGACCTTTACCTCATTTATTGGTCCTCCACGATCAGCGGAATGTATCCCGAAACCCAATCTGAGGAAGAAAATGCGTACAACCACCGACAGTATTATGTCACCACAAAGGATTTTGAGACGTTTTCGGATACAAACCTATTTTATGAACCAGGCTTCAATGTCATCGATGGCACCTTAATCAAAGACGATGGTACCTATGTGTTGTTTGTCAAAGACGAGACGAGGGAACCCGCTCAGAAAAACATCCGTATTGCGCGGAGCGACAAACTCACCGGCACCTACGGGGCGGCAGGTCCTCCGATAACTGGCGATTATTGGGCTGAAGGCCCTACTGTGGCAAAGATTGACGGGCAGTGGATTGTTTATTTCGATAAATACATCAATCACGAAATGGGGGCAGGGTCATCCGCGGACTTGGAAAACTGGACCGATATTTCGGAGAAAATCTTTTTTCCTGAAGGAACCCGTCACGGGACGGTATTTACCGTCACCCAGGCCGAACTTGACTACGCCTTAAAAAACGGTCCACAGCAATAAGTAACCAGTTCACTATTCTCTGTAAAAAAGCATCTGCCGATCAGGGGAAATACGCTTGATCCGAAAGCCGAAAAGGTGGAAGATTTCTTTAGGGAAAAACCGCGTAATCCGTGGGTTTACCCAGAAGATTGACGGATTTTCGGGATCAGCATGTATGCCGGGAAGATAGCGTAAGACCTGTGACAGGTTATTTTTGCGAAGGAAGGCGGAGATCCGAAGCCAAACGTCAGATACTGGGCGTATGATAAAAAACCCATCGTTTCCCTTATCCTGATAAAGGGGCATGAAAATTAGTCCTGAACGTATAGCATGGATAGCCCCGCCAAAGGCGTTCGCCAACAGCTCGTTTTTATCAACTGTCTGAAAGTTTCGGAACCCTTTGATCATCTTGAAGCCAGAAAAGGGAAGCACTTCATGCCGATGGATTATTTCATAAAAACCTGACTTTACTTCAAATCCTTTCTTAAGTATACTCATGAGGGTTTGCTCACGCGTTTCGGGTAGGTCAATCATTTTCAAGTAAAAAAGAACGAGTGAAACAAAGGCCACATGGCGGTCGATTGAAAAAGGATCGTCATGCCTACCCGCCTCAAATCCCAGTGCTGGGAAGCCTAGATTATTGATATAGCTCATAAGTGGTCCATCTAGGTATTCCTCTATGCCAAGAATTAGCGGAAGCGGAAATTTAGCTGCCAATCTACGGTTCATCAAGGCGTCATTGAAAGGGAGAAAAGGCGCGCTGTCAGCGGAGGTCGTGTGCAAATCCAGAAATACCAGTGCTTGATGCCCGTGCGTGGATACAATTTGAGTAATTATGCGGTCCATTTCCTTCAATTCATGGAGTTCATGTATTTCAGGCCATGACTCGGACGGCTTGGTGCGGACCATATTGAGGGTGTTCGGATCCCAAATTCTGTTCAAATCTTTATGAATAAACCGTTGAGATCGTTGTAAGGCGTATTCATTGCCAACAATTACGTATACGTTTCCCCGAAGATCTGTTAGGTCATCCGCATTGGCCGAAAAAAGCAACCGCATCGCCGAGATCGACGCCGGTTCGTTGCCATGAATGCCTACCGTGATAACAAGAGTGGGAAAATCCATCCCGATTATCCGGTGGTACAACACCCGAGATGGCTTCGCTTTGCTTTCATTCCTGCTAAGTTTCGGGTCAGTTGGCATTTTTTTGAATTTTCTCCCAAATCACTTTGGTATCTTTGTCTGTTATTAAACCGATTAATTGGTTTCCTTCAACTACAGGAAGGCAGCTGATTTTTTTGTCCACCATTAGCAACATCGCATATTTTGCATCTGCTTTAGGGCCTATTGTGATCAACTCTTTCTGCATGATATCCTTGGCTGTGATAAGGCTATCCCCATTTCTTTCCGAAAAGTACTTGTCCAAATTCTTGCGGGTGATAAGCCCCGTCAGGTTACCTTTATCGTCTTCCACGGGAATGTGCCTGATTTGACGCCACTCCATTATTTTGGCTACCAACTCCACGAGGTCTTCTTCCGTAACCGTAATTAGGTCCGTCGACATGACACTCCCTATCCAATCGAAGGCATGCGGTACATCACTTACCTCCGTTGGCTTGGCCAACGGCCATTGATGTATAGCCTGTCGACCTGTCCGCCTTTTGTGCATCGCGGCTGTGACCGCAACCATTGCTTCTTCGCGATTCATTTCCTTTTTCATTTTCCGAAAACTCCTCGTAATCCACGTACTGCCGTCCTTGCCAAGTCGGGCTCTTTTTTCAATAATGCTTAAGTATTTGTCGCTTTCCTTTTTGTCTATGCCCGTTGAAATGAGTCCTTCTCTTGCCATTGGTATCAAAATTTCAGAAACAAGCTGAGGCGCGGGAACTACCTTACCCTGCCAAATCATGCTGCTTTGCATTCCCGCGGAGGCGGCTTTATAAAAATTTCCCTTCGTATCTTCAAAAGCGAGTTTTGACCATCCATTCCGATAGTCAGGAGGCATCGCTTTCATTAGGCCTACCCAAAAGGCTAAGTTTGCTATTTCGTCCATAATGGTCGGACCAGCTGGTAAATACCGGTTTTCAATCCGTAAATGAGGAATCCCGTCCGTAACCCCGTAGCAGGGTCTATTCCATTTCCATATGGTCCCGTTGTGAAGATTAAGTGCCTTTAGACGGGGGATCTTACCGGCAGCTAATGTCTCAAGCGAGTCTTCTTCTGTTAGACTCGTCAGTATAAGTGTAAACCTGGCAATATCTTCCTTGTATATTTCAGTGATCTCCCGAATCCAGCGGTCTCCGAAAGACACCCGCTGCTGTCGCTCTCTTAGGTGATAGCCTTTGCTTCGTATATCTATGCTCTGCTGAAATAAGGGTATGCGGGTTTCGCTCCACAATTCACGTCCAAATAGGATTGGCGAATTGGTACATACGGACAATACAGGCCCCGAGATAAGTTGGGCCCAGTTATACTGGTCTACAAATTCCTCTGCCGAAACCTGTAGATGACACTGAAAGCTGGTATTACAGGCCTCAAATAGAATATTCGTATGGGCAAGAATTAATTCATCTACGCCTTGAATATTCAATTCAAAGTCCTGGCCTCTGAGATTTTTTATAATTTCCCCTAAGGCATGGTAACGTGGGTTTGGTGTCATATAATCCATCTGCCCCGAGCGTATGTCAATTGAGGGTAATATTCCCGTTAAAATAACCCGACTACCTACCTCTTCCGTCGCTCGGTCAACCTTGTCCAACAGCAATCTAAGCTGATTTTCCATTTCCGAGAAGCATCGATTCTTCAGTTCTATCGGATCCAGGTTGATCTCAAGGTTATATAGGGCCAACTCAGTAGTAAAGTGAGGATCATTTAGTCTGTTTAGCAACGACGGGCCAATTCTGGAAGGTTTGAAATAGGTATCAACAAGGGACAATTCCTGTTCTGCCCCTACCCGTTGCAGGTCCCGCTCTATCATTCCTCTCTTAAGCATCAAATCGAGTGCTTCCAGATCATTTAATAAATATTTCAGGAAATTTCGTCTTGCGTCTCCTTTCCCTATCGACGTATTAGTATCCTTAGCCATAAACCTGTGGCGAGTTTTTTATTTTTTCTTCCAAATTATTCCGCTCCAAACTACGAAGCAACATTTTTTATTACAAGAAATCGAAATTTCAGGAATTTATATCACTTTAATACCCAAATTTTGTTTGCTAATTACATTTAAGATTATTCAAAAGCCGATATAACTTATACTTATTTTTTCAACAGCTGTTTTTTGACTTTAAAAACTTTAAATATGTTTTGTTAATAAATATGATATTTTATTTGGTATTTTATTTTTTAGTCCTAAAGATTTGATATACATTTGGATATGCAAAAATTTGAAAGCCCCTTCGTGAAGTTGGAATGAAGGTTTGGATTTCGAAGAGGGCTTTCAATTTTTGTTGTTGGTTATTTTTCAATGTAGGGTTTGCCTGGAGTCTCGTGCTTGCATGAGGCTCCGGCAATTTTTTTTTGTTAACAATCCACCCAATTTACCGACAAAGCCAATCCACCCTGAGAGGTCTCTTTGTATTTTCCATTCATGTCTTTGGCGGTTTCCCACATGGTTTTGATTACCGTGTCCAGAGAAACCTTTGTATGTTCGCTAGTGGTCTCTAGCGCCAGTTCTGCTGCATTGATCGCCTTAATTGCTCCCATCGTATTTCTTTCTATACAGGGTATTTGTACCAAACCGCCAATCGGATCGCAGGTAAGGCCAAGGTGGTGTTCCATGGCAATTTCCGCCGCAACCAAAACCTGACTGGGCGTCCCTCCCAGTAGTTCACACAGCGCACCTGCCGCCATCGCGCTCGACACCCCAATTTCGGCCTGACAGCCACCCATGGCCGCCGAGATTGTTGCCTGCTTTTTGAATATACTACCAAGAACGCCTGCGACCAATAGAAATCTTCTGATGTGTTCTTTGTCACTCTCTTTATTCTCAATAGCTGTATAATAAAGCAGGACTGCGGGAATCACCCCTGCACTTCCATTGGTAGGTGCCGTGACGATACGGCCCATGGAAGCGTTTACCTCATTTACCGCCAATGCAAAACAGCTGACCCATTTCAAAACTTTCCGAAAATCAACTTGAATCTGCCGGATCGCACGCATCCACTCTTGGGGACTACGATACTCGGCCGCCCCTATTAGTCCTTTGTGTAAATCGAATGCCCTTCGCTTGACATTCAGTCCTCCCGGAAGATGCCCTTCACTGTGACAGCCGATAAACACACTTTCCAACATGGTCTCCCATATCCTGTCCAACCGGGCAAAAACCGTATCTTGGTTTTCTGCACTTCGCTCGTTGATCAGCGCAATCTCAGAAATTTGCTTCTGCTCCTCTACACAATAGGCCAGGAGTTGACGCGCACTTTTTATCGGATAAGGGACCGTGTTGCCCGTTGTCGCATTTGATGGCGAAATTTCCGCATGTTGTACAAATCCTCCTCCAACGGAGTAATACTCCGCTTCGACCACACTACCTGGCAAAACGGCCCGAAACTTCAACCCGTTTGCATGTTGCGGAAGAAATTCGCTTAGAAAAACAATATCCTTTTCGGCAACGAATGATATGGGATAGTGCCCGGGAAGCACCAACGTGTCGGTGTTCTTAATCTGATCAATGGTCTCCGCTAGCTGGTCTGTAGGGAAGTTTTCAGGCTGAAAGCCACTTAGCCCCAACATAAGCGCCAAATCTGTTGCATGTCCTCTTCCTGTTAGGGACAGAGATCCATATAACCGGACATCTATTGCTTCGACCAATCCCATACGGTCAGAACCAACTTCCTCCAAAAACATCAAGGCAGCCTTCCATGGTCCCAAGGTGTGTGAACTCGAAGGCCCAACCCCGATTTTTAGCATATCAAATACTGAAATAAATTCCATGATGCTGATGTTATGTCCTTTTTTCTAAATAGTAATGCAACCCCTATTCAATTTGCAAATTGCCTGAAGCGAATGTGCACAAATCGGTCCAAAGTCTACTCCAGAAAACCTTCAGTTGGCATGCGGCATTTGCTATGGTAAACGAACCTTCTCCAGTTCGGACGTCTGTTCTGCCACTTTCGGAAATCTTTTGTAACCCTTTTTAACTATTCTTTGCTCCCTTACGCAAGTTAGGTAGTCATTTTGTTCGTTTCTCAGTAGCTAATATACTACTACAACTTAGTATCTTATGAACTTCCCCTCGGCGGCACGTATTGCCTTTAGTTTACTATCCCTTTTTGTTTGCACCGTTTCCTTTTCTCAACAACTAGTACAAGGATATGTGTATCATGACCTTAACGGAAACGGAAACAAAGACCAAGGCGAACCCGGCCTTTCGGACATGCTTGTATCCAATGGCAGGACAGTAGTCCGCACCGATCAGAGCGGCGAATATTCACTTCCAATATCGGAGGGTATGGGCGTCTTTGTCATCAAGCCCTCAAACTATACGGTGCCGCTAAATGCCAGCCTGCTGCCCCAATATTATCAAAGGCACATACCAAATGGTAATGCCGCTACCCCGGTACAAAAAATAAATTCCGCCGGAAAAGAACCTGCCCATATAAATTTTGCCTTAACCGCCCAAAAAGAAGAAGATGCCTTTGATGTATTGCTATTTGCGGATCCACAGGCAAGGGGAATGAAGGAGGTAAACTATGTGAGTCACGACGTAGTAGAGGAATGTATCGGCACCAAGGCCGCGTTTGGGATTACGCTTGGGGACATCGTTGCGGATGATCCAGGCTTATTTGACGCCGTGAGTGCCTCTATAGCCCAAATTGGTATTCCATGGTATTACGTATTCGGCAATCATGACCATAACCGTGATGTCACCGGCGACACAGAGCGTGATGGATCCTTTAAACGGATTTTTGGGCCCAGCACCTATGCCTTTGAATATGGTCAGGCCGCTTTTATCATCTTGAGAGATATTCACTATTCCACTGACGGGAGTTACAACTCCAGCTATACGGAAGATCAGCTTGAATTCGTTCGGGAGTATCTGCAACATGTTCCAGAAGAAAAGTTATTGGTCATCATGCAGCATGCGCCATTAATCCGAACGGAGGGAAGAGAAGCACTATTCCGGTTAATAGAAGGCAGATTACACACCCTTTCGATATCCGGACATACCCATACCATGAACCACATCTTTATAGATGAATCCATGGGGTGGAAGGGAACTACACCCCACCATCACTTTATAAATGCCACCGTAAGCGGAAGCTGGTGGTGTGGTCTGAAAGATGAGACAGGTATTCCCCATGCTACCATGAATGACGGGGCACCAAACGGTTACAGTATCCTAAGCATAGACGGTGCATCCTATCAGCTTACCTTCAAAGCTGCAAGGCGACCGGCAGACTACCAGCTCTCTATCCATCTAGCGGACGATATTAAAATTGACAGTCTTTCAGCTGCTAAAGTCATTGTCAACGTCTTTTCCGGCTCTCAGCGGTCTATTGTGGACATGAAGGTTAATGGAAAAGAAGAGTGGATCCCCTTAAAATGGACTCCCATGCCTGATCCTTACAATGAATGGATGTATGGGTTAAGTCCATTTTTAGAGGGAGAAATGGCGGATGGCCGGAAGGTAGACGAAGCCCTAGGCTATAAAATGGATGATCCTCGAAACTCCTCCCATATTTGGACTGCCAGTCTGCCAGCGGATTTGAAAGTAGGGACGCATCATGTTCTGGTACGTACGATAGACATGTTTGGCAGAGAGTGGACAGGAAAAAGGATCTTCAGGGTAGTGGATCGCTGAACAAACCTATCAGAGCCTTTGGAATATAACGCCCTTATCTCTCCAAAACCGCTGTATACCAGACGCTAGTCCTCACTATCCAACGGGAATTAACCTTACGGCTTCCGGTATTGCGGCTCAGCATTTTTTCACCTATATTCACGATCAAAAATCGAGTTAGGTTGGTGATTATACGGGTATGGAAAAGCTAATTGAAACTATTCTATTTCACTATTCCTACCCGCAATTATTCGGGTTGACCTTTGCCTACTTTACTATCCTCTATTTTGGACTAGGTGCGTTGTTTCTAGCTACTTGCAAGCTACTTGCACGGCATAAAATCCTACATAAAATAACAGACAGAGAAGTCGCACCCGAGCAAATCAAGTTTGAGATAACGCACTCAATACAGTCCATCGTATTGTTTGGCGTTTCTGCCATCCCTATCATCTACCTTGTACGCCTCGGTGTAGTACGGTTGCTGCCCGACACGGCAGCGAATATTTTGTTTGGACTTATTGTACTTACGCTTTGGAACGAGGTACACTTCTATTTCATTCACCGCCTTTTGCATCAGAAATTTTTGATGCAAAAGGTTCATTACATACACCATAAATCTACTATACCGACCACCTTCTCCGTATATAGCTTTCACTGGTTAGAGGCTGTTTTATTGAGCACGGTTCCTATCACCATTGTTCCATTCATTCCCTTTTCTATGGTAGCGGTCTTAATTTATCCGACAGTAAGTATCTTGATCAACTTCGCTGGACATTGTAATTATCGGTTTGGGAGTGGAAAGGGAGACCGATGGTGGCTGCTTGGCACCTACCACCATGAACACCACAGCAAAGGCCGGAAAAATTTTGGTTTCGCTCTCAATTTTCTAGACAAAATGTTTTCCAAACAAAAATAGTATGTCCCTACACGACGTTTTCATTACCAGTTCAGGATCTTTTTTACCCAACAGCGCGGTCACCAATGACCGTATGGAGGACATTTTAGGCCGCATCAACGGCAAAGACAGCCGGAGCAGGGTGCGGGTTTTAAAGCAAAACGGCATCCAAACGCGCCACTATGCCCTCAACACCGAGCAAGAAACCACCCATTCCAATAGCCAATTGGCCGTAAAGGCCATTGAGACAGCACTAAAAAGAAGCAGTTTACGGGATTCGGAAATAGCCCTCCTGTGCACCGGCACTACCCAAGGCGATCTCCCAATACCGGGCTTTGCAAGTATGGTCCATGCCGGCTTGCCAGGTTTGGGCCGATGTGAAGTTTCCAGCCACCAAAGTGTCTGTACCAGCGGTATTATGGCACTAAAAAACGCGTTTGCCCAGATAAAATCCGGGGAAAAGGAAAACGCGGTTTGTGTGGGAAGTGAGGTAGCCAGCAGGCTATTTAAGGCATCCCGATTCGAGGCACAGGGCGTGGATTCCTTGCCGTTCAACGTGGAGTTCCTCCGTTGGATGCTGTCTGACGGGGCGGGAGCTTTCGTCTTGCAGTCTAAAAAAAATGAAACAGGGATCTCCCTGCGAATAGACTGGATTGACCTAAAATCCCACGCCAATGAATTTCCGGTCTGCATGTTTACGGGAAAAACCGACAACAAAAATGAATTGGAGCAAACATGGCTGGATTATCCCAGCTATGAGGCTGCATCAAAAGCCGGAGCTATCAACCTAAGCCAAGACCAAAAGCTTCTATCCAACGTCGTCAAGCTTGGGGTGGCCCATTATTTTGATTTGATCAATGTGGGGAAAATTAACCGGGACAACATCAGCTGGTTCTGTTGCCACTACTCCTCGGAGGTATTTAAGGGTCCTATCAAGGAACTTATGCAGCAAGGAGGCGGGGAAATCGCAGAAGAGAAGTGGTATACAAACCTTACGACCAAGGGAAATACAGGGGCTGCTTCCCTATTCATTATGCTCGATGAATTGATGTATTCTGGAAAGCTCTCACCTGGGGACAAGATCCTCTGCATGGTTCCTGAAAGTGGCCGCTTTATCACCTCATTTATGCACCTGACGGTGGTAGGGTCAGGCGATTCCGAGATCGTGAGCTATGCTGCGCGGGAAATCGAATCTCCTGAGTTGAACGTACAAAAAACAGCCACATCGGAGTGGCTTGTCCGCAACTTGGCACAAGTATGGGTCGGGTTCGAAACGGAATTACTCGGCGTTCCGATAGTAGACAAAATTCACCGGGGAAAATTAAGCTTAGAAGATTACATGCTCTTACTGACCGACCTGCGCCAACAGGTGATTGATGGGTCGCAATGGATCTCCCGTGCGGCTTCCCATATTGACATCGATCTTTTTGAACTGCGGTCTGCCTTTATCAGACATACCGCAGCCGAACACAAAGACTATCAGCTCCTGGAGCGAAACTTCGAAGCATTGGGAGGAGACCTAGGCCTTATCAGGAAGGGAGAGAAAAATATCGGATCTGTCGCCCTCAGCTCCTTTATGTTTCAACAGGCGAGCAAACCAAACCCAATAGATTTGCTTGGCGCGATGTTTATCATTGAAGGGATTGGAAAGCGCTTGGCCGGCTACTGGGGACGCATGATTCAGCACCAATTAAACCTAAAAGACGATCAAGTTTCCTTTTTTACCTACCATGGAGTGGCAGACGAAAATCATTTCCACAACCTTGAAAAGGCCCTAGATCATCCGCAGATGAACATGGAGATGGCCAAGCGGATTGTAAAAACGGCGAAGACGACTGCCAAATTATACGTCTTACAATTAGAGCAACTCGGTAACTATTAATACACCTAACACATAACGCTATGGATCATTTAGCCCATGATGAAAGAGATCCCAACCCTTGGTTGGCTTTGTACCTGGACGATAGCATTCCTATTAATCCTACTACAAAGCTGGCCCTTATGCGGGACAACGCATCAAAATCAGTGAGGTATTTACTCCCTTTTATCGCAACCTGGTCAAAGATTACCATGTTCTTCATTCATGTATTCAAGTATTTCTTCCCACGTGGTTTTAATTCCTCCCGGATATTGCACCGCATTCTAGCTTGGGGATTAAAAAATTTCGTAAGTCCAGATGCTAACTTACTTATCTTCCGCCATTTTCATGTAGGAACTGAAATTTTACAATTTATCGCAGGTAACATCCCGGGCATTTCATTAGTGGGAAATCCGCTGAAGCCAGTCGATTTTGAAAGTGTAAAGGAGGATCTATTTTTACAACACGACCTAAACCTGTATAATTTTGTGATCAACCTGAATAAACAGCTAAAGGAAAAAGGACTGACTATACGTCAGCCAGATAGCATAAATTTGAGTATGATTTCCGAGGATCAGTTTGACCATATCACGTTCCCGAAAAAGTGGACCAATATTCTAGATTTGCGCTCTGCCATTGAATTATTTACACCCTTCTACCAATTATTTTTGACCTCCAACGATTTTATCCGGGCATCCAATTCGCTGCAATTAGACGAAACCATCGCTATTTATACGTCCCAGATTCTAGGCACACCCGGCCACTTGGGCTTGGTGAATAACAAGCATCCCATGGTGCCTGAAACAACCTATAGCGCCGCTTATCGGCTTGTTTTACATGGATTGGCGGCGGAAACACTCCATGAGATCTTGGTAAAAATGAAGTTGAGTACATTTAGGGATGGGATTATAACGCCAAACATGCAGCCGGTGGTGGACTGAACGAACTGGCATGTCAAGTATGGGAAAAAATAAACAGGATTATTTTTGAATACGAAGCTGGGCCTGGAGGGTAATTTTCAACCTAAAGGATTGAAGCCAAAAGATGTCCTTATCCTCCACCGATAAGTAGCCAATCCGTTACTCATCAATATTTTACTCACTTAAGGAGTTTTCCAACCCTTTAATTGCAGCTCGTTTTCCCTTTCTGTTATTTTTTATTACTTTAAACAAAATTTTCCAGACGATGAGAAAAAGAACCTTCCTGAAAAACTTTTTGGCACTGGGTATTACGGCAACTCCTGGGACCAATTCCTTTGGCAAACTACTTTCCGGCTTTGAGCATATACCCCCAGCACAACTTGCCTCCAATGAAGATTTTTGGGCTGGGATAAGGGCTGGGTACAAGCTCAAACCCGATTATATTAATCTGGAAAATGGATTTTACTGCTTTGTTCCGCAGGAAACCCTTGAAAATCTTATCAGGCACGTGCGTGACGTTAATTACCAGGGATCCTGGTACATGCGAAACGAAAGAAAGAAACACAAAAGTGCCGCTACTGCCCGTCTGGCAGCGCTAGGGGCATGCAGTCCGGAGGAGGTAGTGATTACACGTAATGCCACCGAGTCCCTGGATCTGATTATCACAGGAATTCATTGGAAGGAAGGCGATGAGGCCGTGATGGCAGAGCAGGATTATGGTGCTATGCTGAATCAATTCAAACTGGCTGAAAAAAGGTATGGTGTGGTGAATAAGGTTGTTTCGGTGCCTAATCACCCTCAATCGGACGAAGAAATTGTTAATCTCTATGCCAACGCGATCACGTCAAAGACAAGATTGCTGATGGTTTCGCATATTATCAATATCACGGGACAGATCTTGCCGATACGGAAAATTTGTGATATGGCCCATAGCAAAGGTGTGCAAGTGCTGGTGGACGGAGCACATGCCTTTGGTCATTTCCAATTTAATCTACCAGATTTGGATTGCGACTATTACGGGTCTAGTCTGCACAAATGGCTGAGTACACCTCTTGGAGCCGGACTTTTGTATGTAAAGAAAGGGAATGTCGAAAATGTCTGGCCTTTGCTAGCTGAGGGCGAGACAGAGCCCAATGACATTCATAGCCTGAATCATATTGGTACATACCCTGCGTATACCGATCTTGCCATCAATGATGCCATCGATTACCATAATGCCATTGGCGGAAAAAGAAAAGAAGAACGCCTCCGGTATTTGCAAACATACTGGACAAGCAAAGTGAGGGATATTCCTGGTGTGATTGTAAACACGCCCGAGGATCCAGCACGCTATTGCGGTATCGGAAACGTTGGAATTGAGGGCATCAAACCAAAAGATTTTGCAAAAATCCTGATGGATAACTATAAGATCTTTACCGTTGCCATCGACGGTTCAAATGTCCATGGGTGTCGGATTTGTCCAAATCTCTATACGACGCTGGATGAGCTGGATGTATTGGTAAAAGCCTGTACGGAGCTGGCAAAGGCCTAGTGTCCCTATTAGGCCTGATGCTTTTGTCAGAACGTGCCAATATCATATCTTTGAGTGGCGTCAAACGGAGCACTTCGCCCCGCCTGACGAAAACCCGTTTTGGTTGCTGGTGTTTTTTCTGACCTTACTATTTGTTAATTCATTTTATTGCGGTTTGTAAAGTTTCAACCTTAGGCCATTTCCATGCATAACGGATGATTAAACCAAGGAGAACAACTTCTACCGCTGCAGCAAAATACATATGCAACCAAGCTTCTCCAACCAAATTGAACAACATATACGGGATAAGAATTATTGCCACTAGTATATTTGTTAGTCGATTTATTTTAGCTGGTAGTATAACAGAAAGAAAAATCATCAGTATTGAAATTGTGGCTAATCCTAGTGCTATAAAAATAAATCCCTGCGTTATATCAAACACAAACACCTTCCCTTTCAGAATATCATCTATCTTATTTGGCATATATAGGGCGAAATAGTCAACGTAGATATAAAGAAACATAAAGCTCACCCAAAGCGAGGCAAGCTTCAGCTTCACACTAACTTTGCTGTCTTCTAGTAAGTTTTGTGTATTCATTAGATTTGCTATTTTAAAAGATATAACCGACAAAAACACAACTATTATTACCTATTTTATATTGCCTAATCCTTTTTTAACTTTCATACTATCTTGACCAAATACACTTTGAAAGACAATCAAAGAAAGGGTTAGAATAAGAATTGATTTAATTTGGATGCAATTCATAATTTAAACTCGTTAATAAATTGGATTGTATTTAAAAATTAAACCCGATATTTAAACCTGGTTCTGGAAAGATGAATTTAGACCATTTATCATCCAACTGTTTAAACCCATCTGGTAATTGTGTGTGATAAGCACGGTGCGTTACGCACATTGAAGGCTGGAAGAAAAATTTATCTTTAAACAGTTTGATATGATAACCAATACGATATGAATTAAAAATCTGAAAACCATCTTTTATTTTATTACCATTATCATTCGAAAAAATTTGCCAAGTAGGCATAACGTCCAATTGGGCATACAACCCTTTCCATAAAAATCGTTGGTAAGATGCGGTTATACCAATCTCACGAACATATCCGGGAAATTTTTCCTCAGGCTTTTTGTAGGCTTTGTTTAAAAATGGATGAATACCATTTGGCCAAGCATATTTCCAAGTTTTTGGTGATAATCTAATTATATCTTTCCCGGTAACCCGGTAACCTATATCTAGTTGAGCAAAGTTGGGTGGATTTTCTCTGTCAAAATTACCCATTATCACAAATAGCGAAGTCCCCACGAACCATTTTTTGTAAGTACTATCTGATTCAGCATATTGTGCCTTCACCTTTAAATTGCTTGCCAACATTAAAGCAAGTCCAATGAATAAAAATTTCTTTTGCATATCATTTTAGTTAATGTTAAACGATATTGCAAAAGTAGATTGGGGAGATTCATTAACTCGTTCACTTAAGTTAAGAAATGATTTTAGCCTTTACTTTTTTCCAAAATTCTTGCTCTTAATCTGCTCAAGGATTGTGGTTTGATTCCTAAATAACTTGCCAATTGGTGCTGCGGCACACGTTGGATAAGGTCGGGTCTTTTTTGTAATAAATTAAGGTAGCGTTGTTCAGGTGAGGAAATCTTAAATTCATCAAAATCAATTTGCTGTTTGGCTAATAATTCTTCAGACAACATTCTGCACATGATGTCAAACTTTGGAAATTTACTGTTTACTTCTACTGACATATCTGTATTTGAGATTAAAAGAATACAGTCTTCAACGCAACCGATAAAATAATCAGAGGGGACGTTTTTCACTACACTATGAGGTGTTAATGCATCTAATTCAGTGTAGAAAGCTGTCGTTTTTTCCTCACCATCTATGATGTAAAAAGTACGAATACAGCCCTTTAATACAAAGAAACTTTCTTTCGATTTTTGTCCTTCTTTAAGTAAAACTGTTCCTTTCTTTACGGAGTGAAACAAGTCTAATGAAAGTAGTGCTTTCTTTTCATCTTCTGTCAGAGAAACGTATTTTGATATAAAGTCAAATAGTATGTCTTGCATTGTTTTGTCTTATTACTGTCGTCTGTTACGCTTGCGGCCAACGTATGTCAGATTGGTGCCGGCGGGATTTTGGAGCCGTACCCTTCATACTTTCTCCTAACTTCTTAAAATACTGATTTTCATAATTACTCGGTACTGCCCGCCTGTCTGCCGACTAAGTCAGGCTGTATCCAAGTTGATGTCATGGTGTCTAAGCTGAGGCGGGACAGGCAGTGATTTTTATTCTTGAGAAATGAATTCCGTCCATGAGACTATTTTTGTGTTTTCTATCTTCCCTAATACCAATAAATCAGAATCTCCGGTTACCAAGAAATCTGCTTTACCATCAACTGACAGGCTCAACAAGAAATTATCTTTTGGATCCCGACATTCATCAATTTTTGATTTCACCTTTATTAACTCCCCCAAAGTTTCAATTTGAGTCAGAAGTGTCTTGATATCTGATTTTTTAAAAAATCTTTTGAATTTGGGCCTTTCCGAAACCTCTAAAAACTCTTCAAGTAATTCTTGGGAAAAAATCAGTGTTACTGCGCCAGATTCAAGAAGTACATCCAATTCCTTTCGTCTTTTGGAGATCAAAAAACTTATCCACAGGTTAGTGTCTAGAATTACCCTTCTATTTTTCATATCGGGCTTTGCGAACTGCTTCAACCTCTTCTGTAATTTCTTCTAAACTTGGGGCATCATCTGACTTACTCCTGAATTTTTTCAATACTTCAGAAAAAGCATTCTCAGATTTGTCTTTCTTAATCCTTATCAAATCCAAATTTGCCAAGTCTTTCAAAAGGGCTTTGGCTTTAGGATTCAATATCTCAATTCTAACAGTTTCCATTTTTTTAATCTTTCTTAAAGATACGAATTTTTTAAATCGGTGGTCATTTAATCATGGGTTTACCTTCGTTACAGGTTTCATTGCACCCCTACAGAGATCGTGTCTCCATTTTTCCGTTTCGCTCACCACACCGGTGTTTCCCAAATATGCAGCAAAAGGTCTTACAGTGAGCGTAGCCGAATTGTGGTTTGAAGACAATGTCTGAACATCGTCTTCGGAAGGCCTTTCTTTGACGCTCAATTACCGATTCCTTTGCCAGTTCGCTTTGCTGGGGCTTTATTTGTAGTTGGTTTTCAACCTCTTACATCTTTAAGGTCCCGTTCACTTCTTGCGAAGTGATTCAAGTCTCAGTCGGGATTAAGCTTGGAGACGGTGGGCTTTTGGAGCCGCACGCTTTCAACCTACTTCTAACTTCTTAAAGATAGTGAATTTTCATATTCGCTCTGTTGCGCCCGCCTGTCTGCCGATAAAGGCAGGCTGTATCCAAGGTGATGTCATGGTGTCCCCGCTGAGGCGGGACAGGCAGTGATTTTTATTCTTGAGAAATATATTCCGTCCATGAGACTATTTTTGTGTTTTCTACCAAGCTCCTCGTGATTTGCAATCGCGAGGACAGATAAATGGAATTTGCAATTCCCCTACAACAATTGAATTTGGGACTGGGATTCTAAATCCCTTTTATCTGTAATTCGACATTGCAAATGTCGAACAGCGGGTTCATAAAATTGAAATTTTCTCCGTTCTTCAATGATTTTTCCCTCATAAGGTTTTGGAGATGGCTTTCTACTCCTAAGTAGCTGGTGTTTGGTGACCTACTTCAATTTTTTCAAAACAGGTAACTTCTTGGTATAAGTTTGGGAAATCAATCGTCTTGGATATTCCCAAATCATATGGATACTAATTTTAAACGCGTAACTATAAGCGTATAAATATTTTAAAAAGCTTGCAAAATCGCTAAGTGCTTAATATATTTATGTTATTGTATTTTAAATATAATAAAACAAATTTTAATTCAATTCATGGAATATTAGGCTTTTGTATCTGAAAAGTTTCCACGAGAATTGGTTGTATTATATTTTAATCTACTGGCATTGGAATTAATCCATATTTAGCACTGAAAGTTCTTTTCAATCAATTCACTAAGTCTCCAAACCCAATCAAGCGCTCATGTATATTGAATAGACGGAAAAGGAAAGGAGCAAGTTAGACGCGAGGTAATTAGGTAAACGGGATAAATTCGACTGGGGTCTAAAAGACGGGTGTTAAACGCCTCCTTTATAACTGAGCAAGCCTTAAACTCTTCCTCGAATTCAAAATTTAACGAAGCGGCTAAATGCACCTGTTCCAATTTCAAGTCATTAGCTATTGTAGTAATATTATTTTATTGTGAAAGAGAATCACGATTCTTTGCTTTAAATGAAAAAAAATTAATAATATGATTCACAAGGAGGTGCTTAGATCAATTGTTTTTATAACAGTTCAGGTGTCTGTATTTTTTTTCCCGGAGTTTTGTTTGGCAAATGATACGTTAAATAATCCTCCACTTTTGGGACCGCCAGTTATCTCACTTATCTTAGTGAATGCAGATACTAATCAAGATATCGAAGAAATCAACGATGGCGATGTTTTTGTACTGGAAGATATCGGAACTTCAAACCTCAGTGTGCGTGCAGAAGTAGGTCCAACTACTGAGAGTGTGGTATTTGCTTACCAAGGCGTTTCCAATTATAAATTAGAAAATGTGCCCGTTTACGCCATTGCAGGTGATAATCGCAATGACTACAATGCATGGGTGCCCGACTTGGGAGCGAATGTTATTACCGCTACAGCGTACACCGGAGACAACCGAACGGGATTGGCTGGAGAGCCGCTTACCGTGAATTTTCAAGTAGTGGAATCAAGAGACACACCCCCTACGAATCCAGTTCCTAACCTTCCGGTAGTAGTACGGATAAATAGCGGCGGACCAACAATCTCCTACAACGATTCGACATTTTTAGCAGATGATTTCTTTGCCGGAAATGGAGGCGGTTTTAGTAAAAACTTCCTCCCTGAGATCTTTGGAACGACTCAGGACGAAATTTACAAATCAGAACGCAGGGCCAACGCCAGTCTCGAGTCATTCGCCTATAATATTCCTGTTACAAACGGATCATACGTTGTCAATCTACACTTTGCTGAAACTTACTTTGGAGCTACAAGTGGTGGAGCCGGAGGGACAGGAAGGCGGGTTTTTAATGTAATTTTAGAAGAGCAAGCCATTCTCACCAATTTTGATATTAATGCACAAGTCAGCCCCATGACGGCACTGATCGAAACGTTTACGACTACGGTAACAGATCAGTCACTCGACCTTATCTTCAGCGCATCCGTGAACCAGCCAAAAGTATCGGCCATTGAGGTGTTCGGAGAAGGCAGTCTTATTACTGATACTGTTGATGATGTAGTTATTCAAACGCTGGATTTTACCAATTGCCCCCCCGACCCCATTTTTGTAGGTGATGTGGTTGACTTTGATCTTGCCATTTTCCCGGAAAATACAACCAACCAAACGGTAATTTTTACTGCATCTGACGGTAGCACAATAGATGATGTGACGGGTGTGTTTACAGCACTTAGTCCCGGTGAAATAACTGTGACAGCGACTAGCGCAAGTGACGACGCTGTTTTAGCTCAATGTACGATCACCATCTTAGATGGTGGACCCCAATTGGGACCGGCCATAACATCCCTTGTTTTAGTCAATGCCGATACCGATCAAGACATCGAGGAAATCAACGATGGGGATGTTTTTGTACTGGAAGATATCGGAACTTCAAACCTCAGTGTGCGTGCAGAAGTAGGTCCAACTACTGAGAGTGTGGTATTTGCTTACCAAGGCGTTTCCAATTATAAATTAGAAAATGTGCCCGTTTACGCCATTGC
>WGNT01000106.1 GCA_016124425.1 Cytophagales bacterium
CCAATGCCTAAAGTAAACATGCGAAGAATCTTTCCGGAAAAATAATCCCCGTGCATGACCCTCATGGTCATTTTTGGATTCCACATTTTAAACCAATAATTTACGGATTAAAAAAGTGCTCCGGCGATTGTTGCGGTCATTAAGCAGGCTAGGGTAGCAGCCAGTAAGGCATGCATACCCAATTTAGAAAGGTTCCCCTGTTGATTTGGCGCGATACTGCCAATGCCTCCTACCTGGATCGCGATTGAACTGAAATTTGAAAACCCGCAAAGGGCGTAGGTAGCGATGGTAATCGATCTGTCAGACAAGGTACCTGCTTCCTTCATGTCGGCTAATCCGAGATAGGCTACAAACTCGTTGATCACTGTTTTTTGGCCCAGTAAGGAACCAACTTGCAGCGTCTCATTCCACTCAACACCGATGATCCACGCAAACACCCTAAAAACTTGACCAAGCAGGTATTCTAGAGATAGGCCCTGAAATTGTCCTCCCGTTGAATCGACGATTAGCGAGTTGAGCCCCGAATATTCCCCAACAACATTTGTAAGCAGGTAGTTGAGAGCTGCGATTACTGCAATGAACGCAAGTAACATGGCACCCACGTTTAGCGCAAGTTTCAGCCCTTCCCCAGCTCCTCGGGCCATCGCATCGATCAGGTTAACATCTTCACTTTCCGAATTGATCACCAAGGTATCGACGACCCCCTCTCTTTTCGTTTCCGGAATAATAATTTTCGACATTACGATTGCCGCAGGAGCGTTCATAATACTTGCCCCTAAGAGGTAGGTTGCAAAGCGGCTTTGTTCTTCTAAGCTATCCCCACCCAGAAAAGCGACATAGCCCGCCAAAACGCCACCCGCAATTGTTGCCATCCCCCCTGTCATCAGGCACATGAGTTCTGATCTGGTCATACTTGGTATAAAAGGCCGTACCAATAGCGGCGCTTCTGTTTGTCCAAGAAAGATGTTGCCCGCTGCAGACAAGCTTTCAGCTCCCGAAAGCCTCATGGTACGAGACATAACCCATGCAATACCGTAGACTACCTTCTGAAGGATCCCGAGATAATACAGTCCTGCTGATACCGTGGAAAAGAATATGATCGTGGGAAGTACTTGAAACGCGAAAATAAATCCGAAAGAATTGGTGGCCAAGTCACCAAATAAAAATGAGGCTCCATTCTGTGAAAAACTCAGAAACAAGACAAATCCCCGGCTAATAGATGCGAAAATATCTGCTACAAATTCAACTTTGGTAATCAATACCCCAAAAACAACTTGTAAGGATACTCCAATTGCTACCAGTCTCCAATCTACCTGATTCCTTTTAATAGAAAAAATCGTAGCAACAGCTAAAAGAACAAAAATGCCTCCGAGGCCTCTAGCATATTCCATAGAACAGGACGAATATCAGTTAGTCGTTTTTTTTCTTTATTCCCTTTTCCACCTGGCAAAAGCTAAATTACGTATCGGAAGGGTATCTATTCTTTGGAAAGGTCAATTTCTACGGTTAATCTCATCTCTTAGCCGGGCAGCTTTTTCATAATCTTCATTTTTTATCGCCTTGTCAAGCATTTGATTTAACTTGTCAAGTGAAAAATTCTTCAAACTTCCCTCTGACTTCTTACCTTCGGTAGAAGACCCCTGTCTAGGTTGCGCTTGTTCGGCTGCACTTGAGGAGGATTCTCTAAAGTCCGTATCCTCCATGGACGCCTCTGACATAACAGCGGGAGAACAATATACCGGAACTTCAAACCGGACGGCGATTGCAATTGCATCAGATGGCCTAGCGTCAATTTCAACCTTCTTAAAGGGCCCTTGACACATGATCTTCGCATAAAATACACCCTCACGCATATCAGATATTAAGATATGGTCAAGCGTGAAATTAAAGTTCGTTGCAAATGATTTAAACAGGTCGTGTGTCATCGGTCTATTTGGAACAATTTTTTCCAATTCGATAGCTATCGCCTGTGCCTCAAACATTCCAATGATTATGGGTAATCGGCGGTTTCCCTCAACTTCGCCCAAAACCAAGGTAAATGACCCTGACTGGGAATGGTTGGCTGTAAGACCGATTATTTCTAATTCAATCGCATTTTCCACTGGCATTTATTTAATTGCTTTAACCGCATCAGTTAACTTAGGTAACACCTCAAAAGCATCACCTACGATCCCGTAGTCTGCTGCCTTAAAAAACGGTGCTTCCGGATCCTTATTAATAACCAAAATTTTCTTAGATGAATTCACTCCCGCAAGATGCTGAATAGCTCCTGAAATTCCAACCGCAACGTACAAGGTGGGCGAAACTTTTATCCCTGTCTGACCAACGTGTTCATGATGCGGGCGCCAGTTCAAATCCGAAACGGGCTTTGAACACCCAGTTGCAGCTCCTAACTCCCTTGCAAGGTCCTCAATAAGGTTCCAGTTTTCCGGGCCTTTCAACCCACGGCCACCCGAAACCACGATATCCGCTTCAGGTAGAGACACTTGACCCTCCGCCTTTTGCATTCCGGTAATCTTCGCCGAGAATACTTCCTCTCCTAGGGAACTCTGACGTACTTCTACCACCAGATCGTGGTCTTCCTCGCGGATATCTAGAATGTTCTTCTTTATTGCTAAGATCTTTTTCACTGTTTTTATGGCAGTAAATGCAAAGGCTTTACCGGTAAAAATGCTGCGTTTTACCGTGAACCCTTCTGACAGATCCGGCAGCGCGGCTACGTTGGAAACCAACCCCGCCTGAAGCTTGACTGAAAGCCTAGCAGCCACAGCATCCCCTAAAGAGGATTTAGCCAACACTAGGATGTCAGCATCCACATAGGAAAATACATCTGCAATAGCTGAAGCATGTGCCTGAATAATTCCGGCACTCAGCCGTTCGTCCGCAACATGTATCCCTTTGACCGCACCCGCTTTTCCGACTTTCGTCCATTCCTCAGTGGAAATCGGGCCCAATCCTACTGCCAAAGCAGATGTGCCTAACGAATCCGCCAGTGTACGGCCATACGATACAGCTTCCAAGGAGGATTTTTTAATACCGCCCGCTTCTTGTTCTATATATATTAAGACTGCCATGATATTCTTCTAGTTGGTTATATTACAGCACATTGGCTTCATTTTTAAGCAGTTTTACCAAATCGTCAACCTGATCGGTAGTAAAAAGTCTTACGGCCCCTTTTGCTGGTGGTAGTTCGTAGGACACTACCTCGGCGTGACTCTGTTCAGACAGCGGTTCCTTTACCAACAGCGGCTTGGTTCTAGCTGACATAATTCCCCGCATATTCGGTATTTTCCATTCTGCTATAGGTTCCTGACACCCTACGATAAGCGGAAGTGGGGCTTCCAATTCCTCTTTCCCACCTTCTATCTCCCTGGACAATTTCGCTGTCTTTCCATCAATTTCCAGCTTCATGACCGGTGATATAGAAGGGAGACCCAAAAGTTCCCCCACCATGCCATGAACCATTCCTCCGTTGAAATCACTGGATTCACGCCCCATGAGGATTAAATCGAAATCGTTCTCTTCAACAAAATGGGCAATTTGCCTGGCAACATAGAAAGAATCTTTTGGAACAGTATCGATGCGAACAGCTTCGTCGGCTCCTATAGCCAATGCCTTTCGGAGGGTGGGGTCAGACGCTGCGTCACCTACATTTAATACAGTTAATTTACCGCTTGTCTGATCTCTAAGTTCGACTGCCCTGGCAAGGGCATAATCATCATACGGGCCGATTACGTACTGAACGCCTGTTTGATCAAAGGTTGTATTGTTATCTGTAAACTGTATCCTAGATGTGGTATCCGGTACATGGGTAATACAAACAAGAATTTTCATATTTTAAAGGGATAATTTTCTTTAAATTTCGTGAATTTAGTGATAACCCGTACAATTCAAAAACAGAACCATGAACAATTTGCCGCGCATAGAGCAGTTGCTACACTTCATATTGGAAGATCCAGGAGATCCATTCAACTACTATGCCCTTGCCCTTGAATACCAAGAACTAGACAAAGCGCTTGCTTATCAGTATTTTAATAAGCTGCTGACGGACTTTCCCGAGTACCTCCCAACTTACTATCACGCCGCAAATTTCTTCATTAACAATGAAAATACAGACAAGGTGCGGCAAATATATGAAAAGGGGATAGAATTGTCTGTCCGCCAAAACAATCAGCATGCCAAAAAAGAGTTAGAAAACGCCTTTCTAAATTTTCAGATTGCTTATGAGTAGTCGGACAGCCAACTTCAGATGCATTGCTTGGATAAAACCGACTCCTGCCACTACGACCCTAGACTTATAACTAGTTTGCCCATCTGTTCGCCTGATTTCATACGCTCAAACGCTTTGACAGTATCAGAAAAGACCACTACACTATCTACTATAGGCTTAATGCCATGATGGGTGACAAAGTCGACCATGTCTTCAAAATCGCGATCGCTGCCCATGGTAGTGCCGGATAGGTTAATTTGTTTCCAGAAGATCTTCCTCACATTTATTGCAGCGGGATTCCCCAGTGTTGCTCCAAAGAAAACAATCGTTCCGCCGGGCCTTACAACGTCGATCAATTCGGATAAGGTATCTCCCATTGCACTATCAATGATCAAATCGAATCCGCCCGATTGTTTCTCAGCTTCCTGAATCCAGTTGGGGTCTGAGTAGATAAACCCACCCGCAGCGCCTAAAGATTTGGCAAAATCGATTTTTTTAAGTGAACTGCTGCTTACATATACATTTGCCTTTTGGGCAAGGGCAAACTGTAGTGCGAACTGCGCTACTCCGCCACCTATGCCAGTGACAAGCACATTCTGTCCTTGTTTCAGCCCTCCGCGGTAGAAAAGCGCCCGATAAGCCGTAAGCCCTGCGAGCGGCAACGCTGCTGCTTCAGCCAAGCTTAAGTGGTCCGGTTTAGAATGAACGCGATCAGCAGGCACTTGAACAAATTCAGCAAAGGTTCCATGATCGGGCATGCCGAGAATTCGGAAATTGAGTCCCTGTGCTTGCTGTTCATCTCCCCAATGTAGTGCAGGATTAATGATGATTTGTTTACCGATCCATGAGTGGTCAACACCTTTGCCTACGTCAGTTACTACTCCAGAACCATCTGAACCCAAAACCACTCCATCTTTCAAGTTTGCATAGTTTCCTTGCCGACACCATTCATCTCGGTGGTTCAGCGCAGCGGCCTCCACCTTTATCCGTACTTCATGATCCTCTAGTGGTGGAAGAGTGATTTCTTGAAAGGAAACCCCTTGGGGATGCTTGCTGTCCAAAACTAATGCTTTCATGTGTTTATAATTTGTGATTCAGCGGAAAGAACTTGTGCCGATCAGAATCGGGGTGTGATCTCGCATGATTGAAACCCGCCCATACGATACTGCTAGGTTTAACCATCTCGCTATAACCTAACAGGAAATTTAATGGTTTGTTAAAATGGTGCTGGATCATTTGAGCCAAAACCTCCAAGCAGCGGGTCATCGGAAATATCCGGAGGAGTATCCGGACCATTTGCCTTACTCCCAAGCCGAATGGTCGTACCTTGATCAAAGTCCTTGCCACTGGCGCTACTGGGGAACCTACTCCCATAGAGTGCATCTTGCGATGTATACGGGGTATTTAGTTCAAGGTCTGTGAATTTGGTGTACTTTCCAATAAATCTCAATTTAACACTTTCGAGGGAACCATTACGGTGTTTTGCGATAATAACTTCTCCTACACCTGCGGTACTATGCCCCTCTTCATCTTCCGTGATTCCATAGTATTCTGGCCGGTAAAGAAACATCACGATATCAGCATCCTGTTCTATGGCCCCCGATTCCCTCAAATCTGAAAGCTGTGGACGCTTGTCGCCGCCTCTTGTCTCTACCGCTCTGGATAGCTGGGAGAGCGCGATAACGGGCACATTCAGCTCCTTTGCGATTTTTTTCAGGGCGCGGGAGATACTTGATATCTCCTGTTCACGATTACCTGTATTGCCACCTTTACTGTTTTCCCCAGACATAAGTTGCAGGTAATCCACCACAATAAGCTGAATGTCGTTTTGAGCTTTAAGCCTACGGCATTTTGCCCGTAGCTCAAGTATGGATAGTGCCGGCGTATCATCTACAAATAGCGGGGCTGTGGACAGCTTACTCGTCTTATGGATTAGCTGCTGCCATTCATAATCCGCCAGGTTCCCTTTTTTGATTTTTTCTGAATCTAGTTCCGCTTCTGATGATATAAGCCTGTTTACAAGCTGAATGGAGGACATTTCTAGTGAAAATATAGCTACAGGCCTGTTGTGGTCTACCGCGGCATTGCGCAGCACCGAAAGTACAAAGGCGGTCTTACCCATCGCTGGACGGGCTGCAATGATCACAAGGTCGGACTTTTGCCAACCGGAGGTAACCCTGTCCAAGGCCGTAAATCCGCTAGGAACGCCGGTAAGTCCATCCTTCTGTCCTTTTTTGCTTTCCAGTTCGGTTATCGCCTCCCGCATGATGGACCGCATGTCCATGTAATTCTTTTTGATATTGTTTTCGGAGATCTCGAAAAGCGATTGCTCCATCTTGTCCAACAGTTCAAAGACATCCGTAGTATCCTCGAATGCCTCCCGCTGAATATCTGATGCAATCCGTATCATGTCCCGCTTCATGGCCTGCTCGGTGACGATCCTCGCATGATATTCAATATTCGCCGCGGAAGATACTCTTGAAGTCAGTTCTGTAACATAGAATGCACCTCCCGCCAACTCCAATTTGCCGTTTTTTCGGAGCTGATTTGTCACGGTCAGCAAGTCTATAGGTTCTCCTTCGTTGAAAAGATCAAGAATGCTGTCATAAATGAGCCTATGAGAATCTTTGTAGAAACTTTCAGGAGAAAGAATGTCCACCACGGTGGTCAAAGCGTCTTTTTCAAGCATAAGCGCACCAAGTACTGCTTCCTCCAAATCTACCGCCTGAGGGGGCATTTTACCCAAACCTGTAGGAGTTTCAGGAAACCGCCTCCTTTGTCCTAACCGCTCATTTTTACTCGTTCCGCTATCTGCCATAGTTACAAATGTACTTTCTTTGCCGGAAAGGTTTTAAACAATTTATACACCCAGTTATCCACAAAATCCAGCATATCAAAAATGATGCAGATCATCAGCACAGTACCGACTTTGACGCCCCAAAATGGAACAGGACGCGCAACAATCTAAAAAATTCGCCCACTACTATTGAATCTGTGACGAGAACGTAGTTTCCGCCATTTACGTATTAACTCCAAAGTTAATCCATATAAAGCCGTATATTTGCAAATGAAGGGCGAGGAACTTCTTTTTTTAATTATCACAAAGCAGACAATTATGAGTTTAAACATAAAAACACCATTGGCATTTTTTGATTTAGAGGCGACGGGCATCAATATTTCTACGGATAGAATTGTGGAAATATCCATATTAAAGGTTCACCCGGGGGGAAGACTTGAATCAAAGACGTCGAGAATCAATCCTACTATCCCGATCCCGAAGGAAAGCTCATTGATTCATGGCATATATGATTCCGACGTAGCAGATGCGCCAACCTTCAAAGATGTTTCGAGGGAGCTTTTTCAATTTTTCGAAGGCGCTGATTTGGCCGGCTTTAATGTCCTCAAATATGACATCCCTCTTCTGGTAGAGGAATTTCTACGCGCGGGCCTAGACTTTGACATCGAAAAAAGAAACCTCTTGGACTCCCAGAAAATTTTCCATATGATGGAAAAACGAAACCTTTCGGCGGCCTATAAATTCTATTGTGGCAAGACGCTTGAAAATGCACATAGCGCAGAAGCAGATACCTATGCCTCCTACGAGGTTTTTAAAGCCCAAATTGAGCGGTATGAAGGCGAAGAAGCAGAAGATTTACAAGGCAACAAACTTGGTGTCTTGGAAAATGACATGCGCAAACTACACAATTTGCTAAATGAAAAAATGGTAGATCTTGCAGGGAGGTTTGTCTTTAACGATCAAGGACAGGAAGTGTTTAATTTTGGAAAATTAAAGGGGAAAACGATTGAACAAGTTTTGGTAGAGGAACCGGGATACTATGACTGGATGATGAAGGGAGACTTTCCGTTAGATACAAAACGAAAATTTACCCAAGTAAAACTTCGAAGCTTTAACAAACGCTAAATCGAAATGACATAGGGGAAGCAGCCTCGCCTCCCCTTTTTATTTTTTATCGTGAAACATTACCTGCGCTTATTTTTTTCATAATATGCCAATGCATCCGGCATTTGTTCTTGGAGCCTCTCTATCCTTCTCGTCGGGCCGGGATGTGTCGAAAGAAACTCGGGAGGTGCGTTTCCTCCGGACGTTGCATTCATCCGCTCCCAGAAATCCGGTGCTTCTCGGGGATCATATCCTGCGATTGACATGAATATCAGTCCGAGCTGATCGGCTTCCAATTCTTGGTCTCGGGAAAACTTCAGCATGCCAACCTGTCCTCCAAAACCAATGGCTTGTAGAAAAATGGTTTGAGTAAGACTTGGGTTTTGTCCAATTGCAGCTTGTACACCCCCAAGCAGTCCGTTGGCAACCATTCCTTGGGACATCCGCTCTCGGGCATGGTTGGCAATAGCATGAGCTACTTCATGTCCCATCACCACAGCTATGCCTGTTTCATCCTGACAAACCGGCATGATACCTGTGTAAAAAGCAACCTTGCCTCCAGGCATGCACCAAGCATTTATCTGGTCACTCTCAATAAGGTTAAATTCCCAAGAAAACCCATCTGTTACGGACTCATAGTTATTTTCTTTCAGGTATTGTTCGACAGCAGAAGCTATGCGCCGTCCTACATTCACCACCTTCTGACCATTTGGCGTATTTGTCACTACCTTACTTTCCTTCACAACTTGACTATATTGGTCGTATGAGAGGGGCAAAATCTCACTGTTTCCGACAATGCTGAGTTGCCTGCGTCCACTTAGTGGCACTGTCGCACAACTGTATCCAAGAAGTCCTATAAAAAACAATACAACAATTTTATTCAGCATAAGTCTCTCACGTTAATTAGGGAGATGGCACCAAAAAAAATGCCAAATTAGGCGTTGTAATCCACAAAGCCCTACTTTTCGATACATGTCGGATTCCGTCTGCCAGCCAAAAGAGGAAAAATACCTGCAACTCCTGATGGCCGAGGGAATTTTTTTTGATAATCTGACAAATTCGCATTACGTTTATAATCGACGAGGTAGATAAACGCTTTATATGACGGTCGTTCGTTCCTAAAAACCCCTAATAGCATAGCCTGAATGTATCACGAGGAGTTACAAACGTTGATTAAGCGATTTTTCCCTGATTTTACGGGGAATCATCTTGATCCTCTATTTCCATTTTTTAACGCTTTAAATACAAACTGGAAAAGCTTTGATGCTGGCGGTTCAGAAAACCGGGAAAAAATGGAACTACTGGCAAGTTTTATTCAAAACAGTAACGATGCTTTTCAGGTGAGTCGGGAAGATGGTCAACTGGTTTATATCAATAACGAAGCATCCTTCCGACTTGGAATTGACCACTCTGATGTCGGAAACCACTACGTACAGGATTTTGAAGAAATCTTCAAAGAAAAGGGAGCTTGGGAACAGCATGTTGACGCATTGAAAGCTGTCAATCACATGATACTCGAGGGCATCAATACGAATCAGGAAACCGGAAAAAGCTTCCCAGTAGAAGTCACAGTAAAATATTTCGATATCAACGGAAAGGGCTTTATCATAGCATCTTCCAGAGATATTACCGAGCGAAAGAAATTTCAAGATGAAATAATCCGGCAAAAAGAAAACGCAGAAGCAGCTAATAAGGCCAAATCGGAATTTTTAGCCAATATGAGTCACGAAATCCGTACCCCATTAAACGGTATTATCGGATTTTCGGATTTGCTTGTAAGTGCAAATCTCCATCCTGAGGAGCATCAGTTTGCTGTAACCGTAAACCAATCAGCCAAATTGTTGATGGATATCATAAATGACATCCTGGATTTTTCGAAAATTGAAGCGGGAAAGTTAGAACTCGATATACTTAAATCCGATTTACGGGTTTTTTGCGAAGAAACATTAGATGCAGTAACCTTCCAAGCTAAGAACCGGGGGATTGAGTTAGTAGTGGACATCCATGCTGACTGTCCAAGGTATATCTGGATCGATCAGATAAGACTGCGACAAATATTGATTAACCTTCTAGGTAATGCCATTAAATTTACTGAAAAAGGCACCGTGTATCTCTTCGTTGCTCCAGTTGGTATACCATCGGGAGGGAGGGTTACGATTAGCTTCAGCGTAAAGGATACCGGAGTGGGGATTAGCAAATCGTATCAGTCTAGGATTTTTGAGGCTTTTTCTCAAGAGGATTCGTCCACAACCCGAAAATATGGAGGAACAGGCCTTGGATTGTCGATTTCCAATAAATTATTGGGCTACATGGACAGCAAATTACAGCTTGAAAGCCAGCTGGGAAAAGGGAGTAAGTTTCACTTCGACGTGAGCCTTCGATGCGAATACGATACCACTATTTTTGCAGCTAATTTGACCTACGGGCGCATTCTTGTTGTTGATGACAACGCATTTGCGAGAAAAGCCATAGCGGGTATGATAGAGAGCCTTCGCCTGATTGCTGTCCCAGTCAGTAACGGCATGGAAGCATTGGAACTATTGGATAATGATCCGGCGATAGATCTCATCCTGATGGATGAACAAATGCCCTACCTCGAC
>WGNT01000054.1 GCA_016124425.1 Cytophagales bacterium
AATTGGGAATAACAACGGATGTGGTTAAAACTGGTGAGTTCTCGGATTTCCCCACTCCTACCCGTCAAATGAGACCCGAGGAAATCGCTATTTTTCAAGGCATTGTAGAGGAAGGTTATGAGACCTTCCTAGGGAGGGTTTCTGACGGCAGGGACATGACAATAGAAGAATTATTACCACTTGCCTCCGGCCGCGTATGGAGCGGCGTAAGGGCGCAGGAAATCGGGCTAGTGGATGTGTTAGGTGGTCTTGAAGACGCTATTGAAATAGCAGCTACAAAAGCCGGTATTGCAGACGACTACCGGGTAGTTTATTATCCGGAGCAAAAAACTTTTTTCGAACAAATTATCGGAGAGCTGAGCAAAGATGTAAAAACTGCCTATTCACGACTTATTTGGGGAATGACCTATGAATTATATCAGCAGGTGGAAAAAATCAAACAAATGGAAGGGGTGATGGCTAGAATGCCCTTTGATACAGAGATTCGCTAACTATCACCATGTAGTGGCCTTAAAAATAAGGCCACTACATTTTTTTAACACGATTATTATAAAACTTGGTTAATTTAACTACCTTTGACCGAGTTAATTAAATAATTGTTGTCATGTTTCCATTTTGCTTAAAGTCCGCTTTTACGCTTGTTATTACCTTCTGCTGCTATGTTACCATTTCTCCTTCTTTAATCGCGCAGCAAAATGAGCAAATCCCCACCTACAATATCCAATATGAAAACTCACCTGAAACGTTACGCGCATGGAGTGATAGAGCGCCACATGCAATCAATTTGATACGTTTCCATGAGATGGATATTCTAGGTCCGAATGAAGGAATATATAATCAAAGCGAATACGGTAGCTCTGAATTCACGTTTCCAAGTATCGGTTCTGATGTGGAAAAAGGAGATGGGAAACATGTTTGCAAGCCGGTTTTTTATGATCCTGAAAAATTCGAACTCATAGAACAAAGCGCGTTCAATATTTCCTCCCCCACATTAAAAAATAAAGCTAAAACGGAACGGATCTGTACTTGGGGGAAATTCAAAGGAAAAGAGGGGAATGAATTCTATGTATTCAACATCCATTTCGGGGAAATAGAATCAGTCCAACCAAGGGAATCAAAGAAAATGATTTTAGAAAAAATAAATGCTATCAATAAAGAACATTTACCTTGCATCTTAACTGGAGACTTCAACCTATCAGAAACCTCGCCATCGACGGAGGATACCATTAATCAAGAGGACGATGATGAAGAAGAACGGGCTGGTACGCTGATTTCTACTGAATCCTAGTGATTTGAATAAATTCCCGTAGTTAAAATCATAATATTTTTTGGACTACTGAATAGATGGAATGGAGCATGAACTACCTCTCGCATAGCATCCTAATTGTTGAGGTAAGCTCCTCCCCAGAATCTAAATAGGCTTTTGCAGGTAAGAGGCGAAGTTTGATGCAGCTTAAAAACCCTAAACACATACTAGAAAAGGCGGTACCCATGCCCTAGCATTTTATTGGCCTCAAAGCTGCGGGTTCCGGAATGGAACATTTTTATCAGCTATTTAAGAATGTATTTTTACACTTTATTCGGCAGAAGACTTCATTTTTTAGACCCGGAAAAGGATAATTGTGTTAATTTTGCGGCTTAAGCAGATATAAAATATGTCCTCAACCTCCTTATCTTCTAAATATAATCCGAGCGAATCAGAATCAAAATGGTACCAATACTGGATGGATCATCATTTATTTCGATCAACTGTAGATTATACTAGAGAACCCTTTTCTATAGTAATTCCACCACCGAACGTGACGGGAGTACTTCACATGGGGCACATGTTGAATAATACCATACAGGATATCTTGATTCGTAAGGCGAGAATGGAAGGTAAAAATGCCTGTTGGGTACCGGGAACAGACCATGCCTCTATTGCTACCGAAGCAAAGGTTGTAGCCATGCTGAAAGATAAAGGGATCAATAAAAAGAATATCTCAAGAGAAGAATTTTTATCCCATGCATGGGAATGGAAAGAGAAATACGGCGGAATTATCTTAGAGCAGTTAAAAAAGCTTGGAGCTTCATGTGATTGGGATCGGACCAAATTTACCATGGATGAAGACCTTAGCCGGGCAGTAATAAGTGTCTTTGTAGACCTTCATAAAAAAGGAAAAATCTACAGGGGCATTAGGATGGTAAACTGGGATCCACAGGGAAAAACCGCATTGTCTGACGACGAAGTGATCTTCAAAGAAGTTGCTTCAAAATTATATTACATTAACTACGCCATAGAAGGCAGTAATGAATTCTTGACAATTGCTACCACCCGTCCTGAAACAATTATGGCAGATGTTGCTATTTGTGTCCATCCTGAGGATGACAGATTTCGGCATCTAGCTGGCAAGCAAGCAATTATCCCTTTGATCAACAGGGCAATCCCTATAATAGCAGACGAATATGTCGATAGGGAATTTGGGACAGGCTGCCTCAAAATCACCCCTGCGCATGATATCAACGATTATGAAATCGGATTACGACATCAGCTTGACGTGATTGACATCCTAAATGATGACGGTATGCTGAATGAAAAAGCACAAATTCTGGTGGGAGAGGACCGATTTATTGCACGCAAGAAAGTAGTAAAACTACTTAAAGATGCCGATCTATTGGCTAAAGAAGAAAGCTATACCTCTAATGTGGGACATTCTGAGAGAACAGATGCCGTGATCGAACCGAAGCTCTCCCTTCAGTGGTTTTTAAAAATGACCGACATTACAAAGCCCGCGCTAGCGGCCGTAATGGACGATACTATTAAACTCTTTCCTCCCAAATTCAAAAACATGTATAGGAGTTGGATGGAGAACGTCCGGGATTGGTGCATCTCCAGACAATTGTGGTGGGGACACAGGATTCCTGCCTATTACCTCCCTAATGGGAAATATGTCGTAGAGAAAAGTCCGGAAGATGCGTTACGCTTGGCCAACAAAACGTACGCCATGGAGTACACCTTAGCAGATCTTAAGCAAGATGAAGACGTGCTAGACACCTGGTTCTCCTCATGGTTATGGCCAATGTCCGTATTTGACACAGAATTTTTTGAAACCGGCGAAAAAAATGAGGATCTTCGCTATTACTATCCTACGAATGATCTGGTAACAGCTCCAGAAATTCTATTCTTTTGGGTCGCCAGAATGATTATCGCGGGATATGAATATACCGGCGAGCGGCCATTTAAAAATGTTTACCTTACGGGAATAGTACGGGATAAGCTTGGCAGAAAAATGTCTAAATCCCTTGGAAATAGTCCGGATCCACTTGAACTAATTCGGGATTATGGCGCAGACGGGGTAAGAACCGGCATGCTTTTCAGTTCTCCAGCTGGCAATGACCTTCCTTTTGACGAAAAGCTTGTAGAACAGGGGCGTAACTTCAGCAACAAAATCTGGAATGCCTTCCGGCTGATAAAAGGTTGGGAGGTCGAAAGTATTCCTATGCCTTCAGAGAACCGAACAGCAGCACATTGGTTCGGCAATAGGTACCAGCAAGCCCTATCCGAAATTGAGGACCATTTTATGAAGTTTCGAATTTCGGATGCTTTGATGAGTACCTATAAGCTTGTCTGGAATGACTTTTGTTCTTGGTATCTGGAGATGATCAAACCCGCTTATCAAGCCCCAATTGATAAAGAAACCTATGAACTTACCGTTGCCTTTTTAGAAGATATACTAAAGCTCTTACATCCTTTCATGCCTTTCATTTCAGAGGAGATCTGGCATCAGATCAAGGAAAGAGACAGCCAACATGCACTGATCGTGTCACCATGGCCGACGGTAGGTTCCTTCGAGTCAGCTATTATTGAAGATGCACAGCACGTTTTTGATGTAATTTCCCAGATCCGGAATATGCGCGCATCTAAAGGGATTTCCCCAAAAGAAGCGCTAGCACTTACTGTAAAAACATCTCAGGAACCCCTCTATGAATCGTTTAAGGGAATATTGATAAAACTTGCCAATCTGTCTTCGCTTTCCTATGGCGACCATTTAGAACAGGCAATAAGTTTTGTGGTGAAGGCGGATGAATGCTTTATCCCTATCTCCGAAAAAATAAACGTCGCCGAGGAAAGAGAAAATCTATTAAAGGAAATCAACTATACGAAGGGGTTTATTGAGTCAGTGATGAAGAAACTTGGGAACGATCGCTTCGTAGCGAATGCTCCCGAAGATGTTGTAGAAAAGGAAAAACAGAAGCATGCTGATGCCGCATTGAAGTTAAGGGCGCTTGAGGAAAGTCTGGAAAAGTTAGGCTAAAACCTAACGGCTAAAGCCGTATTGAAGGCCAAGTTGCCTCGGTTCATCCATCCAGATGGCTGCTCGAAAATGGGCTCCGGACTGATGAACTGACGCCCTTCGATACGGGCAACCAGGGATTCGGTTAGCTGATAATCGAGATTTACCGAAAATCCCGATACGCGCATGCCGCTCTCCAGGATGACTGCATTGGAATCTGAATAATATTCACCCCTTCCTGCTACAGTAAGTTGGTCGGTGATCTCCTTCTGAAGGGAAAGGGTTATTCCGTACCAGTGGTTAAATCCATTTCTAAAGAACCGATGTTCGATTCCATAATCGGCACCCAGTGTTACGTTTAGCAAGTTGGAATATTTCTGGATGAAAAAATTGTTAAAAAACCGGTACATGCGTATGGGATGGGTACCTTCGTTGCCTAAGTAATTTGCGTAATTGAACAGTAGCTTTTCGGAAGGTCTATAAACAACCCCTAAGCCCGTGCCGAGACCTTGTTTGCCCCGTTGTCGCTGTATGTTTTGCCACCCATTAGTCAACCACAAGACAGCCTCGATCTTTTCAGTGAGGGGATACGTAAGCCTTGCTCCCGTTAAAAAATATGGGGAATTCTCCGCCAATAGGCTTCTTGACAGATGCCAGCAGTCGGCACCTATCGCACTTTCGAATCCTATATGTGAGGGCATAACACCCACGTCCAACCAAAGATCCTCCAGCAACCTGACACCTACGGATGCTTCATAGATAGCCTGTCCCCATACCGGTTCATTTGCCAAATTGTATTGCGCATATGTCCCGGACATGACACTCATCTTAGTCCTTGTCTTTGAGGTTTTGTAGGAAAGCTGTACCAAAGCGAGGTTCAACGAGAATTCATTATGACGCTTAAAATTGTATAGAAGCGATGGCCGTTCATGATTGGAGGGTCTGCTAAAATCATAGGCATAATAAGCCTCCAAATAGCCCGAAACTTCAAATCTATCGACAGTCTCCTGTGCTATTCCCTTAAGAGACAGTAGTACCAACACCAAACTTACTACAGCTACTTTTGGGCACACTATTTTAAAAACCAACGAGAAAACGGATTGATGGTTTATTCTAAAAAGTAAACCCAGCCTGATGGTGGGTTTCGGAGACTTATTTGACGGTTCGGAATGTTCGGTCATAGAGTCGGATTGCATCTAAAATTATTTTCATGGCATCTTCTCTGCCTAAGAAATCCTCCACTTTCACCTCTTTACTTTCAAGCTTTTTGTAGTCTTCAAAGAACCTACGCGTTTCTTTCATCAAGTGCGGAGGCAGCTCATTTATATTGTCAATGTAGTTTACCGACTGATCATCGGCAGCTACAGCGATAATTTTATCATCTGCTTCACCACCGTCAATCATCCGCATTACGCCGATAACTTTAGCCTTCACCAATGTCATAGACGGAATATCAATTTGGGAGATTATCAAAATATCTAATGGATCATGATCTTCACAGAAAGTTTGTGGGATGAACCCGTAGTTAGCTGGATAATGAACGGCCGAAAACAATACCCTATCAAGAAGCAACATGCCCGTTTTCTTATCCAACTCATACTTTCCTTTACTTCCTTTAGGTATTTCAATCACACCCATCACAAATTCTGGCGCATTGTCCCCAATACTTACGTCATGCCAAGGATTAATCATAAAAAGGTATTTAGCAGATAAATTTTTCGCAAATTACTCCCTATTTATATCCGAACAAAGAAAAGAATTGTAAAGTTGGTAAGCCGAAAAATATATAAAACCTCGAAAAATTATAATTGAATTTGGTTTGCTAGATTTGGCAAAATGACCTCAACGGAAGTACCGCTTCCCTGTTCAGATTTTAAGATTACTTTTCCATTCATCTGCTCAACCGATTCCTTTACCATGTACAAACCCAGTCCGGAGCCTACGTTTCGTTGGGTCGCACGGTGAAATAAGTTGAAAACATCCTTTTGGTGTTTCTCCTCAATACCGATTCCATTGTCCACTACACAGATTTCCGCTTGGTCTGGAGAGGTAGTAATGGATATTTTTATTTTTTTGGAACCAGATTCCTTTTGAAATTTATATGCGTTGCCTACTAGATTATTTAAGATTACACGGATTTTTGCTTCGTCGGAGTAGAATTCGAAAGGCTGTGTAATCTCGACGGAAAAGTCAACATCCTCCATATTCCACTTCTTTAAATATTCTGCCATCTGCTGGTCAAAAACCAGTTTAAAATCAATGGATTCAATTTTATTTTCAATCTTCGTCGATCGATAAAAATCAAGCATCTTGTAAATAAAGTCATCAAGCTTTAAGGTTGCCGAGTCTATCATTTCAAAGTATTCCAAAATCATGGGATCGGCCGTTTCCATTTTTGCGAGTTTTGAAATACCCGATATGCTCATCAGTGGTCCCCTAAGTTCGTGGGATAGGCTATATACAAACTGATTCATTTCCGAGTGCAACTTTTGCAGGCGGTCATTTTTGACCTTTAGTTCTTTGCGGGCATCGTAAATCTCAGCGGCGTTAAAGATTGCATTTTTAATCTGCTCTAGGTTCCACGGTTTGTCGATGAATCGGTACACTTCCCCTCTGTTGATTGCGTCAATGACACTAACGATGTCAGAATAGCCGGTAAGCAAAATCCGAATCGGCTTTGGATTCACCACAACAAGCTTTTCGAAGAATTCCACTCCTGTCATGCCCGGCATTCGCTGATCTGCGATGACCACTTCGAATTCCTCCTGCTGCGCCATCCTCAACCCTTCTTCGGCATCAAGTGCTGTATAAATCCTAAAATCCTTACGAAGGCTGGCTTTGAAAGAGCTTAGATTATTGTCTTCATCATCAATATATAGCACATTGATTTTTCGGATCATCGCCTTTTTATTTTTGGTTTATAGGAAGCTTAATGATGAAACTTGTCCCTATGTTTAATTCAGATTCAACATTGATCGTACCCTTATGGTTTTCAATGATAGTATAAACAATTGACAATCCCAAACCGGTACCTTTTCCTACCGGCTTGGTGGTAAAAAATGGTTCAAAAATCTTATCCCTCACATGTTCCGGCATCCCTGGGCCATTATCGGTAATCTGTATGACGATATAGTTGCCTTCTTGGGATGTTTTGAGGAATAGTTCTGGGGATCGCCCTTCTATCGGGTGGTCAAGAAGGGCATGAACAGCATTACTAATGATATTCATAAATACTTGGTTGATCTTTCCAGCAAGGCATTCAACCATGGGCAGGCTAGCATACTCTTTTCTCACGCCTATCCGGCCTCCCATAGAACTGTTTAACAGAACTAGTGTGCTGTCCAGTCCGTCATGAATGTCAACTTCTTTGACATCTTGCTCATCTATTCTGGAAAAAAGCTTTAATCCGCGTACAATTTCAACGGTTCTTTTTGCACCGTCCTCCATCCCGGAAAGGAGCTGATTCACCTCTTCAAGCAGGTAATCCAGTTCTAGATCGTCTTCGAAATCACTTAGCTCAGATTTGCTTTCCGCGGAAAACTCCAGTTTGCCTTTTTCCCTATATAGCTCCATCAGTTCAAGAATATCCCTGATGTCACGTTTCAAAGGAGATATGTTTGAACTTACAAAATTAATAGGGTTGTTGATTTCATGGGCTATCCCAGCTGTTAGCTGACCCAAGGAAGCCATTTTTTCTTGATTTACAAGCTGTGTTTGAGTATCCTTTAGATTTTTCAGTGTGAGTTCAAGTTCTTTCATTCTGGAAGTCACCATCTCTTCTAGGTAGAAGTTTTGTTCCTTAATAAGCCGTTCGTTTTCCTTCAGCGCTTCTACTTTATCATGCTGTTCTTTTTCCTTTTCTTTCTTCAGAATATTGATCTTGTCAGCAAGCGCAAAGGATAGCAAAAGGGCTTCAATTGCTGTACCGGCCAGTAAGGGCAAGTTAGCATAGGCTCCAAGATCGAGAATACCCTGATTGTTAAGGATAAATACGACCAGCCCAAACAACAAAAAGCTCCAGGCAAACAAAAAGAAATAGGCAGAACGATACCCCTCTTTTGCCACTTTAACCGCTATAAAAATAAAGGCCACCGCTAGCACCAAGCCATTAACATCAACAATCGAGTAGCTTTGGGAAACGAACCCCAACAATCGTAAAACCAACGCAACAACATAAACCAATACCAACAGATACAGGTACTTTTCATACTTGGGAACGTATTCCGAGGTTTTGAGAAAAAGCCGGAAGAACGGTATAACGAAAATACTTGATAAAGTAGTAAACCCAATAATACTCACTTCATAAATAAAGGGATTTTGCCCAAGGAAAGGGTACGAATATCCCGATAAAGAGAGTTGTGCAAATGCAATAAACAAGATATAGAAACAGTAATAGAGGTAAACTTCGTCCTTTATTGAGAAAAACAAAATAAGGTTGTATAAAAACAACGCAACCATAATCCCAAAGTAGGCACTAATAATGACAAGCCGGCGGGTAAAATTATCGAAAAAAGTACTTTGGGGCGAGACGGTAATATCAAATTCGATTGGGACTTTCGAGTTGATTTTAAAAATGAGGTCGTTCGTATAGCCACCGAAATCTTGAATTTTAAAGTAAGGATTTGGGTTTTTCAGGTTATCAGAACGCTGAAACTCAGTCCCGGCAGTGTCGACAGAAACCATATCACCTTCCGGAGTGACTCTAAAAAATTCTACCATCCGAAAGGTAGGGCTATTAACTTCGACATATAGCGGGCCTTCCTGCCCCTCATCACTATACTGGTCCAGACTTACCCTCACATACAATGGTTCCTTTTGGACCCCTATATTGATCTTTTCTGCCGCTGTTGAAATAAACAATCCTTCATCAAATCTCCCTTCTTCCAGTCTCTCGGTACCGACGTAATAGTCGTAGGTAGAAAATTTAAACCCTTCGTACCCTCCAAAAACTCCCAAATAGTAAAATAATGGAACAATAAGCAAAAGAATTAAAAGTAACGTTAAAACGGTATTTTTAATATTCATGTAATCTTTTTTCATACACTAGGTTTTGGTATCTGTAATTCAAATTGCAACTCCATCTTTCCCCGAGGACCACTTTCTACCGTGTTAAAGTTCATTTTGTACCTTAAATCAAAAATATATTCCCGCTCGGTATCCGTTGCATGGGGAAGATTCTCTATATCAACAATTTCAAGAGCTGTCGCAATTAACCCTTCTTTGGGGTAGTAAAAAGAACCGTTGTCCCCTAGGGATTTTATAACTTCATAGCCTACACTTTTCGAAATACTTAGTGTGACTGGCGAACTGAGTCCAAACAGTTTCTTCAATCTCAACTGGGGCAAAATGGCAATACCTACCCGCACAAGATAGATGCTTCCAATCCCATAGCCAGCTACTTCCCTACTATTCCAAAGACCGCAATATTCTGCTACCTCATAGTCCTTGAAATCTGCCATATAGGGAATGATCTTAGGGTCAATGTCCTTTATAGCTGTCTCGAACGGCAAAGGGAAGTTTTCCGTTCTTAACTGTATCCTACCACCGCCTAATACCCGGAAATCATCCATTGATTCAAACAGAATCAAATAAACCTGGGGGTTTAGCGCCCAAGACCGATCGGCGGAAGTCACCTTGGTAATTCCATAGGATTCCAATACCTTATGATGTCCATAAATATATTTTTCAGTTGCCTCTACATCATCTATGGCCTTGACTATCCTAACTTTTACCTTCATGGGAATTAATTAATTCTTCCAGATCAATATAATGTCTTCCTGATTCCACCGGATGATTTAATAAAATCATTCTGCAATAATGACAGCAAGCAGCCCCTCCCATAAGGACGGAGGAAGCCAATTGAGGCCATGTTGTTATGGTTTTACCTATTTCAGAAAAACTTAGTTTCACCCGGTCGGACAGGTTTTCATATTGTAACAAACTCATCATTATTTCTCTTGACCTTTCTGGCAATTGATCGAGTAACCGGCTTTCATCGCCAAATTTCTCCAAAAGCCCATGAAAGATCGGCCTGTCCCCATGCTCATCAAACCGCTCAATATCCATCATCCCCCTGTCGCTGGTATCCATCAAAACCGGAATCCCCAAAGCCTTCGCCTTTACTCTACTCGATATTTTGATGGACAGGCTGTCGCATTCCTCAACCAGAACGTCTAATAGTCCCCCCAAGGTAAAAAAATCATGCATATTTTGTTCATTTATTCCTTCATTAAATAGAGTAACTTTCAAATACGGATCTATTTCAGCTATTTCGCGCGCTACTAATACTGTTTTTTCAATACCCAAATTGTACAGTCCGGTTCTGATCCGATTGACATTACTTAGATCTAGCGTGTCGAAATCCGCAATGCGAAGTTCACCAAAGCACCGCTCCATTGCCAAACTGAGCGCAACACTTTGGCCTACCGAAAGACCTATCACCCCGATCTTTTTTTTTGAAAGAATCTTTTGTTCCTCTGGCGTTATCTTAAATTTATTGCGGGCTGTTCTTACACAAATAAATTCTTCTTCTTCAAGAACCCGAATAAGGGTTCTCCTCCACGGATAGAAAATCCAGTTTCCGACTTCATCAGGATCAAGGTTTTTTTCAATGTAGTAGCTGTTTACCTTATCCTCCATTAGGCTTTCAGACATTTGGAGGGAAGGGTTGGTTATTTTCAAAAACTCCCTGATCTGAGTCGACATGGTATCGAACACCTGTACGCGAGGATCATGTTGGATTTCTCGGATAGTTTTTGCATCCTCTGCGTTCCTAGGTGATAAAATTGAAGGCCTACTTTCTTTTGTCAACTCAGCTCCATTTTTAGCGTCGTTCATGCGATTGCGAGTAATACGGGTGATCTCAGTAGTAAAGTTATATTTTTGTCTCCATAAAATCGGGACAATTCAGAAAATATATTCTTTTTTTTTTACAAATTCAGTTTTTATAGTGATTTTTAAATTAAACTTCGGAAGTTAAGGCTGACAGTTTTCTTCATTACGAAATATAAAAAATTGAATTAACAGATAAACATTGATTTTTTCACCTTTTGAACTTTATAATTTAAATGCTTATAACGATATTTATCGCATGGAGAGAGACAAGATTAGGGTGCTGTACGTAGATGATGAGGTTAATAACCTCCAAGCCTTCAAGGCGACCTTTAGGAGAGACTACAAGATCTTTTTGGCCGAATCGGCTAAAGATGGACGAGAGCTGCTGCTAAATGAGGAAATCGACATCATCATTACAGATCAACGTATGCCAGAAGAGAATGGCGTAGATTTTCTAAAATCAATAATTCCTTTGCACCCCGAGCCTATGCGCATTTTGCTTACGGGGTACACGGATGTGCAGGCAGTAATAGACGCCATCAATAAGGGAAAAGTGTATCATTACCTTACAAAGCCGTGGGAAGAAGATTATCTTCGGACAGTGGTCAAAAATGCGTTTGAGGTATTGTCACTACGAAAGGAAAATAAACAACTTACGGAAAGTCTCATTAAAGCCAATGATCAGCTGGAATTCCTACTTCGTCAAAATCTTTTATCGTAGGCATTGAAAACAGTTAATACCTTGCCGCAATCAGCAACTGCAATTCCTTATGCGGCATCATGAATTTTCTGGCCAAATGTGCATTGGTCAGACTGCCTCTGTAAGTATACACCCCTTTCATAAACCACTTATAATTAAAAATCATCTCTTCCGCACCTCCCAGGTCCGCCATTTGAAGTAAAATTGGCGTAAATATGTTACTAAACGAAAAAGAAGCTGTCCTCGATACTCTAGAAGCAATATTGGGAACGCCATAGTGAATCACACCGTGCTTGCTAAATACCGGCTCCTCGTGGGTCGTTCGCTCAATAGTCTCGACACACCCGCCTTGGTCAATGCTTACATCGATGATAATGCTACCCTCCATCATGTTAGCGACCATCTCTTCCGTTACAACCATTTTAGCTTGGCCTCGCTCCGCACGAAGCGCCCCTATCACGACATCTGCCTCTTTGATTGCTTGTGAAAGCGTGTAATTATCTATTGTGGATGTAAACACTTGCTGACCCAGCAGCTGTTTGATCCGACGTAGTTTATACAGTTGATTATCAAATATTTTAATATTGGCGCCCAATCCCAGTGCAGTTCTTGCAGCATATTCCGCGACTGTTCCCGCGCCTATGATGACCACTTGGGTGGGTGGTACACCGGTGACACCTCCGAGAATAAGGCCCTTGCCATTGCTGACACTACTCAGATACTCAGCCGCAATAAGCATAACCGTACTTCCCGCAATTTCACTCATGGCTCTGACTACCGGCATCCCGCCGACTTTATCCTCCAAATGCTCAAAAGCAACGGCAGTTATTTTTTTTTGGTTTAGGCCATGGATAAAATCAGCCCGTTGATCTCCAAGCTGCAAAGCCGACAGCAAACAAGCCCCTTGCCGCATGTATGTGATTTCCTCTAACGTAGGTGGCTCTACTTTTAAAACCACTTCCACATCAAAAGCTTCCTTTGAAGAATAAACTATCCGGGCACCGGCATCCAAGTACTGTTGATCTGTAAATTTCGACGCCAGCCCGGCTTCAGACTCAACAAGCACTTGCTGCCCATTATTGATCAAAACGCCAACTGCTTCGGGGGTCAGGACAACACGCTTTTCATGGGTGTCTTTTTCCTTAGGAATCCCGACCAAAACAATATTTTTGGCTTTTTTTACACGAAGCGATGACTCTTTGGTTATTGCTGCAGATTGGGGTGCTATATCAGTTAATTCCGTCTGAACCTCCATTTGTTGATTTAGTTATGCATATCTGTCTTTGGCTACGGTCGACTTCCTTGATGGATATGTTCATTAACGCTTCCGGTAGTAATCCATGAACTTTTTCAGGCCATTCAATCCAGCAGTAATTTCCACTTTCCAAGTATTCATGAAACCCCATGTCTACCGCTTCCATGGGATCTTCAATCCGATAAAAGTCAAAATGGTAAAAGATATTGCCTTTGGAATCCGCGTATTCGTTAACTAAACCATAGCTCGGGCTGTTTACTAGATCAACCACGCCCATTTCTGAGGCAATGGCTTTTATCAAAGTAGTCTTCCCCGCTCCCATGGCTCCCTTAAAAACCCATACCTTGGAATGCTTGCATAAATTTATCACTAATTTGGCACATTCCGAAATCTCGTCAAGGTGGTTACACTCGATTTTTTCCAATACATTATTTTTTTGGCACCATATGTATGATCGGAACAATTATCTCCTCCAATGATACGCCGCCGTGCTGGAAAGTGTCCTTATAGTAGTTGACGTAGTAGTTGTAATTGTTCGGGTATGCAAAGAAATAATCTTCTACCGCAAAAACATAGCTCGTTGAGATATTAAATTTTGGCAGTTTTGCCAATTCGGGTTTGTTGATCTCAAATACCTTCCCAGACTCAAAATTCAGGTTTTTCCCCTGCTTGTAGCGGAGGTTAGTGGTGACGTTCCGGTCACCTATTATCTTATAGGGCCTATTGACCCTTTTGGTACCGTGGTCAGTGGTGACAATCACTTCAGCACCCGCTTCACTTATCCTTTTAAACAATTCATACAAAGAGGAATGTAGAAACCAGCTATTTGTCAACGAACGGTATGCAGATTCGTTGGGAGCCAATTCCCGAATCATCTTCATATCGGTACGGGCATGGGACATCATATCCACAAAATTGTAGACCAACACATTAAGGTCATTCTTCAATAGGTTAGAAAACTGCTCCAGCACGGCCTTGCCCTGGCTGACCTGCAAAATCTTGTGGTAACTTGCCTTAATAGCTAGGCGGTTCTTTTTTAGATTAAGCTGAAGAAACTCTTCTTCTTTGTTGTTTTTCCCCTCATCGGTGTCTTCGCCTTCCCATAGGTCAGGATGAAGGCGAGCCATCTCGGAAGGCATCATGCCGCTAAAAAGCGCATTTCTCGAAAACGCGGTGGTTGTAGGGAGTATGCTAAAATAGGTGCCATCGTTTTCCACTACAAAATAGTCACTAAGTAGCGGCTCTATCGTTTCCCATTGATCAAGCCTTAAATTATCAATAACCACGAAAAACAACGGCTTTCCTTGCTTGAGTTTTGGAAAGACCATTTCTTTCATGACCTGATGCGATAAAGTTGGCCGCTTTATGTTGGGCTCATTCAGCCAGTCCAAATAATTCTCCTTAATGAACTTTGCAAAGTTGGCATTCGCCTCTACCTTCTGGGTTTCAAGTACTTCCTGCATACTCTTATTCTCGGTGTCATCGATCTCAAGCTCCCAATAGGTCAGCTTCTTGTAAATCTCCGTCCATTCATCATGATCGATGGCATCATTGTAGGCCATACTTATATTTCTGAAGTCCTGTTGATAAGACAGGTTGGTTTTCTCACTGATCAGTTGCTTATTCTGTAGGATCTTTTTAACTGATAGCAGTATTTGGTTGGGATTGATTGGCTTGATCAGGTAATCCGCTATCTTGGCACCTATAGCATCATTCATGATATGCTCTTCCTCGCTTTTGGTAATCATGACGACGGGGACCTGTGGCTTTAGGATTTTTATCTGCTGTAAGGTCTCTAAGCCTGTCATTCCGGGCATCATTTCATCAAGAAAGATGATGTCAAAGTTTTGTTCCTCTACCTTCTCAACGGCATCTAGGCCACTGTTTACCGTGACGATATCGTACCCTTTTTGCTGAAGAAAGAGGATGTGGGGCTTTAAAAGATCGATTTCATCATCAGCCCAAAGTATATTGAATTTTTGCATGTCTTGAAAGTTAGTACTTTTAAATTTAATAATTACTTTTGGTCGCTTACTATAAACCAACCAGGCCAATTGAAAAGCCATAAAATTATAAATGACCCGGTATACGGATTTATTACCATTCCAAGTGAATTGATATTTGCCATCATTGACCACCCTTATTTCCAACGGTTACGCAGAATCAAACAACTAGGTTTAACTGACTATGTATATCCCGGAGCGTTGCATACCCGGTTTCATCATGCTATTGGCGCCATGCACCTGATGAGTGTCACCCTGGATCACCTTCGCAACAAGGGAATAGAAATTGACGATGTAGAATATGAGGCTGCACTCATTGCCATCTTGCTACACGACATTGGCCATGGCCCATTTTCCCATGCGCTGGAATTCAGCCTGTTGAGCGATGTGTCTCACGAATCCCTTTCCAAATTGTTTATGATAGCACTAAATAAGCAATTTGGCAGCCAACTTGACCTAGCTTTGCGGATTTTTAACGGATATTATGAAAGAAGTTTTTTTCATCAACTGGTCAGTAGCCAACTAGACATAGACAGGTTGGACTATTTGCAACGCGATTGTTTTTTTACTGGCGTATCTGAAGGCACAATAGGTGCAGATAGAATTATCAAAATGATGCACGTAAAAGACGATAACCTAGTAATAGAAGAGAAAGGCATCTATAGCATTGAAAATTTTTTAAGTGCCAGAAGACTGATGTATTGGCAGGTATACTTGCATAAAACGACAGTAAGCGCGGAAAAAATGTTGATCAGTCTTATTGATAGGGCAAAATACCTGCAACAATCAGGATTTGACCTGCCGGGAACGGATGCCTTGCGTTTTTTCCTGACCAATACTATTGGCCTGGAGGATTTTGAAAGGGATACAGAGATACTAAACCAGTTTGCAGAATTGGATGATTATGACATCTGGGGCGGGCTAAAGCTATGGCGAAAGGAGGGGGATTATGTTTTGAAGAACATCGCTGACATGTTTCTGACCCGGAACCTTTTCAAAATAACCCTCTCTAACGATCCCTTCTCGTCCTCCGAACTGCTCCGCCTCAGACAAGAGACACAAAAAGACCTTTCTGTTCCCGCTGCTGATGTAGCCTATTTCTTCTCTTCGGGTTGCATTAGCAACCACGCCTATACCGCCACGAAAACGATCTATGTATTGACAAAAACGGGAGAAGTGATAGATGTAGCCAAAGCAGCAGATCTACCTAACATCACCGCAATGAGTAAAATAGTAAAAAAATACTACGCTTGTCGGGCTAAAGATTTAACTTTACATTAAATTAATTTTAAGTTTATGGAATTTACCATTAGCCAAATAGCTCATCTTTTAAATGGAGAGGTCGAAGGGGATGGTTTTCAAAGAGTAAATAGATTGGACAAGATACAAGATGGGATGCCCGGTGGGATAACTTTTCTGTCAAATTTAAAATACGAACCCTACATTTATCAAACGAAGTCCTCGGCGGTAATTGTTTCCAAAAATTTCGTTCCTTCAAAACCTGTCGCTACTACGCTAATCAGGGTAAAAGATGCGTACACCGGATTTACACAGCTGTTGGAGGCGGTGGAGAAAATAGGGAAAAACCAGCTTAACGGAACGGAAGAGCCGGCATATATGGATTCCAGTAGCAGCATGGACGTTGATGGCTACAGAGGCGCTTTTTCTTATATTGGCAAAAACTGCAAAATCGGTAAAAACGTAAAGATATATCCGCATGTATTCATCGGAGATGATGTCGTAATCGGGGATCACTGCACGTTATACGCGGGAGTCAAAATTATGAAAAAGACTCAGATCGGAAGTTATTGTGAGTTTCACCCTGGTGCTGTGATCGGTTCAGACGGTTTCGGATTTGCCCCACAAGAAGACGGTACTTATAAAAACATTCCTCAGCTTGGAAATGTCGTGATAGATGACTATGTCAGTATTGGTGCCAACAGTACCGTTGATTGTGCCACTATTGGCTCTACACGCATCGGAAGAGGGGTGAAAATCGACAATCAAGTCCAGATAGCCCACAATGTTGTGATCGGTGACAACACGGTACTTGCCTCTCAATCAGGAATTGCAGGATCCACAGTTGTCGGCAAGAATTGTGTTTTTGGGGGTAAAACGGCCGCGGTAGGTCATATCAACATCGCAGATAATACAACTGTGGCAGGCAGCACCGGGATCATGAAGTCAGTAACCACCCCAGGACAAACCTTTCTGGGATTTATTGGCTTTGATATCAAAGACTTTTTAAAATCTTACGCCATTTTCAAAAAATTGCCCCAACTTCAAAACAAATTAAAAGAACTGGAAAAAAAACAATAAATTTGTGCCGTAAAATAGAATCCTCGCGTCTCTGAAAAAATATTAATGAAAGTAAAGCAACATACCATCGGAAAGCAGGTTACACTGTCTGGTGTCGGCCTACATACCGGTGTAGAAGCCACTATGACCTTTGTTCCTGCCAAACCGAATCATGGCTACAAATTTCAACGAATGGATTTGGAAGGGTATCCCATAGTGGATGCGGATGTAGACAACGTTGTGGATGTTTCGAGGGGAACAACGCTGGAGCAAGGAGGAGCGAGGGTATTCACGGTCGAACATGTGTTGGCCGCCCTAGTGGGTATGGAGATAGACAATGTGCTGATTCAGCTTAACGGACCGGAACCTCCGATTATGGATGGCAGTAGTATACAGTTCATTCAAATCCTGGAAGAAGCTGGGTTGGAAGAGCAAAATGCATTGCGCCGCTTTTTTGAAATTCCCGAAAGTATCCATTACCGTGACACCGAACGGGAAGTTGAAATGGCTGCCTTGCCTCTTGACGATTTTCGGGTGACGGTAATGGTGGACTATAATTCGCCGGTACTTGGAAGCCAACATGCCTCCATCACAGATATCAGTCATTTCAAACAGGAAATTGCTTCATGCCGCACCTTTTGCTTTTTGCATGAACTTGAGATGCTTTACAACCAAAACCTGATCAAAGGTGGGGATCTTAACAATGCCATCGTCGTGGTAGACCGTGCTGTCAAAGAAGAAGAGCTTACCCATTTGGCAAAAATGTTCAACAAGCCAAAGGTCGAAGTAAGAAAAGAAGGAATACTAAACAATGTGGAGCTTAGGTATAAAAATGAACCCGCACGCCACAAGCTACTAGATGTCATCGGAGATTTGGCCTTGGTGGGACGCCCCTTAAAAGCCCAGATTTTGGCTGCCCGACCGGGACATGCCGCGAATGTCGCCTTTGCAAAAAAAATAAAGCGGATTATGGAAAAAGCAGGCCCCATGCACATCCCATATTATGACCCCAAATTGCCGCCGGTATTGGACATTAACCAAATCAGCAATATCCTGCCCCACAGATATCCCTTTCAGCTACTTGATAAGATCATTTACTTAGATGAAACGGTTGTTGCAGGCGTGAAAAATGTCACCATTAATGAGCCGTTCTTTTTAGGACATTTTCCAAATAATCCCGTAATGCCAGGGGTATTACAGGTAGAAGCTATGGCACAAACTGGTGGTATTCTGGTTCTAAGTACAGTCGAAGATCCAGAAAATTATTGGACGTATTTCCTGAGTATTGAAAACTGCAAGTTCAGGAAAATGGTACTCCCCGGAGATACACTGATTTTTAAGTGTGAGCTTTTAAATCCAATTAGAAGAGGTATTGCCAAAATGAAGGGAGAGGCCTTTGTAGGAAATACCCTCGTTTGTGAGGCAGTGATGACTGCAAGTATAGTAAGAAAAGACGCATGATAAGTAAGTTATCCCAGATACACCCGGAAGCATCCCTTGGAAACAATGTGACCATTGAACCTTTCACCACGATACATGACAATGTGGAAATTGGTGATGATTCTTGGATCGGCTCGAATGTGACGATCTATCCAGGGGCTCGAATAGGTAAAGGATGTAAAATTTTCCCTGGCGCTGTCATTTCCGCTATCCCTCAGGACCTCAAATTCCAAGGAGAGGATTCCATTGTCGAAATTGGTGATAATACCACCATCAGGGAATGTGTTACCGTAAACAGAGGGACCGTGGATAAAAAAACAACCAAGATCGGGAATTCCTGTTTGGTGATGGCATACGTCCATATTGCCCACGACTGTATCATTGGTAATCATGTAATCATAGCCAATACCGTACAAGTGGCCGGGCACGTCACAGTAGATGAATGGGCATTTATCGGTGGAAGCAGCGCCATACACCAATTTGTGAAAATAGGCATGCACAGCATGATATCCGGAGGCTCTCTGGTTCGAAAGGACGTGCCCCCATATACCAAAGCCGCTAGAGAACCCCTCAGCTACGCAGGGGTCAATTCCCTCGGGTTGCGCCGACGAGGATTTTCAGGTGACGTGATTAATCAGATTCAGGAGGTCTACAGGTACCTGTTCCTTCACAGTCTGAACAATAGCCGCGCACTTGAAGAGATTGAAATTAATCTGCCAGCAACCAAGGAACGTGACGAGATAGTCAACTTTATCCGTTCGTCGGAGAGGGGAGTGATGAAAGGTTATATTCAATAACCATGCTTCGCGTAGAGCTAAAGAATGTCGGAAAGCGATTTCAATACGAATGGATTTTTAGAAACCTTAGCCTTTCCATCAACGCAGGAGATCGAATTGCCATTACCGGTAGCAACGGATCCGGAAAATCCACTTTTCTTAAATGCCTTGCAGGACAGCAGCCCTTATCTGAAGGTGATCTTTGTTATGTTTCGGACGGGAAGCCGCTTCCAGCATCTGACCAGTTTAAGTACGTTTCTATATCAGCCCCCTATTTGGAACTCCCCGAAGAATTTACCCTAAAGGAATTTCTCACCTTTCACATCAAGTTCAAACCCTTGGTCGACAAGCATAGGGTGGACGATCTTATTTCCCTTATGGAGCTCACCAAGTCCGCAAATAAGCCGCTCCAGAACTTTTCTTCGGGCATGAAGCAGCGGGTTAAACTCGGGATGTGTTTTCTATCTGCGTCGCCTTTGCTTCTCCTAGACGAACCCACTTCAAACCTTGACGAAAAGGGCGTGGCGTGGTACCGAAAACTAGCCGAAACATATGGAAAAGAAAAAAGTTTGATAATCGGGTCCAATGATCAGAGAGAGTTTTCCTTTTGTACCTTAGAAATTAATATTGAAGCGTATAAGCCAGGACGCACTCTTTGATATTGGGATAAAAAGATTAATTTTACAGCGTTGTTACTTCTGCGATTATGAAAAATAGCCTTATTTTGTTGCTTACTGCTTTTGCCACCGTCGTCTTTTTTTCCTGCGGCAATGATGACGACAACGGTCCTCAAAAATCAGCGGAAGAATTGGCCGTTGAAAAATTAGCAGGTGAACTTAATGGAAGGACCTGGACCGTGAGCAACGGCGGGTCCGTCTCTAGGGACGGCACCTCCCAAACAGCCACCTTTTCAAATTTCGAGATAACCTTCCGTTCGAGCTCGTCGGCGGGAAAAACCTACAGTACCACCGGAGGCACAGGGTTATTTGACCCGTCCGGTACGTGGATGATAGAAGGTGAAAACAATGACAACATACAGCTGACAGGCATTCAAGCAGCATCCGGTGTACCGATAAAATTCTCTCCAAATACCCCAACACAAAGCTCTCTTAATGATCTTAGGCTAGACTTTACAATTTCAGCACCCGCCAATGGGAGAGTCAATGGATTGGTGGGCTATTATGTATTTGACTTAAAATTAAAAAATTAACGTATGCCCAAATTCATCATTTTATTCGCAATGATCGGCTTGCTGTCTTTACAGACCGCAATGGCCCAGAACAAAGAAGTACTAGCAGTAGAAAAAGCAGTACTCCAATTAAAGGATGCCATGCTCAGTGGTGAAGCGTCTAGCCTGCGAAATATATCTTCCAAAGACCTGACCTATGGACACTCTAACGGTACCATTGAAGATCAGGAGGCTTTCATTGAAGCCCTAGCAAGCGGCAACAACGACTTCACCAGCATTACACTTACTGACCAACATATTGATGTCCTGGGAAAGATTGCCTTGGTCCGCCATAACCTTAGCGGCAACACACATAATAAGGGCGCAGAGCCAGCAGAAGTGAAGCTGGGCGTATTGCTGGTATGGCAAAAAGAAGGCAAAGACTGGAAGCTTCTGGCGAGACAAGCCTTCAAGCGCTAATTCTTACACCTTAGTTCTCCCGAAGCGCTACTAACGTAACGCCTGCACCTCCCCTTTCTACGTGCTCATCTGTAAACCGGCTGACCGGCTTCATTTGACGTAGAAGGTTGCGGGTGAGATCACGTAGGATTCCGTCTCCTTTACCGTGGATCACGCGAAGGTCTTTCATCCCTAGCATGTATCCTTCATCGATGAAGTTTTGTAGCAGTGGGAAAATTTCCTCTCCTCTTTTTCCCCGGATATCCAAGTTTGTGGAGAAATCCATCATCTTTCCCGTAGTATCGTATCCTGTATTCCTAGGGAGTGACTTCTTTTCCTTTTTAATTTCAGCAGCCGAAATCTTCTCCAACCGTTCAAGTTTCACGTTGGATTTAAGATCGCCTATGCTGATTTCAGCAGACTTTTGCTGGATAGCCAGTACCTCCGCAATTGCGCCATTGTCTTTCACCCGGACATAGTCTCCCGGTAAAATCTCTCCCCCTATTACCTTAATTTCCTGTACTTTTTTCTCGGGCTTTATTTTCTCGGGTTTTATCGAAGACTTGTGCGATTCGAGCGATTCCCTGAGCCTTTTGGTAGCTTCTTTATCTGCTTTTTGCTCCTTGATTTCACGGATCGTCCGCTCAATCTTTTTATTGGTTTCTTCGAGCAAGGTGCTTGCCTGTATTTTTGCCTCGTTGACTATTTCCTTTTTTCGAGACTCCAATACTGCCTTTAGTTCCTTGTATTCCTCCATCCGTCTGGAAAGAATTTGTTCCCGCTTTTCATTTTCAATCAGCAGTTGCTGGTACTTGTTTTTTTCACCTTCTAGCTTTAGCAACAGCTTATCGTAATTCACGCGTGTTTCGCCCACTTGAGCTTTTGCATGGAGAATGATCTCATCGGGAATGCCAATCTTCCGTGCTATCTCAAACGCAAACGAACTCCCAGGCTTGCCGATCTCAAGTTGATAAAGCGGCTCCAGGTGTTCCACGTCATAGCGCATCGCTCCATTAACCAAGCCTTGGCTCTTTGATGCCAACTGCTTGAGGTTACCATAATGGGTAGTCACCACACCAAACGCACCACTTTTGTTCAGCTCAATTAAGATCCCCTCCGCGATGGCACCTCCAAATTGCGGCTCTGTGCCCGTTCCGAATTCATCAATGAAAAATATGGTCTTCTTGTTAGATAGTAGTGTAAAGTACTTCATGTTCATCAAGTGTGAACTGTAGGTACTTAGGTCATTTTCCAGGTTTTGTTCGTCTCCGATGTCAATGAAGAACTGGTCAAACACGCAACAAGTAGATGCAGCATCTACTGGTATTAGCAAGCCACACTGAAACATGTACTGCAATAAGGCGACCGTTTTTAATGTCACCGACTTGCCACCGGCGTTTGGCCCAGAAATAACAAGTATGCGCCTGTTGTGATCCAACGAAACGTTTATAGGTATGATAGGCTTCTTTTGCTGCTTTAGCGTGATTTCCAGAAGTGGATGTCGGGCATTTTCCCATTTGAGGATCTTTTGCTTTTCTATCGCAGGCTTATTTCCGTCAATCTGTAACGCGAACTTTGCTTTAGCGCGAATAAAATCTACTAATCCCAAGAAATGAAATGCCCGTTTTAAGTCCGGAATAAAACCACGTAAGACGTCGGTTAGCTTTGTAAGTATCTTTTGGATCTCCCGGCGCTCCATGTAGACCAGGTCTCTTATCTCATTGTTAATATCCAATACTTCCGCAGGCTCCATAAAAACCGTTTGGCCGGTTGCGGATTCATCGTGAATAAATCCCTTTATACGTCGCTTGTATTCCGCCAGTACAGGCATGACCATACGTCCGCCGCGGATCGTAATTGCCGCGTCATCCGGGGTAAGTCCTTGCGCTTTTGCTGCACGAAACACACCCTCCAACACCTTCCTCAGCCGATTTTCTTCATATATCAATTGGTTGCGGATCATGCTAAGTTCTGCCGTAGCATTGTTTCTGATTTTCCCTTTCTCGTCCATTACCCGATCGATCGCACGAATCAAGGTCCGGTCATCATTGACCATTCCCAACAATTCAAAGAGTTGCGGGTATTCCGTTTCGTGGGACTTCAAAAAGTCGACACAACCGGCCAAGGTACTTAAGCCAAGCTTGATCTCGTGAAATTCATCTTCATAGAGAAAGGTACCTTCAACCCGGGCCTTGTCAAGATACGGATGAATGTTAATGAAATTAGAGGAGGGAAACATCTCTCCGGATTCCAGCACCTTTCGAAATTCCTCAGTTTGATCCAAAAGCCGTTGAATCAGCCTAGGATCCCTAGAAAAGGTGATTTTATCGACAAAATCCGTCCCCAGCGTACTGGTACAGGAAGCCTTAATGAGGTCTTTGATCTTGTCAAAATTGATCTTTTGTTCCAGGTTGGCAGGATATATTTTCATCTAAAGGTCAGCACGTTTTTCCATAAGAGAAAGCGAGTCAATGGCCCGTTCATAGATCCGTTCCATAAACTTGGCATCCTTCAAGTGGTATTGTAGGCTTTTGATATAAACACTATCTGGAACATCATGTTTTTCAAAAATTTGTTGTTCCAGGATGGGGTACAACTTTTTGGAGGAATCATAGGGAATAGGCAAGGCTTGAACAAACCCTTCCGTAAGGTGAATATCAATGAGGATTTCAACCATTTTCTCTTCCGATACAAGGCCTTCGGGCTTGGAATCTGAGGAACATCCAGCGCAAATCCAAGCAGCAATTAATACAATCAAAATATATTTCACGCCACAAAATTACCCAAATAGTTTTGAAATTGGCAATAAGTAACGCGCAAGACGTTTTATTATTCGACGGAGTACCTTAAATTAGGCCTCTGATAAGCGAGGACGCATGAACCAACTCATTAAAAAATTACGGAGGTACGAAATAATGCTCCGAAAAATAGCCAATAATCACCTTCAGGGGGATTATCAGTCCATTTTTAAAGGAGCTGGATTGGAATTTGATGACCTCCGTCCGTACCAGTATGGTGACGACATCCGTACCATCGAATGGAAGGTGTCGGCCAAAGGTCACGGTACATTTGTGAAAACTTTCAAAGAAGACAAAGACCAGTCGGTTTATTTTTTGGTGGATATCAGCGGATCCCAAGACATAGGAAGTAACGAACGGAAAAAAATTGATACCGGAAAAGAAATAGCCGGTGTACTGACCCTTGCCGCGGTACATGAGGGAAGCCAAGTAGGACTAGTAAGCTTCTCCGACCAAAAAGAACGAATCATCGTCCCAGGGAAAGGTCCCCGGCAAGCTGTCAAAATTATTAAGGGCCTTTTTTCGTATGAAAACAAGTCGAAAAAAACCGATTTGAACGCCATGTTCTCCTTTTGTTTGAATCTTATCAAAAAGCGGAGCATTGTCATCATTATCAGTGACTTCATAGATGAAAATTATCAAGCGCCCTTGAAATCACTGGCTAACAAACATGATTTAGTTGTAATTCAACTCACAGATCCCTTGGAATCCGCGCTTCCCTCTTTGGGAATTATCCCCGTCTACGACAAAGAAGAGGGTAAAACAACTTGGGTAAACACGGCATTTGGGGGATTTTCGAAGAAAATCTTCCAGTCTTTTCACACGGACCGGGCCTCGCTTCAGACACTATGTAAAAAAAACCAAATCAATTACCTCCAAATGGATACGAGGCAAGACATTGTTTTACCTTTGATGGAATTATTTAAAATCAGAAACCGAACCATGAAACGTGGGTAAACTCATTTGCTTTCTTCTTAGCTGTACGTTATCGGGGCTGTCATTTGTTGTAAAAGCACAAGAGGTCGCTGTAGAAGGTTATTTCTTAAAGGACTCTGCTATGCTGGGTGAACGTGTGGGATACGTGCTTAAAGCTACCTATCCCTCGTCAATGGATATACTTTTCCCGGATTCGACCTACCAGTTTGGCAGCATGGAATATTTGTCCAAGCAGACCTTCACCTCCTATACGGAGGATAGCCTTACCTTAGATTCTGCGGTTTATTTTCTCTCCAATTTTTCGTTGGAGCCTGTTAAGTCCTATCGAATCCCTGTCTTTGAAATTCTTCGGTACGACAGTATCAGCCATTTTCCGGAAGATGCCAAGCTACACCTTGTACTAACAATCGACGAGCTTCCGGATGTACTTACCTATCAGGAAAACAACGCCTATCAAAAAATTTCCACTGGGATAAACTATCCTTTAATCATCCTTGTCATCACTATAGGGCTGGTGCTCCTGGTTGTGGCGTTTTTTCTGTTTGGAAATCGGATACATGATGCTTGGTTGATATACCTTGAAAAAAGAAAACGCAAACGCTTCCTAGTACGGTGGCAACTTGCCAAGGAAAGGCTTGCGCGTCAGCCGGACTTGTCCAGTGCAGACGAGCTATTGGGCCTGTGGAAAAGCTACATGGAATCCCTCACGGGTAGCCCGTTCAGAGAATGGACAACCACCGAAATAGCCGAACACCTGAACCAGCCGGATGTTGTGAAGACCATCCGTGATATTGAAATAATTATATATGCCGATAAGGTTTCTGATAATCTTGACAATGCCTGCCAGACCCTTACCGATATATCAGAAAATACCTTTAACCAGAAAATAAAATCCTACCAAGCACATGAATGAGATCCTTCCCTATTTTTCATGGACGTGGTTTACCCCAGAGACATTCCGTACCTATGAATGGGAAAACTTGTGGGCGCTTCATCTGCTATGGGTAGTCCCTCTTATTCTCCTGATTCGAAAATTCGCCAAGATTTTAAAAAATCCGGTGTTGGAACTTTCTATTCCCAAGATGGTTCCTCAGAAAAATCCATGGACCTATCTCCGATTAATACCAATGATCTTTTTTATTTTCTTTCTATGGATGATCATCATCGCACTGGCAAGGCCTCAACGGACCAACGAAAAAGTAGAACAGTATACCGAGGGAATTGACATCATGCTGGTGATGGATATATCTGAATCCATGGACCTGCAGGACTTTACGCCAAACAGGCTGGAAGCGGCTAAGGAAACGGCCATTGAATTTATCAACGGCCGGTTCGGAGACCGTATTGGTGTGGTAATTTTCTCGGGGGAAGCCTTTTCATTGGCGCCGCTTACCACGGATTACGATCTTTTGCGGGATCTGATAAGTGATATCTCATTTAACATGATGGACGCTAAAGGCACGGCTATTGGAAGTGCACTTTCAGTGGCCACAAATAGGATGAGGGATTCGGAGGCGAGTTCTAAGGTGATGGTGTTACTTAGCGACGGAGACAATAACGCCGGAAATGTCGACCCCATTTTTGCAGCACAACTCGCCACAGCCATGGAAATCAAAATCTACTCTGTCGCTGTAGGAAAAGACGGCATGGTACCCTATGGCACCGATTTCTTCGGAAGGCCACAGATGATAGAAAGCTACCTGAATGAAGCTACACTTCGGGACATCGCAAGAATCGGTAATGGGAAGTTTTACCGTGCTTCGGATGGAGATGCCTTGGAACGGATATTTGATGAAATAAACGAACTGGAAAAAGCAGAGATTATTGAGTCGCGCTATAGCGAAACCATTGATTTTTACCGCGTATATTTAGTGTGGGGGATAGCGTTTTTCTTTGCTTGGTTGATCCTCAAAAACACCTTCTTCAACAATTTCCTGCTGGACTAGCCGTTTCCGACAGCAAAAGACGCTGCCTTACATGTTTTCATCAGGCAGTGTCTTTTCCTTTGAAAGGAAAATCCAGGGAAAGTCGTAGTATACCTGTTCTGGCGGAAGTGGCATACGGTAGTCGTCTTCTTCCTTTCTTTATAAACCTGTGTAACTTACTATCTAACCTAGATGCCGTATTGATTTGTGGGAAAAGCCAGTTGGTAGATCGGATCTCTATACTTGAAATCCAATTGCCAATAAGCCGCAATTAACCCCTAACTCATCTCCCACCCCATTCTTACCGGTTCTTTAATATATTGATCTGCTTGAGGAAGGCCGACCGCGGTCATATTTTCGGCATCCCAATGGATCTTCTGGCCCTTCATCCGTAGCGACAATACTCCCAAAAGGGTGATCTCCGTAAGGTGGGCGCCATATTCAAAATTGGCGCTAGCTTTGGGTCCCCCCTTGATGGCGTCTACCCAGTCGCGAAAGTGACCATTCGATCGAGGTATGGTAGGAGTAGGTACGTTAATGGAACTTGCCAGCTTTTCCGGAAATACTTTTGGCGCTCGATTCCCCCCTTCATTGACAATGATGCCCTTGGAGCCTACGAAAAGGGTCCCTCTCCCGGGCCACTGATATCCCTTCGGCAGAGCCTCATGCAATGGTGGCTTCACACCTCCTGAATACCATGTCAGCTGAATAGGCGGACGCTTTCCATTCTTGCCAAAGTGATAATACCCTATTTCGCCATAGGGTGCTATATGTTCATTGCTGAACCCGGCTGGAAAGACTTCCACCGTCTCGGGGTAACCAAGGTCAAAGGCCCAAGTGGCGGCATCCATATCATGGCAACCAAAATCCCCCAAAGCACCGCATCCAAAATCCCAAAAATCCCTCCATGTCACTGGCGTATACCAATCGTGAAAAGGGCGATGGGGCGTCGGGCCTAGCCAAAGATCCCAATCAAACCCGTCAGGTTTTCTCGTGTTGTAGGTAGGCATTGCTTTGACCTCCGGCAACCAACGGGTAGCCGGAACCCACGAGTGTGTTTCTTTAACCTCCCCTATCACGCCTCCTCGTAGATACTCTACTGTCTCCCTAATGCCGTCGGTGCTGTGTCCGACATTTCCCATTTGAGTAGCCAAACCTGTTTCTTCGGTAAGCTTTTTGATCATTCTTGCCTCCCAAATATTGTGTGTGAGCGGCTTTTCGCAGTACACGTGTTTTCCGGCTTTCATTGCCATATACGTAATATAGGCATGGGTATTGTCCGGCGTGGAGCAGCATATGGCATCCAACCCTGACTCCCTCTCTAACATGCGGCGGAAGTCTAGGTATTCCGCTACTTTGAAATTCTCAGTTTTATCGTAATAATGTTCCTCAATCATTCGCTTAACAGGTCCGCGCCCTGCAATCGACCTGTAATAAAAATTCGCTAAGTCCCAGTAATCTCCAGGGTCAGCAATAGCGATTAGCTGAACATCATCCAGTTTCATCAAATCTTCCGCATTTTGCCTGCCTTTTCCGCCAGCTCCAATGATTCCGATAGTCACTTTGTCACTGGGGGCTACATAGCCTTTGCCTCCCAGAACAAACCTCGGCACAATATAAAAGCTTGCTGCCGCTGCAGCAGCTTGTTTTACAAATTTTCTTCTCGTTGGTACAGTCATTGGGGAAGTGTTTTTGCTGGGCATGGGTGTCTTGTTTTGTTGTTAATACATGTATGGAAGTTTTCATTCCGAATATCGAATACAGGAGCTTTTACGGGTATATGGAAATTAAATTCGGTAAAGGCGTTCGGCATTTTGATAATAGATCCTTTTCTTTTCACTTTCGGAAAGTTGTGCGGTAAGTTGCTGGAAGACCGTATACCACTCTTTATAGCTACCTGCCCGGGTCACCACCGGCCAGTCGCCTCCGTACACCAGTTTTTCCGGTGTGAAGGCTTCAATGACATGATCGGCATAGGGTTTTAGGTCATGAAAACCCCATTCGGTAGGATCCGCCTTTGTGATCATACCGGAGAGTTTGCAGCTCACGTTTTCCAGTTCAGAAAACAGCGCCATCGATTTTTTCCAAGGTTCAACCTCACCCGCTCGGATAGCGGGATTGCCAATGTGATTCAAAATAAAGGAAACGGAGGGGAATTTTTTAACTAAGGCCAAAGCACCTTCCATTTGCGCGGAGGAAATATTCAAATCGTAACTTAACCCGAACCGTTTCAGCAATTCAACGCCTTCCAAAAAGGGTTTATAATGTAACAAGTCCTCTGTCACTCCCCTGCGTATGCTCCTTACGATACCCCGTTTAAGCATTTCCTCCATATCCTTCTGTCCCTTGTTTCCGATCTCCAAGGGAAAATAGGCAACCATTCCCTTTATTCTAGGCTCTAGGAGGGTTTGTTGCACCACCCAGTCCACTTCCTTCAGGTACTGCTCGGGAATCCTGCCGCACTCCACAAAAACCATTTTTGATAAGGGCAAACGCCTAGTTGCTTTCTTAAAATCGGCCACCAGAAAATCTCTGTCCAATGGCGGACTTAGCCAGGGGTAATCCATGACGCTTCTGTCCCAAAGATGCAGGTGTGTATCTATCACCGGAATAGATTCCTCAGATGGCGGAAGTAGCACCTTTGGAACTGTAGCAGTGGCCACCCCTCCAATGAGACACGATTTTAAAAAGGATCGTTTATCCATAGAAATGAATGGAATACCCGGAAATTCGGGTATTCCAGCTAAATGAAATTATTGAGGAATCAAAGGGGTAGTGAGCTTACTTATGGAATGGTTGATTTCTTCTTGGGTAAGCTCATGCTGCTTTATCTTTCCGGAGAAATAATCATCATAGGCCTTCATGTCAAAGTTACCATGTCCGCAAAGGTTAAACAGAATTGTTTTACTCACTCCCTCTTCTTTGCATTTTTTCGCTTCTGCTATAGCGGTGGCGATGCCATGGTTCGCCTCCGGGGCAGGAATGATACCTTCCGCCCTAGCAAACAAGACTCCCGCTTCAAATATTTCCAGGTTATCATGGGACCTTGCTTCTATCAGGTTGTCCTTGAGCAGTTGGCTGACAATGACTCCCGCTCCATGGTACCTTAGCCCGCCGGCATGAATAGGTGCAGGGATAAAATCATGGCCTAGGGTATACATGGGAAGCAAAGGAGTCATTCCGGCGGTATCCCCAAAATCATACCTAAAGACCCCACGCGTCAGTTTCGGACAAGACGCAGGTTCACTAGCTATACAGCGGATTTTTTTTCCTTCATCCATATTCAGCCGCAGAAATGGAAAAGATAGTCCGGCAAAATTCGAGCCTCCACCAAAGGGCGCAATAACAATATCCGGCATATCCCCCGCCTTCTCCAACTGCTTAATGGCTTCCAACCCGATGATGGTTTGATGAAGTTTGACGTGGTTAAGCACTGATCCAAGGGCATATTTGGTATCATCCCGCGTGGCTGCCATTTCAATAGCCTCAGAAATAGCTATTCCCAACGAACCGGGAGAATTAGGGTCTTGAGCGAGAATATTTCTACCGGCTTGGGTTCGGTCCGAGGGGGAAGCATATACGTTGGCGCCCCAGGTATTCATCATCATCTTCCGATACGGTTTGTCATTATAGGAGAGCTTCACCATATATACGTCGCACTCGATTCCGAAGTGCTGGCAGGCAAAGCTGAGTGCGGAGCCCCATTGTCCCGCACCGGTCTCAGTGGTTATTCGCTTGATACCTTCCTGCTTGTTATAATATGCCTGGGGGATGGCCGTATTGGGCTTGTGGGAGCCCGAAGGACTTACTCCCTCGTATTTGTAGTAGATTTTGGCGGGTGTATCCAATGCTTTTTCAAGACCATAAGCCCGATACAGCGGCGTTGGCCTCCATATACTATACATATTCCGCACTTCATCCGGAATGGCAACCCATTTGTCGGTAGTAACCTCCTGCTTAATGAGCGCTTTGGGAAAAAGCGGGGCTAGGGCCTCAGGACCAATCGGCTCCAAGGTTCCGGGATGTAGGGGAGGGAGCGGCTTGTTTGGCATGTCCGCGATAATATTATACCAGTTTTCTGGTATCTCACTTTCCTCCAGGTTTATTTTTCTGATTTTCATGAATTGAATTGGGTGTTAAGGATTATTGCTGTTTGATAAACTGTTAATTTTCTTGTTGATCTTAGACGCGTTTAGCAGGTAGGCGGCGATCTTCTGATTGTTTATTCCTACCATAAGCACGTCTAAATGGGCTATTCGTATGGGCAGGAGGGATTTCACATCGCCAAGAAAACGCAGCCCCGAGTCCTTTTGGGGAAAAAGTTGGAATTTACCCTTACCGTCTCCGGTATAAACCTGTCCAAAGTTTGCGTCAATCAGTCCAAGCCGAAGTCGCGTCGCATTCTGGTTTCCACCTACTATAAAATCCAAATATCCATCCTGATTGATATCCATCACGGAGATCGCATAAACCGGAGCCATCTGCGCTTCCATGGGAAGTTGGTGTACAGTGAGTTTGCCCTTTGCGTTTTCCAAGTAAACGGAATTCAGGGTGGTCACCTTTAATTCTTGCGCACGTTCAAGTTGCTGCTTGCTAAGGATGTCTGACAACTTTGCGTTAGCAAACGATTCATACGAGGTAAACTTGCTGCGCATGCTATACATCTGATCAAGCAGTTCATCCCTGCTAAGAAAAGGATACGATTCTCCCAAAATAAACTGGTTTAAAATCGGGTCAATGGATCCGTTCTCATCAAAATCTCCATAGACCAAGGTAATCGGTTCAGCGTCGCTGGCTTTCAGTTGGGTGTTCAACCCTAAATTGCCTGCGATAAAATCGAGATCTCCATCCTCGTCAAAATCTGCCACGGCGAGTTTCGACCACAGACCGAACAGTGGTTTTTCAAAAAACTGATCAGTCGCTTTCCGCAGGGCTACCCCGTTTTCATTCAGAAATACCTCTATTGGCATAAATTCGCCGACCACGATCAGGTCTAGGAAACCATCTGCATTCAAGTCCACCCATTGCGCATCGGTTACCATCCCTATATGCTGTAGATCAGCTGCAAAGGTCGACGTTTCATCGGAGAATTTCCCAGTCCCATCGTTCAGCAAGAGATAAGATCGCGGTGCTACCGGAAATTCACCCGGGACGACCCTACCACCGACAAACAAGTCCATAAAGCCGTCTCCATTTACATCCGCCGGCCTTACGCAACTGCCACTGGACTTCATTGAGGGCAGTTTGTCTATTGCTTTCCTGAAATTACCTCCTCCTTCGTTGAGATACAGGCGGTCCTGAAGCCTGTCATCTTCCTTTTCATAGTCATGGTAGCCACCACTCACAATATATAAATCCAGCCAACCATTTCCCGTAGCATCAAAGAAAACTGCATCTGCATCTGAAAAACCGGAATCTTCAGAAAGGTCCAATCCCTGTGCTTTGAAGTATTGTCCTGTGGATGCTTGGAAGAACAGCTCACCTGGCTTTCCCTGCGCACCTCCAACAAAAAGCGCCGGAAATCCGCTTTTGTTGATATCTCCACCTACTAGTACCGGCCCCGTTGGGGAATACATGTAGTTCAGCAATGGCTGCCGTTTGAAATCATTGTACCCGAGCTCCACATGCTCATAGTCGATCGGGGATACAATCTGGGTAAATAACGTTTCTGATTCCGGGGCTCTAAAAAAGGGCTTTGAAATTGAATTCGCAGCTGACTCTTTCAAAATAAGCGTACTATTGGCCTTTATCTGATAGACAGCCTGTTGCTTTCCGGAAGGCCACCATACCAACACAGAATCCACTTCTTCAATATCTCCTAGTCCAACATGAAGCCTATAACTTACCGAAGATTGGAATCCCCTTGTAGGCTGTTGCTCCAAAAACTGAATTCCAGACTTTGTGTAGCAAATGATTTTAGCTCCTAAGCCAAACGTATTCATTCCCTCGCCCTCCAGCTGGATTTGGAGTGAATTGGAGCTGACATTACCTCCCGTCTTGAGGTTATTTTTGTAAATCCCTGCCGAGGCGTTGAGGTGGTTAACGATGAGATCGAGCATCCCATCATTGTCCAAGTCCGCAAACGCAGCGCCGTTAGAAAACCCAAGGGCTTCCATTCCCCACGACCTACTCTTGTCAGAGAACGTCAGATCAGCATTGTTTTTGTAGACATAGTTATGCACGGGCGTAGAACTCATGCTGGTCACCAAATGAAGTGTGTCTGCGACTTCTTTGGCCCTTGCCTTTTCAAAGTAATAATCTCCCTTGTATTTTAAAAAATCCCTGTTGGTATAATCACGATAATAGCCATTGGTGATGAACAGGTCTTTCCAGCCATCATTGTCCAGATCAGCAAAGAGCGCCGCCCAGCTCCAGTCGGTATTGGATACTCCCGCAAGCTGTCCCACCTCCGCAAATAGTCCGTTTCCCTGATTAAGATGTAACATATTCCTCATCTGCTGATGGTAGAAGTTTTTCATTACCATCAGGGCATATTGCTCATAATTCTCCGGGCCGTAGAGTAGTTTTTGCCGTTTGTTATCTTCAGGAAGCATGTCTAACGTAAAGATATCCGGTAGGCCATCGTTATTAATATCGCTAATATCCGACCCCATGGAGAAATAAGAAATATGTTGCAGGTAATCGGTCAAACTTTCTGTAAATGTGCCGTCTCCGTTGTTGATGTATAAGTAGTCCGGTTCGATGTAGTCATTCGAAATATACAAATCGGGGTATCCATCCGCGTTGATATCTGATACCGCAACTCCCAAACCGAATCCCATCGAACTACCTTTTATTCCTGCCTGTTGGCTTACGTCAACAAATTTCCCGCTATCGTTTCTATATAGCTTGTCTCCTGCATATTTGTTCCTGTCTGTACGTTTGGCATCAAAATCCATTTCGTTGATGACCGCAGTGTTGTGATTAAGGAGATACATATCCAGATCACCATCCCTATCATAATCAAAAAACAATGCCTGAATACTATTTGATGGATCATCCAAGCCATATATAGCCGCTTCATCTAGAAATGTGTTATCCTGTTGATTAACAAAAAGCTGATTTCTTCTTCCCTCTGGATCTCCCTTTCCTGAATAACAAACGTAGATATCCAAAAAACCGTCCCCATTGATATCCACCATCGTCACCCCCGTGGTCCAATCGCCTTTACCCTCGACGCCTGCATCTTTGGTTATGTCTTTAAACTTAAAGTCTCCCAAGTTCAAATACAGCTTGTTGGACACCATATTGCCAGAAAAATAAATGTCATCCAAGCCATCATTATTAAGGTCACCTACGGCAACGCCTCCCCCATTATAAAAATATTCATAACGCAGAATGTTATAAACCCTATCTTCAGTGAGCATATTCCCAAAGCGCACCCCTGTTTTTCTGGCAGGTTGCATTTCAAACGTTCCTTGGGCCATACCACTTGGAATGGATGTGATCAGAAGTATATGGATTGCCACAATAAGATGTGTCAGCTTCATCATAAGCGTCAACTTATTTACTGCCTTTGTTAGGCAAATGCGATATCAATGCGTATCAAGCTCAACGGACCTTCAAAACAAACCTACAAGTCCCCTTTCCTCCCCTTGCTTGAGCGGTTTCTTTCAGATTAGTTGTAAGGTAAAACTAAGGTAATTGTATTTATATCGCAACCGAAAAGAACAACTAATTTAAAAAAGGCGCCTGCCAGCAAGCTTGGTGTCAACTTTTGCTTTGGTGTTAGGAATTTGACTGTTTTTGTAGATGAAGCATGTCGCTTTATTTTATCTTTACGGAAACGATAATTTCTATTGTATGAACAGCAAACACACCCAATGGCTACTTCTTCGGCTGATATCAGCATGTACTTTCACGCTTTGTTGGGTGAGCATTAGCTGTACCTCGAAGGAGAAAAGTGAATTGATATGGGAGTCGGGCTTCAGTATCATTGGGTCTCAATCCTCCCCAAGATCGGTAGATCTCAACGGTGATGGTATGTTGGATTTTGTGATCGGTGCTGGGAAAAACGAGTTTCAAGCATCGGATCAAGGTGTCCTCGCGCTAGACGGATCCGATGGCAGCTTAATTTGGTCACATGAAGCGACTGATCAAATGTACGGGGCGGCGACTTTTCACGATGTAACCGGTGACGGTATCCCAGATGTCTTTATCGGTGGGAGATCACCACAATTTCGAGCCATCGATGGCAAAACAGGGGAGCTGCTGTGGAAATTTGACAATGTCCATGAGGATCATCCCATCCTTCAATATGCCCGCTTCAATTTCAACCACAGCGTACTGCTTCCTGATCAAAATGAAAATGGCTATCCGGAGCTTTTGCTTGCCAACGGCGGCAATTATGAAGCGTTACCCTACATGGAAGAAAATCGATATCCAGCTGTAATCATGCTCCTAGATTCAAAAAACGGGGATATACTCGCCTGTGATACGGTACCCGACGGGAAAGAAACCTATATGACTCCCTTACTCATATCCAGCCCGAATCAAGGGGAACATCAAATCATTTTCGGAACGGGTGGCGAAACCATTGGTGGATCCCTCTATATCGCTGATCTGAAGGATTTGATGCAAAACACCCTTTCAAAGGCGAAAATAATCGCGACAGAAACGGGACATGGATTTATAGCTTCCCCGGCTTTGGCGGATATCAATACGGATGGCTACCTTGATATTGTGGCAATTTCACACGCCAGCGGAATCTATGCTATCGATGGCAAGACCTTGCTTCCATTGTGGGATCAACGCATCCCTGATACAGAATGTAGCAATAGCTTTGCGGTTGGGTTCTTTACAGACGATGCTATTCCGGATTTTTTCACGTTTGTCAGCCAAGGGGTTTGGCCGCAAAATACCGGGTCAGTTCAGGTTATGGTTGACGGAAAGACAGGAGAAATAAGCTATACCAATGCCCTTGGATGTACCGGTTTTTCTTCTCCTGTTGCCTATGATCTTAATCATGATGGGCAGGATGAGGTAATCATCAGCATCAATGAGTTTGATTGCAAGCGATACATTGGTGACCAATCGTCTTTTGTCGTTGAAAACAAGCTTTTGGCCATAGATTTCAAATCAGGGGAGCATTATACCATTGATCAGGCTCAGGGCATGAAAAATATCTTTAGCACACCTTGGATTGGCGATATTGATGGCGATGGATTTTTGGATCTGGTGCATGCCCAATACTTCAGCCATTCAGATCCGTTATCCTTTTTGGGCATGCGGATAAAGCGGATAGATCTGCCGGTTAAGATGAATCAGGATCCTCCTTGGGGCTCATTTATGGGTAACAGCGGAGACGGTATCTTTAGGCCAACCAACTAACAAAAAAGCCCCGAACTGTTTCGGGGCTTTTGTATCGTTTACCATGATAGGACGGATCAATTCCCTCCATCCCACCAAACTCGCGTAGTGAACAAGTCAGGTAGTGTGGCTCCGGCTTCAAAGTTCGCATTCGCAGCAACCTCATAAGCAGGATATCGGAGTTTTCTCATAATCACACCATTGGTGACGCTGGCAGGGTGGTTGGTTGGGGTAAGAACCGGAAATCCCGTTCTCCTCCAATCAGACCATGCTTCCCACCAATTGAAAAATTTGCTAACCCATAGCTGTTCTCCGATCATTTCTAGCGCAGGCTTTTCTTGGCCATAAGGATGGCGCTGAAGATAAGCTGTGACCTGCTCATCGGTAACCGCCAATGACGCATCATATGGGGTATACATCTGCATGGCGGCCTTTACACCCATTTCATAGTGCGCTCTTGCCGTACCGGGAATTCCAGAACCAATGCCTCTTTCCAAAGCCTCTGCCATTAGTAGATGGGATTCGGCGGTATTCATCAGCATATAGGGGTCTTCCCTTTGTAACATCAAGAAATTAATTCTGGAATAAGTAGCCGTTTGATCTACAGTCCGTCCTTCAAGTTCATCCAAACCCGCAGCATCAAATCCGTTCGGCATCCCTTTTTGCTCAAGTGGGTTGGTATTTGTGGGGGTCCAAGCATTTGCAGACCACTGCGCTATTCCTCCACTCAAAATCATGAGACGGGGATCGACCTGATCTGCTGTGGTCGCATTGCCCTTCAACCAGTCAATAAGCGTCTTGCTAAGGAAGCTTGGCTGTCCACCGTCACCTGGGTAGAATGCTCTGGAGATACCATTCTGATTGATCCAAACGCTTGGACCCTGAGACATTGGCACCCAGGCATTGTCTGCGTTTGATGTCATGACGCCGCCGGCTACCGCTTTGGTCACATATTCCGAAGCTAACTGAGGAGCAACATTCGAAGCCCTCATCGCAAGTCGAAGCATAAGCGAATACCCAAAACGCTTCCATTTAGCTATATCCCCATTGAAGATAATATCAGCGTTTGAAAATCCTTCATTTGGGTTGGAAGTGTTCATCGCGGCAGTCGCTTCCTCCAATTCCTTTAAGAGGGCTGGATAGATGTCTGATTGCTTGTCATAGGTGGGGAAGAATACGCCATCCATACCCTTCAAGGCCTCAAAATAGGGGATATTCCCATAAAAATCGGTGAGTCTATGGAAGTTTAGCACCATTAGAATACGTGCGGCATTTCGCATATTCACTTTATTCCCTTCATCATATCCCCCTGGACCTGTCTGACGCAATACTTCGGATAGGTTCTTCAGCGCATCTCCATAAAAGAACTCAAAGGGAGCATTGCTCGATTCGAAGTTTTCCGTGTACTTGTCGCCCGGAGCAATTCCTCCTCCGGCATTTGCCAGTTGTTGGATCAGATATGCACCCATTCCAATGTTTGTACGCCAGTCAATATATCGGTTATCCCCGGCAGAACCCCCTGATGCAGAACCAAGCTCTGCGGCGGTAAACATGAAATTAAGGTCAATTTGGGTTACAGCTTGCGGGTTAATGTTCAGGTTATGAAGATTTTCCGTATCGCAACCCACCAATGGGATGATTGCAGCAAGGAGCAGCAACAATGCTTTATTTATCAGTTTCATAATGCTTCTTTCTTTATTTTAAAAGGTAGCTCTTAAATTAAATCCATAGGTTCTTGTCTGGGGCATACCAAAGTAATCCAAGCCCTGACCGTTGCCTGAGGAGTAGGCGGATTCAGGATCCACGTTTTCGATATTTTTCCATAAGATGGAAAGATTTCTTCCGACGAATGACAATCCAAGCGTGTTGAATGGTGTCTTTTCTGTGATCCTTCTTGGGAAGTTATACCCAAGCGTCACTTGCCTCAATTTAGCAAAGGAGCCGTCATAGATAAAATGATCCTGCACCCGATCGCCCAATCGCTGCCAGTGGTTCACTGCCTCACCAGGAGTCAATGTTTTGGTGAAAGGTTCATATACCGGTTGTCCATTGGAGGTTCCTGTTTGAACCACTCCCGTTACTGTAAGTGGTTCTTCGCCTACCCTACCGGCAAGAGATTGCTTATGAAGGCCCCACTGTGTCAATCGTACGTTTGTACCCGAGTAGATATCGCCACCAATTCGGAAATCGACAAGCGCGGAAAGGTTGAATCCTTTGAAGGTAATGCTGTTATTGATACCACCGGTGAAATCCGCAATACCGTTTCCAATCACCTCCATACGGTCAGATTGTACAGGTGCTCCGTTTGGTTCAAAAATGGGCTGACCATCAGGCGTTCTCTTTTGAACCCAACCTGCCAATACACCGAAAGGCTGATCAACGCGGTGCTGAACAAATACCGTACGTGTCCTTGGCTCCTCCACGTTCAATATCTCAGTACCTTCAATCAACGAAAGAACTCGGTTTCTATTTCTCGCAATATTAAAGGACACATCCCAAGTCACTTTGGAGTTTTGAATCGGGGTACCTGTCAGCAACACTTCTATACCACGGTTCTGCATTTCACCCAAGTTCACCAAAGTTGATCCGAAGCCAGAGGTCCTTGAGATCTGCGCATTCAATTGGTCCTCCGTACTTAACTGGGCATAATAGGTAAAGTCTAATCCCAACCTGTTCTGCAGGAACCTCACATCAAACCCGACTTCGGTTTCGGTGGAGATAAGCGGTATCAAGAAAGGATTTGGAATGGTACCGGCATTTCCTTGTGCGGTAGCAAAGGAAGCCATCGGTACATTCTGTCCCGCAAAATTCACTGCCGGAGCACCAAGCAAGGAATAGACGTTTAGGGTCTGATACGGACCCACGGTAGAGTTTCCAACCCTAGCCCAAGAAGCCCTTACTTTGCCAAAACTCAACCAGTTCGGTAATTCCGACAAAGCATCGGAGAATACAAAGGAACTACCAATTGACGGGTACAATACGCTATTGGAAGCCGGGTTTAATGTAGAGAACCAGTCCTGACGGGCTGTAGCCGTGATGAACAAGAAGTTGTTGTAGCTAAATTCAGCCGAGCCAAATACGGAGTTGATGCCCCATTCTGAAAACCCATAACCATAGTTTCTGACCACTGCATTGTTGATGGCATGAAAGAAGGGTACATTGAAGCGCTGTCCGTTTGCGGAGATAGTCTCATCTTTTCTTCTCATCCAGTTGGATCCTACAAAGGCATTGATTCCTATTTTTCCAAAGGTTTGGTTGTAGGCAAGCATTCCTTCAAGGTTAATTTCGCTTACGGTACGGTTACCTTCTGAAATGTTTCCACCTCGGTCATAGCCGGTACCTTGGGGGGTAAGGCTGGAGAATCTCCTAACGAACCAGTCCATACCTGCCCTTCCTGAGATATACAGATGATCTGTAATGTTATACTTTAGGGAGCCTGATGTGATTATCCTGTCACGAATATCATTTACAGATAGCTGATGAGTTGAGAAATAGGGATTCTGACCCCATGGGTTGTTTGTCATCAGGTATTCTTCACGCTCAGCAAAACCCCATGTTGCCAACAAGGCAGGATCTGTTCCCACAGGAATCGTCCCTAATCGGTTTGGATCTCCCATACCCCATTCCACGTTTACGTTTGGCGGCAATGCGAAAATAGACTGGAATGCGTTACCCGGCGAGTCAGAAAGTCGCGGTCTATTTTTAGTATTTTCGTTGGAATACAGGACTTTGGCATCAAAGGTCAGTCGCTTTCCGAATTTTCCGTTTGTAGCCAAGGACATGTTTATCCTATCAAAACCGGCGTTCGGTACTACGGAAGTACTTCTAAGGTCGGTTACGTTGAATCGAAACGTTTGGGTTTCACTTCCACCAGCAAGCGAGAGGCTGTTTGTAAAAGCATGTCCGGTTTCATAAAATCGGCTCCAATTGTCCCCAGCGTGTACATAAGGGCGCTGAACACCATCAAAGTACATAGCTGTACCAGACCCCAGTCGCTCTCCCCAAGCTTGCGTACCCCAATCATATGCCTGCCTGACCGTGGTTGGTCGCACAGATGCACCTGTTACTTGGTCGCCTTGAAATCTTCCCGACCCGAAGGTGGTCTGTAAGTCAGTTTGATTGTTGATTTGTTCAAAGACCGCGTTAGAATTGAATTCCACGCCGATTCCTTTACGTGAGGTTCCTTTTTTAGTAGTAATCAAAATAACACCGTTTGAGGCGCGTGAACCATACAACGCAGCAGCACTGGCACCTTTCAATACGGTCATGGACTCAATGTCATCTGGGTTCACACTGGTCATACCATCACCACCATCAGAACCACCCCAAACACCCGCTTGTCCAAACTGTGTGTTGTCAATAGGCAATCCATCTACCACGTATAAGGGCTGGTTATTCCCCTGAAGGGAGGTATTTCCCCGAATAATTACCCTAGATGATCCCGCTGGTCCAGAAGCGACGTTGGTTACGTTTACCCCTGCGACCCTACCCGCAAGCTGATTGGCGATATTGTTCTCCCTTGCTTGGGTAAACTCTTCGCCTCCAACTTGGGTGATGGAATACTGGAGCGCTTTAACATTTCTTTCGATACCTAAGGCCGTAACAACAACCTCGGAAAGTTCCGACGCGTCCTCCTTCATTACTAGATTTATGGTAGTTCGGTTACCTACCGTCTGCTCTTGGGTTTCGAATCCTAGATAGGAAAAGACAAGGACAGTTTCAGCGCCTGGCACATTCAAACTGTATCGCCCATCTACATCGGTGGCTGTACCGGTAGATGTTCCTTTGATCAATACCGTAACGCCGGGAAGCGGCGCATCATCGGCTTGGTCGGTTACGCGACCGGAAACGGTTTGCGCCATTACTGCCGACCCAAAGGCGGTCAATAAGGACAAACCCAGTAAGAGTAATACGTTCTTCATAATAATTATTTTGGATAGAAAATTTGACTCACCATATATTCATCTGCACCATGCAGTCTATAAGGTCATATTTATTTAAGTGGTATTCCAAACTAAAACCAACGCCAATTTCCTGTATGAAATAGACGGTGCCTCATTATGTCCTATTGAAAAAGGCAGAATATTATTTGGAACATTATCATGTGTGTTGTTATTTTATTAAAACACCACCGAAAGGTAGAATTTAATCAAACAAAAACAAAGTGCTTTTTGGATTTTTTTTTAACAAAAACTAAAAAATGTTTTACATAAACGGGCTAAGGAGGCAGGATCTCCCCAAAATATTTCTTGTGTATTTTTTATGTTCGAAATAAATAGATTTCAATGATCTAAACAGAATTTTACTTGAATATTTATAAAAAAAAGCATGAATTTCAGTTGTGGATTTTCAAACGCTTTTAGCATTGGAAGTCCATGGTCGAAAAACTGAATGTCACTATTTCAAATCTGGTGTCTCCGGGATTTATAGCGGGAACCTAATAGCCATTCCCAATCCATTTAGGGAAACATGCTCAAGAATTTTAGGCAGTTCGGTGGCATGGTCCCGCATTACAAGGTACATCATGACGTCAAATCCAAACAAAAATGCCCCCTGCAATATTACCGATCTTCCAAATCCCTGCCATTGTTCCCTTCCCAACCGTTTCCCCCGCTCATTGAGAAATAGGCCAGAAGCAATGTACCCAATATCTAGCCCTGCGTTTAAAAGAAGAATTTTCTCCATGCCATGTTGGGCCTCGATGGTCTGCCAAAAATCTGTCCCAGGTACCTCATTGAATGCGTGGTAATAACCAAAGCCTGCAATAATAAGGTTTACACCGTTCCAGTACATGTTCATTTGGTGAAACCCTTTAGAAACACCCTCTGATCTCCCAGATCCAATGCCGCCCCAAACGATATTGCCTACCGACCATGTGGCCAATAACATCATTCCCTTCTTTTCCAATGCTATTCTATCTTTATTATAATCACTCAGCGCCTCATTTGTCTGGGCCTGGGAGACAGTGGCAAACACAAGACAAAGGAAAAAGGTAAGCAAGAATTGTATAGGAATACGTGTCAATTTCATAAAAGATCGATTTTTAGTGCCCGATAAACAAGCCGGAGACCGTATACCATTAACACCAATCCAACCATTCTGTTTAATTTTTGCAACAGATTAGGGGTGATGAAAACGCTTAAGAAGGTTGCCGCATAGGCTTTAAGTACGTCAAACGAAAATACCGTCGCGAGCAGAGCTGAATAATAAAGCCATCTATCGTATTCGGAAAAATCCCGCCGCCCATTCAGAAGGCCGGCAAGCGAGATCCAAAACAAAAGCACAAAGGGATTGATGCCGTTAAGGCCCAACCCTTTAAAAAACCCTTTTCTTTTCGATATTGAGGTACTAACAATCCCACCGGAATTAGGTCGCTGTTGGTTTCCTTTGATGAAGGAGATTACTCCGAACACCATTAACACCAATCCTCCACCTAGTCCCAGCACCGACTCGAATACCAGAGTAGAAGCTAGCCATGCAGAACCGAAGTGAGCAAGTAACACATAGCAGGTGTCGCTGATTAAAATACCAGCAGCCATAAAAGTAGCCTGCCGAAACCCGTGCGCAATGCTGTGTTGGATAAGTGCAAAGAAAACCGGCCCAATCATCACCGAAAGCAGCAAGCCCATTGCAATTCCCTCCAAGAATGGCAGCTTCACGCCAAATACCGGTTTTGTTCCAAGTAGTCACGCCATGAATCAGCTTTGGGCCCTTTGAGGACGCGAGGAAACTTATTTTGCCCTCCTTCCTTTCCCTCAGATCTCATCCAGTCATAAAATACCTTACTAGAAATCATTTTGGCCGAAATTTCTTTCAACGCATGGTTTCTTTCCGTAGCATAGTCGTCATTGAGTTCCTTAAGCGCTCGATCCAAAAACGCTGTAACTTCCTCTTCGATAACGGTGTCGTCGGTGCCGATATACCAGTTGTGAGCAAACAGAGTCCCGTGGGGAACCCCAAGTACAGTGAATTCGCTTATACTGATATCAAACGCTTCTTCTACTGCCTGAATCGCCTTGTTCATGTTGTCAACGGAAAGGTGTTCTCCGCATAGACTCAAAAAGTGCTTTGTTCTACCGGTAATCACAATCTCGCTTTCCTCCTTAGACACAAATCGAACAACGTCTCCGATCAAATAGCGCCAGGCTCCTGCACATGTGCTTATTAATAAGGCATAGTCCACTCCTTCCTCCACCTCATTGATGGAAATTGCGGTGCACGAATCCTTCATTTCACCATTTTCATCAAAATTCTCCCTATCAAAGGGCATGAATTCATAGAAAATGCCGTGGGCCAAAACCAGGCGCATAGCTTTTTTTCCGGGGCCAGCCTGATAGGCCATAAACCCTTCACTTGCAAGATAGGTCTCAATATATATTAGGGGATGTTTGAGGAGTTTTTCAAATCCCTTTTTATAAGGTTCAAAAAATACACCCCCATGGACAAAAATGGTTAGGTTGGGCCACATGTCGTGTATATGGTTAAGCTGGTACCGTTCTATAATTTTTTCCATCAAAATCTGTAACCAAGCAGGGACGCCAACGATGATTCCAATATCCCATTTAGGAGCGTTTTCAACAATCTGATCAAGTTTCTCTCCCCAGTTTCGGTTTCTCGCAATAGAAAAACCTGGCTTGTAAAACCGCTGAAACCAAATAGGAAGACGCTTAGCGGTAATCCCACTAAGGTCCCCTGAGAAATAGGTACCGTTAAAGTCTAGGTCGGTACTTCCTCCCAACATAAGAATTCCCTTATTAAAAATGGCGTCTGGAAGATCATATTTGGATAATGTAAGGATCTGCCTGACGCCAGTCTTACGAATAGCCTTTACCATTCGTTTCGTCACCGGAATGTACTTGGAGGGGCCACCAGAAGTACCGGAGCTTAATGCAAAATACCTCACCTTACCCGGCCAAGTTACGTTGGGCACTCCTTCTCGTAGCAAATGCCACCATGACATATACATTTTCTCGTAGTCGTGTATCGGAATGTGTTGTTTATAAAGCTGATAATAATCCTGACCGGGCTTTTTAAATTCCGTCAAAATTTGCTTAAAGGCATATTTTTTCCCGAATGCAGTTTTTGAAGCAAAGATGAGAAGCTTTTTCAGTTCGTTTTTCTGAAGCGCCTCCGGGGATCCATATTCCTGCTCTAAAGATTCCCGTAATCGAATACCTTTTTTTAGTAATGTACCTAATATAGCCATATCTTTGTCTTAGAGAGAAAAAATAGTCGGTTGAGCTTACAATCTAACTGTAAAAATACAATAAAATAATGGGGGTAAAAGAAAATCTGGACCATATAAAAAGTACATTTTCTTCAGCATCCTGTCTATTGATCGCTGTAAGTAAAACCAAACCTGTTTCCGCCATTCAAGAAGCCTACGAGGCGGGAATTCGGGATTTTGGCGAGAACAAAGTACAGGAAATGGCAGAAAAAGCCCCACAACTCCCTCAAGATATACGCTGGCATATGATCGGTCACCTACAGCGTAACAAGGTTAAATTCATCGCGTCTTTTGTTCATTTAATACACGGAGTTGATTCTCTCCGGCTGCTGGAACAGATCAACAAAGAAGGGAAAAAGGTCGGTAGGGTCATTTCCTGTCTGCTACAAATCCATATAGCCAAAGAAGAAAGCAAGTTTGGCCTCGACGAACAGGAGCTAGAAGAAATTCTCTTTGGTAATGATGTCAGGCAAATGGAACACATTCGTATAGTAGGTTTGATGGGAATGGCAACTAATACCGCGGATACATCTGTGGTTCAAAATGAATTTTCGTACCTCCGTGCACTGCTAGAAAAATATTCACGCGAAAACCTACCCCCTCAGATAGCGTTGAAGGAACTGAGTATGGGGATGAGCGGGGATTACAAGATCGCTCAAGAAGAGGGCAGCACCATGGTACGGATTGGAAGTGCCATTTTTGGCGAGAGAAATACGAAATAAAATGAAACCAAAACACATCATACAAAGCGCAGCAGTATTCGGGGCGCTTGCTGTTTCGCTTGGAGCTTTTGGGGCACATGGCCTTGCGGCAGTTTTAGCCTCAACCGGGAAAGCAGCAACCTACGAGACGGCAGTTAGCTACCATTTCTATCACAGCTTAGGCCTCCTATTGCTTGGCGTGATGGCTGTGCAATTTCCGAGTATTAAAGCATTTAGCCAAGCGGCTTGGTTTTTCATTGTCGGCATCCTAATTTTCTCAGGCACATTATATACCTTATCACTTACTGGTATAGCCATCCTTGGTGCAATCACGCCACTAGGGGGAGTAGCCTTTATTTTAGGGTGGATATGGTTGTTTTTGGGTGCGTCGAAAATCACCATTCGCCGCAATTAATTTCTTAATTCTTGTTTATGCATAAAATTCCAGGTCTGGTTTTTTTCATACTTTTATTTCATACGTTCACAACCTATTCACAGGATGTTCGGTCCAGGTATGAGGGCTTGGAAAAACTCATCGGTGCTGGCTCATTTTTTGACAACCACCACACCGGTTTTTATCTTTATGATTTAGATAGCCAACAGGTGCAGTTTGACAAAAACAGTCATCTTTACTTCATTCCCGCCTCCGCAACCAAATTGCTGACTTTTTTCGCCTCCCTTCTGGTCCTTGGAGATAGTAGCACGCTGCTCCGCTATATTCCAAAGGGAGAAGACGTACTTATCTGGGGAACAGGTGACCCCTCTTTATATTATCCTGAACTTCCCACACCAAAAATCGACCGGTTCCTGAGTACGTACCGGGATATCTATTTTTCGGATCATAACTGGAAAGACGAAGCCTTTGGGTTCGGCTGGCAGTGGGATGATTACAATTTCGCCTACTCAGCAGAAAAATCACCCCTGCCTATCTACGGGAATCTCGTTACCTCGCTTAATGTAAATAACCGGCCTCACTTAAAGCCAGCCCTATTTCCAGTCACCCAAAGCGACAAAAACGTCAGGAACCTTACTCGAGAGCTTCATTCCAATGAATTCTACTATAACCCCAGGACCTACAACGGTATGCGGGCACGGGTGCCTTTCATCACGTCACAAAACACCTTTATTACTTTAGCGGCGTTGGAGTGGAAAAAAGCGATACACGCATCCAAAGAAGCCCTCCCAACAGATCATTTTGTCCTAAGGGGCGTACCAACGCGCTTACTCTACAAAGAAATGCTTTTGGAAAGTGATAATTTCATCGCCGAGCAACTCCTTTTACAAATTTCGGATGAGGTATTTAAAGAGCTTAACACGGAGAAAGCGATCGAATATATTAAAAAGACCTACCTTTTTGACCTGCCAGATGAGCCATTCTGGGTAGATGGCTCGGGATTGTCCCGGCACAATCTGATGACACCGCGGTCCATGGTATCTTTGGTCGAAAAAATCTACAGAATTATGCCCGATGAAGACCTGATGGACCTCTTTCCTGTGGGAGGCCGTACCGGAACCTTAAAATCCAACTATTACGCGCCTATACCTTATGTCATCGCAAAAACAGGGACAATTAGCAACAATCACAGCTTGGTGGGCTTTATCAAAACCCGAAAACAAAAAATGTACGCTTTTGCGCTTATGAACAACAACTATCCCTACAAGGCAAGTGTCGTCAGAAGAGAAATAGAGAAAGTGCTATTGTATGTCCGCGATAATTTTTAATTTCGGCAACCCTATATGCGTACGCCATGCCCGTCTAGGTAACCATTAACCTACCACCAACAAAACCATGCAAAAACGGAAGTTTCTACAATTAATTGGCAGCAGTGCCGCATTGCTCCCGCTGCTAGGGATGAATCCTCAAGAACGAGAACGTACTTCTGCCAAACTACTCCCCAATGCCATTAAGGCTGGCGATGTCGTTGGTTTAATCAGCCCTTCAGCCGCCACCTCCGAGCGCATACAGCTGCAGTTTGCTATAGAAGCCTTGGAGGCACTTGGATTCAGGGTAAAGCAAGGAGATAACTTAGCCAACCGAAGAGGCCATCTCGCAGGAACGGACCAAGAGCGTGCAAGCGACCTTAATGCGATGTTTGCTGACCCTGAGGTGAAAGCCGTCATTTGTATACGGGGCGGTTCCGGTGCAGCGCGCATCCTACCCCTGATTGATTATGACCTTATCCGCAAAAATCCCAAGCCCCTCTTAGGATATAGCGATATTACCGCGCTACACCATGCAATCTATGCCAAAACCGGACTGATTACTTTTCATGGCCCGAACGGCACCGGCAGCTGGAACAGCTTTAATGTGACACAATTCAATAAGCTGTTTTTTGAAAGAGAGCAAATCCTTTACGAAAACGAGCGCGTGGAGGAAGACGACTTGGTGATAAAGAAAAACCGCATTCAGACGATCTATCCCGGCACGGCAAGCGGGGAATTATTCGGAGGAAACCTGACTGTACTTACGGCACTTGCCGGTTCTCCCTACATTGCTGACTTCACAGACAAGATATTGTTTCTCGAAGACATTGGTGAGGAACCCTACCGAATCGATCGCATGATGAGCACCTTAATGCTTATGGGTGCGCTGGATAAGATAAAGGGCTTTGTATTTGGCCAATGTACAGATTGTGATCCCTCATCAGGATATGGTAACCTTACACTAGATCAGATTTTCGATGATTACATTCTGCCACTGAAAATCCCAGCCTATCGTGGCGCAATGATAGGACACATTCCGCGACAATTTATCTTGCCCATGGGGGCACAGGTAACGTTGGATGCGGACCAAGGGACAATACAGTTGGAAGAAAGGGTTTTTCACTAAAACAAGGGTACCGGAAAGCGATGAGGCTGCTATATCTCTAAATAAATGCCACGCCCAAACCTTCTTATCCGTTTCATGGTTAATCACCCATGTTTACACGAATTGCAGGAAAACTCACTAACGCTTATAAAAACAGACTATGTGGAATTGCGCTCGTTCTACTAGGAACCTCGTGCGATACGACAACCAATTTCTCGATTGACGAAAAAACGACCCATTCCTCTACCCCAACTATGCAACTTCCCTTTCGAACTGGCCCCATCTCCTACTTGGCACTAGGTGATTCGTATACGATTGGGCAGGGAGTAGACCTTGCCCAAAGTTATCCTCATCAGCTAGCTGAAAAACTAAATAAAAGAGACATCGAGATCGACCAACCTGTAATCATTGCGGTAACAGGATGGACTACCCAAGATTTACTTCAGGGCATCAAACGCGCCGAACTTAACGGGCGAACCTTTGATTTAGTTACCTTGCTGATAGGTGTAAATAACCAATATCGATGCCTGCCCCAGTCGGAATACGAAAAAGATTTCGAACTGCTGCTGGCAGAATCGGTAACCCTTACAGGCGGCGAAAAAGACCGCATCGTTGTCCTTTCAATACCGGACTGGGGAGTCACTCCCTACGCGGAACAACTGGCAAGGGATAAAGCAACTATTGCTGAAGAAATTGACCGCTTCAACGCTATCAATAAGAAACTTTCAGAAACTCATGGTATCAGGTACCTGGAAATAACGGAGGAATATAGGTCCTTAGGCCATATGGAGCGTTACTTAGCCGTAGATGGATTGCATCCAAGCGCAAACGTATACGACAGGTGGGCGGAATTACTCACAGAGATAATCGTAAACGAAAAAAACATCAGGTAGTCCCCGTCATAAGACTGGACTACCTGATTTAATTACTTAGCCCCTTTAGGCAGAACATTTGAAATCAGCGAAACTTTTTCGATGGGCTCCGAAGCGTTAGAGTAAATTCTCACAACACTGTTTTGTTTCCCCATTTTACCTGCCGAATTAAAAGAAACTTTAATCTCACCTTTCTGTCCCGGCGCAATAGGTTCCTTAGGCCATGCCGGTACAGTACATCCACAGGTTGCGGCTACATTCGAAATTACAAGTGGAGTTTTGCCTTTGTTTTCGAACTTAAAAACGTGCTCGACCTTATCGCCTTGGGTAATATTACCGAAGTCTCTGGAAGATTCTTCAAATGCTATTATCGGACCATCTGCCGACTTTTCCTGAGCCTGCACAGTCACGCCGATAGCTAGAGCGAAAGCAACTAAAAGGATCAACTTTTTCATATCGTTTTTAATTTTGGTTTCATTTTATTCAATCTCTTTAAGGAAAAATTTGGCATGAAAGTTCACCATATACAGTTCTTCTTTCGCGCGTGTCATCGCGGTATACAACCAACGGATGTATTGGGCATCCACTTGCTCTTCCGTGAGGTACCCTTGGTCTACGAAAACGGCATCCCACTGTCCACCTTGTGACTTGTGACAGGTAAGTGCATAGGCGAATTTCACCTGCAAGGCATTCAAATAAGGATCTTTCTTTACAGATTCACGCTGTTCCTTTTTATCTGCTAAATCCATATAATCCGCACACACCTGTTTGTAAAGTGTCGTCCAGTCCTCCCCAGCCAACGCGGGCAAAGGGGTATAAAGCGTATCTAAGATAATTTTTGCTTCGAAATAGGGTTCCTCGGGATAGTCGATCAGCCGAAGTTCTACTGTCGCAAATCTTAAGTCATAGACGTCCTCAAATGAACGAATTTTTACTATTTCTGCAAAGTCGCCATTGGCCAGAAAGCTGATTTTGGCGGAATCAGCCATGTAGGTATAGTTATTTTTAACAATCATTAACCGATCGCCGGCGGTTATTTCCTCTTCATAAAAATGTATGGTCCGCCGAATGTACTGATTATACTGAACAGCTGCCTTGTTTGACCGCGTGATGATAATGGTATTATCCACACCGAACTTATCATACGCATACCGCAGGCCATCTTCCAGACGGTCCCCGTTCATCTTAAAAAAATCCCGGAAACGCTTCGTGTAAAACCCTATGAGGGGCGATTTTTTCGTCAGTTCCTCCCTCAGCCTTGTGGCATTGAACAAAATACCAGAATCGAGCTGCTGCCGCATGACTTCGGTAAATTCCACTTCTTCTACTGTAAGACCATAGGTTGAACTCAGGTAATTTTTGTCCAGGCCGGGACTACGTTCACTACCGACCGGAGGAAGCTGCGCACTATCTCCTATTAAGAGTAGCCGGTTGGTGGGATGCTCATATACGTAGGTAATTAGGTCCTTCAAAATCCGGCTTCCCGAGGAGCTTTCATCAGCAAGCATGGATGCTTCATCGACGATAAAAACCGTCTTTTGGTAGTAGTTTTTTTGCAAGTCAAATCCTTGGCTTCCCGCCTCGTTGCCTTCGCGTGGTCTATAGATAATTTTATGGATCGTAAACCCTGTCCTGTTGGCATATCCACTCATTACTTTGGCAGCCCTTCCCGTAGGAGCGAGCATCAGCGACCGGAAGTTGAGTTGGTTCAAAGCCTTAACCAGGGCAGACAAAACCGAGGTTTTCCCGGTACCTGCATATCCCCTAAGGATAAACGCGGACCGTTCCTGCGACTCCGAGGCCAAGAAGGCGTCCATCTTCCCGAAAAAAAACCGCTGACCGTCAGTTGGTGTGTGGGGAAAAAATCTTTTAAGTATTTCGGAAGGCTTCTGCACGGTGTCCTTATATTTATGGAGGAATTGCGAATCTAAACGGAAAATGCCTAACATAAAAAAAGAAATCGAAGAGAAGTTTGGGCGCCGTCTCCGAACCCGTGTCAACGGAATCCTGATAGAAGACCAAAAAATCCTGATGATCAACCACTACATGGGAGAAGGAAAGTTTTTTTGGAATGTACCGGGAGGAGGCATGAAATACGGGAGCAGTGCTCCTGATAACCTCGCCCGTGAATTTCAGGAAGAAACCGGTCTTGAGGTTGCTGTCGGGGACTATTTATTTGTACATGAATTCTTACGTCCCCCGCTTCATGCAGTCGAATTGTTTTTTGAAGTAAAGAAAATGGGAGGCAACCTACTAAAGGGCATTGATCCTGAACTTGACGCCGAACATCAAGTAATCGCTGATTTACGCTTTCTGAGCGTGGAAGAAATCCAGCAAATCGACAACGAGGAAAAACATGCTGTGTTTTGGGGAATAAAATCCGTCAATGATGTAGGAATATGGAAAGGATATTTTAATTTTGGAAATTAATGTATAAACTAGCATTTCGAAAGAAACCACATAATCTTTATTTACCATAAACAGACATAAACATCGATTAAAATGAATCTGACCAAAATTTTATCTATTGTATTTCTTCTAGGTGCCTTAGGCCTTGCTTACAGACTTTACTTAGGCGTTGATGAGGTAGTAGAAGAAGAAAAAAGACTAGCAAGAACTGAAGCCAGAATTATTGAAAAGCTCCAAATGCTACGGGATGCACAAATTGCTTACCGGGGAACGAAGGGCGAATACGCAAGCAATTGGCAGGACCTGAAAGAATTTATCGAAGACGGTTCGATATTTATTGTGCAACGAACTGAAACTACCAAATTGCTGGATTACGGCAAAGAAGAAACTACGGTTACCTTTGACACACTTGGGTCCGTAAACGTAATCGATTCCTTGTTCAACGAACGGAAATATCCTGATTTTAATTTGGAAACGCTTAACGTCGTTCCAGGCTCTGGCGGAAAGCAGTTTGAATACTTCACCGACAAAATCGAGCGTAGTGGCAGAGAGGTGTCCGTATTCGAAATCCGTGATCCGGCCCCTATAAATCCTGAACGAAGGAAGAACAACAACGAAAAAGCCCTACGGGTAGGTTCAAGAGTGGATACGTCCACTTCAGGAAACTGGGAATAACATTGGGAAATCAAGGGAAATATATCCTTACAAATTATGACAGCGATAAATTGGATACAGCAGACATATCCAGTTTATCGCTGTTCTTGTACAGCCGCGCGATAAGCGTGATGGCAAAAAACTCCACCCAGGAAATCATTGGCGTACACATGTACAGCTTTGAAGACCAGCAACAACTTTTTGAAATAATTGATACCGACAGCCTAATCCAATCGGCAAATACCTATGGAAAGCTTTTTGTCCATAACAGGGATTTTTGCCTGATCCCAAGCCAGCTGTTTGATCCCTCACATAAAGAAAAATACCTGTATTTCACAGCGGAAGTAGACACTGACTCTTCAGAGCTTTTCTACGAACCTGTACCGTCTTCTGAAATCCAAGTAATCGGAAGCTTGTCTGTTGACATAGTCACAAAACTTGAAGAACATTTACCGGATCTTGAAATCATACCCGGCGCCCTTTTCCCGCTTTCCTTTTTGTTTCGGCCAGGCAATGTTTTGGATGATCAGGAAATCTTCCTCTTCCCCATCCCGGATCATTATTACCTAGCTGCTTTTTCACTAGGAACCTTGATATTCTTCAATATTTTTCAGGCAGATGGTGATGAAGATGTGTTAAAATACACCCTTGCTGTCATACAACAACTTGGATTTGATCAAGAAACCGTGAAACTGACTATTACAGGTGACCTGTCATATGTGCAGGCTGCGCCCCAAGTACTCTCACCCTATTTCTCCAATATCTCAAATGAGATCCCGCAGCCAACAACAGCTTATGTTACGGAACAAGGCCCTGCCGATTTCAAATCTACCGGGTTGCTTGAAGCCTTTTGGACACTTTAACTTCCGATGAAAAAAATCGCGCTCTTTCCGGGATCGTTTGATCCGTTTACAAAAGGACATCAAGATATCGTGCAGCGTGGATTAAACCTGTTTGACGAAATCATAATATCTATAGGTCATAATACGACCAAGAAAACCCGCTACTTTGACATTGACCTTACGGTAAAGAAGATTCACGCGCTGTATAGCGAAAATGATCGGGTACGCGTTGTCCTATACAACGAACTCACATCTTCCCTCGCGAAAAAATATGGGGCAACCTTTCTGCTACGCGGGTTAAGGAATACCACTGATTTCGAGTACGAAAACACGATCAGTCAAATGAATCGATACCTGAACGAAGAGTTAGAAACAGTGTTTCTGATTACCTCTCCCCAGTTTGCGGCAATCAGCTCCACAATCATTCGGGAGGTTCACCGCTACGGTGGAGATGTAAGCGAGTTTTTGCCTTACGATATCTGAAGTTTCTGCGGAGCCATCCTTAAGAAACGGGTATATAGGTACCTCATTGATGGATAGGAATTGATCAGGGCAATTTTGGCCTCTTGGTGAGGCATCCACCTGATCTCCTCGATGCCCTCTTCAAGTTGGGGAGACATCGCCGTGTCTTGGACGCACTCCATGGTAAACCAATAGGTTTTCTTCAGAATATTTTTCCTGTTTTGGGTATAGGTATGCCAAGTTTTGCAGATGGGTTCTTTTAACTTGACCTTTATTCCGCACTCTTCTTCCACTTCCCGGATCGCGCAGGCGGCCGGAGATTCCTTCCGCTCAAATTTCCCTTTGGGGAAATCCCACCTTCCAAGGCGGTAAATAAAAAGCACCTTGTCCTCCTTTGTCACTATACCCCCCGCAGCCTTGATAATGACAAACCTGCTTTTGATAAAGGCCTGAAGCTCCTTTTTGTTGGATGAAACGAGGGTTACAGAATCCAAATGCTTAAGCTTGCGGGTTCTCAGGACATAGAGCAATTTAATGAGGATCTCCTTGGAAGGCTCCAAGATGAGCACGTCGTCGTAAAGACCTGTATAGGGAGGCAGTTCATTTGGGTTTTCGTAAATATGATCAAAACTTTTATTGGCCGAAAGTGCGGACGGAGCTAGCAGTTCGACAGGTTTATCATTGATAAAAATCTTCATAGCTGCATTGTTTTGTCAAAAATGCATTTTTTTTCTACCCGTCACAACCATCCTTACAAATTTATCCCATAATTTTAACGTATGGAAATTTTCAACCCCTCAACAGCTAAATTAGTAGCAAAAAAACTGCTGGAGATCGAAGCGATTAGGCTTTCACCGGCAAGTCCGTTTACCTGGGCATCCGGATGGAAATCACCGATATACTGCGACAATAGGCTATCCCTCTCTTATCCCGATATTCGTACCTTAATTAAGGAAAGCCTGGTGAGTGTCATACATACCAACTTTGTGTCCATAGAGGCCGTCGCCGGAGTAGCTACGGCGGGTATACCCCAAGGCGCGCTTATCGCGGATACGCTGGAACTTCCTTTTGTATACGTACGGTCTAAGGCAAAGGGGCATGGCATGGAAAATATGATAGAAGGCAGGCTGGTTCCAGGACAAAAAGTCGTTGTGGTAGAGGATTTGGTATCTACAGGTGGCAGTTCGCTCAAAGCTGTGGAGGACCTGCGAAATGGCGGAGTTGAAGTCCTTGGTATGGTAGCAATCTTTACCTATGGCTTCGAGATTGCCCGTCAAAATTTTGAACAGGCGGGTGTAAAGCTTATTTGCCTGAGCGACTACGGGCACCTTTTGGATCAGGCCCTGTCTGACAACCTCATTCCGGACGAAGCCCTTGTAACCCTTCAGAAATGGCGGGAAGATCCCAGTAGCTGGGGGAAATAAACCGAAAAGCAAGTAACCTTAGTAATGCTCCACAATGCCAAGGCCGAAAAGTGCAAAGTCGTACTTCACCGGATCCTCAGGATCCAATAGACGTAGGTTTTGCGTAAGTTCAACTGCCGTTTGCCAGTCTGTCTGCTTCCGTTGAATTAATCCAAGCCTTCTACCAACTCTGTCGACGTGTAAATCGCAGGGACAAATGAGTTGGTAAGGCTTTATGGTTTTCCAAATTCCGAAATCGACGCCATGTGCATCGTTTCTCACCATCCAGCGCAAGAACATGTTGATACGCTTGCAGGCCGACTTACGGACAGGTGTAGCGACATGCTTTCTCGTACGCAATGGCGCATCCGGCAGCGAAAAAAACAGGTGGTGAAAATTCGCAAGTAATTTTTCCATACTATCCACCTGATCCGTCCATCCACGTGTAAAGGCTGCTTCTAGGCTTTCGTTGTGTCGGTAAAAAGTCCTGAAGAACTGAATGAAATACAGTGTATCAAGGTCATTGAACGTCCTGTGTTTGAATTTAAGCAGGGGCTTGAGGTCAGGTTCACTATGATGCAGGATAAAATCATACGGACTGTTATCCATCATTGCCATGAGTTCAAGGCACTTTTGCACGATGGTTTTTCGCTGTCCCCAAGCCAATGTGGCGGCAAAAAATCCCGCGATCTCAATATCCTGTAGCCGCGTAAACCGGTGGGGAATGGAGATCGGGTCCAAGGGAATAAATTCGGGACGGTTGTACAGCGAGACTTTTTCCTCCAAAAACTCCTTGATACCTGACTCCATTAAGCAAGGGACACCTTTACTTCTCCTCCCTGAATTCCGTCAAACCATTTAAAATAAACAAAGTTATCTTCCTTTTCTGACAGGTGCCAGTCGAAACATTTAATGGTGGTAAGCTTTGTAAGCAAATCCTCATCCGGATTATAGAGACAAATGTCAAAATCAGGAATTTCTTTAATATCGGTGGAATTCCACCTTTCCATAATCAATCCCTCCTTGATTACCTTAATCTTTTTTCCGAAAATATGTTCGTCCAGTATAGAAGGGATACCGTCTTTTCGACGAAACTGATAGCAATTCGGCCCGAAGAGTATCTGCTTGTGCAGTCGCCCTTCGATAAGTTCCGCATCCAAGGATATGGTCTCCCATCCCCCTTGTTCCCTGAATTCGGCAGTCCCAGTGGAGGGACTGATCTTCTTCAACATCCTTGAAATCCACGAAAAAAACATGGTAATACCCACGAATACCAACCCAAAGGTTGCCAAAAAAGGATAGGAAAGGACAAAGATGGCATTCCACACAAACGTAAATACGTGATGGAAAAGGAGTTGAACTTTATTCATGGTAAAATTACTGAATATCAAAATTAGTTGATAAACAGTGAATAACCAAACCAACTCCGCAATAATGCGTTAGAGGATTCCGGTAGTCAGCGACAGGTTTCCGACTAGTAGGAGATTTCTACCGGAAACCTCGAATTTACAGCCTTCAGCTGATCGAAGGCGGCCTTGGAAACTTTTATCAGCAATTTGTTATTGTCGCCGGTGTTGGGTAAGGTACCTACCACCCTGGCAAAAATGGTGATATCATTGTTTTCATTCCTAACCCGCATAATAGTCCCTACCGGGGCATCCCTATGTAAAACCAAATATTTCTTATGGTTTCCAGTCCCCTCGATTACTTCCGCTTGACCGATTTCCTTGATGTTTTTAAAGGCAGTGGACCCTGATTCACTAGTTGAGGTGCCACTAACATTGGGGGCAGGCGCTGGTGCGGGTTCTGCATTTGAAGACCAATCCTTTTCAGGATCCGGGAGCACGGTGACCGGCACTGCGGCACCTGTCTCCCTCCCTACTTTCAAGGTCTGACCCGGTGACAAATTATTGGAAGAAAGGGCATTCCAGGTAATCAGGTCCTCCACCTTGGCGTCATATTGCCTGGCAATGGAGAAAAGCGTCTCGCCCGGCACAACCGTATGGGATTTCCAGCCGCCAATGGTAGATACCGAAGAAGAGGAAGAAGAAGGCGATTCATTCGAGTTCTCTGTGGGCTTTTTCGTTTTCGCTGGAGCTTCTTTAGAACTAGAATTATTTTTGTTAGACATGATCGCGGCAGGATTGACCCCGGCTACGGGTTCATTGGTAATGGCTACTTTCCTGTCTACTATAGCGACCGTTTCGTCTATTTTTTCAGCTGGTAGTAGTTGGTTTTGGATGATCAGTCCCTGCCCGACACTTAGATCGTTTCCCTTCATTTTGTTCCATCCCATTAGATCAGGTACAGTAACCTTATACTTTTGGGCTATAGAAAAAAGGGTCTCGCCCTGAGCGACCTGATGAAGGATCGCTCCTTCGGGGAGGGCTTCCTTTTCTACATAAGGAACGCGTATTCGCTGACCTATTTTTAGTCCTTCCCTGAGGCTTTCGTTACTTTGAACGATCTCATTCACCGGAGTCGCATATCGCCTTGATATTCCAAACAAGGTTTCTTGGGGAGAAACTTCATGGATGATAAAGGTCTTATCTCCCACCCTTTCAATGCCTACGGAATCCGCATCAACCGACGGTTCGGCAAACGCTGCCATTGAAAAAACACAGAATACCAATATCAATAAATTATCCTTCATTTTTCACTTTTTTTACACCTTAACGTACGATGTTCGTGCAAATTTCAAATTTATTTTCTCAAATGCAACTTCGAGTTAAACCATTTGGGTGATTAAAACATTTTATCAGTATATTCAGCGATAAATGATTAATCCATGATGAGACTTCCGTTTACCGGCCTATTTTTGATCTCCTTTCTAGTCAGTGCCTTTGGTCAGGCAGACGTCGATGAGCCGGAAAAAGATCAAGAAAGGTCCGTTTTTGTGTTTGAAGTAAAAAGCGACATTGATCCACGAATGAACAGAAAGGTCCGCCTTGCCCTTGAGGAGGCAAGGAAAATAGAAGCCGACCTCATCATCATCCACATGGATACTTACGGAGGGGCTGTCAATGATGCCGATGATATCCGTACTATGATCCTAGAATCCGACATCCCTATTTATTCGTTTATAGATAAGGATGCCGCATCCGCGGGTGCTTTGATTTCCATCGCCTGCGATAGCATCTATATGGCTCCCGGTGCGAGTATCGGTGCCGCCACGGTGGTGATGGGCGGCTCCGGAGAAGCTGCACCGGACAAATACCAATCATACATGCGGTCAATGATGCGATCCACGGCCGAAGCTAGGGGTAGAGATCCGCGTATCGCCGAAGCCATGGTGGACGAGCGATTGGAAGTTGAGGGGGTAAGTAAGGCAGGAGAAGTAGTTACCTTTACTGTATCTGAGGCAATTGCCAACGGCTTCTGTGAGGGGCAGGTTGCTTCTATTGAAGACCTTCTCGAAGAGCAGGGTATGTCGGAAGCGAAAATTACTTACTATGAACCATCCGCCATTGAAGATGTCATTGCCCTATTTTTGAATCCGGTGGTAAGCGGATTTCTGATATTGATAATTTTCGGAGGCATCTATTTTGAGTTACAGACGCCCGGGATCGGATTTCCTTTGCTGGCGAGTATCACAGCAATTATCCTGTACTTTATTCCCTACTACCTTACCGGGTTGGCGACTAATTTCGAACTTGTTTTGTTTGTGGTGGGGGTTGTGTTTTTGCTCGTAGAAATCTTTGTGCTGCCTGGTTTTGGCATATTCGGGATTTTGGGTATCGCGGGTATTCTCGCGGGCCTAACCCTTGGCATGATTCCAAACGACGCCTTTGACTTTACCTTCGTCGCCTCGGGCACGTTGTTTTCAGCGCTGCTGACCGTCATTATAGCGGCAATTTTAGCCACAGTCATCATTTTCACCCTTACCCCTAAGGTAAATGAGTGGAAGGCGTTCAGCAGTATTTCGTTGGCTACTACCCAACAGAAGCTTGACGGCTATACCTCAAGCTCCTATAGCGATACGCTTGTGGGCAAAGAAGGGATCGCCCATACACGCCTGATGCCGAGTGGGAGGATTCTTGTAGAAGACGAAATCTATGATGCCTACTCTCGGGGAGAATTCATCGACCGGGGTGAAAAAATTAAAATCATCAGTGCAGAGGGAACCTCGTTAAAAGTGAAAAAAATATAAATTCATTAAGTTCATTTACTAATTTCACGGGCTATTAACTTACTCTTATTCCCGTTGCATCCAAATACCAACGGTGCATGTGGAAAAACCGTAAAATCTGCATGTACATGAATGTATGGAAAAGGATATATTCCCTATACGGAACGGTGATTTTTTTCTCCGTATTTCTTTTGTTGCTTCCCTTTTTCTTTCTGACCATAGAAATCCCGGGGTTTAAGCGATATGGTAGAAAACTTAACCGTCTCTGGTCCACGCTTTTCTTTGGATTTCTGCTTATACGGGTAAAAATAGAAAACCTGGACAACCTCCTGTCCCACAAGGGACCATTCGTGATCGTTTCCAACCACTTCTCCTATTTGGATATCCCCGCCTTGGGGCTTATACCGACAGAAATGGTTTTTGTCGGAAAAGCCTCTTTGGGTAATGTTCCGCTTTTTGGTTATATGTTTCGCAATTTGCACATTGCCGTTAACAGGAACAGTCTAAAAAGCAGGGGTGAATCCATGTTGCGTGCCAAAGAAATGCTGGATGAAGGGGCGAGTGTGGTGATCTTCCCAGAAGGCGGCATCAACAGTCCAGCCCCGCCCCTGCTCGGCAAATTTAAAGACGGTGCGTTCAAGATTGCTGAAGACAAACAAATTCCCGTTATTCCTATCACTTTATCCTTTAATCATTTAATTTTGCCTGATGATGGGAGGTTTTTGCTGCGGCACATGACGGCTAAAGTGGTGATTCACCCTCCTGTGCACTGGAATACGAAAAATACCAAGTCGGTGTCCGAAGTAAAAGAACAATGCCGTCAGGTAATTCAGCGGCAGTTGCTCTCGGATAACCCGGCAGCAACCGCACTATCCACATCAAGTACAAACTAACACCTACGCTGGGTGATGACCTGGCCTGAAAACGAGATCCATTCATGAAATTAGATACCAATACCCTAAAAAAAATCGCCCACTTGGCCCGGTTGGAATTCGATGAAGAAAGCGCCGGAAAAATGACTCAAGATATGACACAGATCTTGGATTGGGTCGAAAAGTTGAACGAACTGGACACCGAGGGAGTGGAGCCGCTGACGACGATGTCATCTGAGGTAAACGTAATGCGCGAAGACGTAGTAGGCACCCATTTAGATCATGAAAAAGGGCTGAAAAATGCTCCGCAGCGTGATTCTGACTACTTCAGGGTGCCCAAGGTGCTCGAATAATGGTCAGTCGCTTGGATAAAAAAGTTCTTTTTGTAGGTTTTGTCGTTTTGCCCGGCGTACTTGGTATTCTGGCAAGTGTTGCCGGGATGATACTACTTTTGCTAGGTGATAACCCGACACTACCCATTTTGGCTGGAATTACGGCAGAGAAAGTGAACATCACTCTCGACCAAATTTCCATTGGCATTGCTTCCTTCCCCCTTGAGACACAAAATTACTTGTTGTTCCAGGTATTTGAATCACTTCCTCCGAAATTATTCCCCCTGCTTACTCAGGTCTCAGGAATCATACTCTGGATGCTTTTCAGCTTGGCACTTACACTTTTTACCGCTTTTAAGCGCTACTATTTTATTGGCGCTGCCGGAGCAGCTATTTTTCTGTTCACGCTGAGCGGTCTTAACGGACTGAACATATGGGGTATCGGCTCAAACAACGCGTTGATATTGGCCTTGATTGGTTTGGTTTTGCCCGCTGTGCTGATTCAGACCTTCGTTGATTCAAAGGGCTGGGCCTTCCGTACAGGAATCGTACTGGCTTTTTCGGCGTTGACTTATATGCTACTTATCTGGCTTTCGGGCGCAATCGCCCCCACGCTGTTGCTTGCAGAAAACATCAGCCTAATGGCCACCGCTGTCGCCGGTATCTTTCTGATCTACATTGGACACGCGGTGCTGTCCGCCATCTACCTGATGCTGGCCCGGCTAAACCGGGGCGTTAGTCTGCGGATTTCGTGGCACCTGACCATTTTTGCGGTGATCTACCTGGGAATGCTTGTCTTGATCTTTCTACGCTTAATGGGTGAGGTGGATCTAGGTTTTCCGCTCCCGCCCACTTTTATCTTATTTGTCATTGTAGGCATCGTTGCCTATGCCGAAACTAGAATGAAGATCCGCGCTGTCCAGCAGCCTTACGAACACCCATGGGTTGGAGAAGGCGTGTTCCTGATTGGATTTGCCATTACAGCCTTGGTCTGGTTCCGGGCAGACTTGGTCATGAACACCCCGCAAGTCGACTTTCTCCAACACGTATTTATCTATAGTCAACTGGGTTTTGGCGTTTTGTTTTTCCTGTACCTGTTCACCAATTTCATGGGCATAATGAACTCAGGCAAAGCAGTTGACAAAATTCTGTACCAGCCACCATTTTTCTCGGTACTACATATGCGGATCGGCGGCCTTCTAAGCATGTTGATCCTGATCATCTATGCAGACGGCATCGTGGGGGTACAATTTAGTACAGCCTCTACGCAGCTCTCGGCAGATTATTATTACGCCATTGGCAAAACCCGTGAGGCTAGTATACTGTATGAAAACAGCTTTGACCGCTACCGCAACAACGCCAAAGGGATGAATGCCGTCGCCCATATTGCCCTGGAGCAGAAGCAGCCCACGCTTGCGATCAACATACTGACGAGAAGCTTTGATACGCGGCCACAGGTAGCAGATATTCTGCTCCTAAGTAAAAATTTAATGGACGTGGGCAAACTGACTGAGGCGATGTTTTACCTCAAGCAAGGCCTTGTTTATTATCCCGACAGCGATTATCTAAGAAACAATCTGGCCATGGTACACAGCCGGATTAATCAGGGAGCGGAAGCCCACCACCTGCTCACTGAGATGCAAAAGTATCCTGATATCCGCAATGCCAACCTGATCGGCATGGAAATCAAACACCGCCTGGCTCAAAATACGGAAGCATCCGGCAGTAACCTAGCCGGAACAATCAACACCTTGGTCCGATATAATCAAGCCCGCGAAGAGGCGCCATTTACCCTAAAGACAGACAGTATCAGCCACGGAAGTCTGCTAAACAAAGCGCTGCTTCGCAACCAATGGAGCAATCGTGCCACGGGAGATATTCAGGCGGATCTGCTGCTATTGGACAGTCTGATCGCCCGAAACTTCCTCCCCTCGGAGGAGGCGGAACTACGGGAGACAGGCATCATACGCAACTATCAAAGCGATCGAATCAATGAGCTCCTTAAAACGTTAAATGGATTAGCCTATAATTTTCCAAATAGCGCAGGGTTTTATCATTCCTTTGAGGCATCGGCTTTTCTGGGAGAGATGGATTTTGAGAAATCCGCGCAAGCTTGGGTGCGTGCCGAGGAGAAGGGCTTTTCAAAGTTTACGGATGAACACCTGCCTATCCTGTACTTTGGGGGAATGCCGGAGGAGGCCGAAATCATCGCGCTAAAATACTCCCTCTCCTATCCGAATTGGATGGTATGGGATACCAACGGAACCTTGATCCCCAATGATACGCTGCAGTTTGTCCGGGGATTGTCAAGACTGCTTCCCAGCCTAAAAAGAGATTTCTGGGAAGATTTTGAGCAGCTTTCAGATCCTCAGCTCAAGGGCTTTTTTGCCTATCAGGTGTTATTGCGAAAGGCACATTGGCTGGAAGAAGGAGAGATCGATTCTTTGGCGGAAGCCGTTGCCGCTTCCCCGCCTCCAGGTGCCACTACACTGGAACCACTGATTCAGGCATTGAAGGGTGAAAACGTACCTGATAAACCGGAAGTGTTGGCCCTTTTAAATCGGTTTTACGGTCAGGAAACTGTCGGAAACGCTTACTGGACCCCGATCCTGCTTCAACGGATGAACGGGATAAATGAAAACCTCGACAGATACAACCTCCTGCAGGATGGCGCCCAATTCAACAAGGACCCCTTGCTCTGGATTGAACTGGTACGCTATAGCCGAATATTGGGTTTAGACCGCTATGCGAGCGGAAACCTGCAAACCATGTCCGGGTGGATCTCAGGAGAGGATTTGATTGAGTTGCAGGTGAAGCATTTTTAGATGTCCCTAAAACCTTCGAGGTCTTGAAGGCCTCGAAGGTTTTTAATCCTAAGGAACAACTAATCCATTAATCTCTTACCAATCCTCTTTTTACGGTCTTTCCAAGATCGAAAAAAGCGGCTTTTCTATCTTTTATAGTATTTCCGTTTTGCCTAAATTTTCCCAAAACTCTAAATCTACTTTGGATTTAATAGGTTATACCCTTTAACCCCAAATAAATTTCTAACGGAATAAAATCCTTATCCTTATGAAGTAACGTAATGTCGTTTTCTATGCAAAATGTACCTATGACCATATTTATGGTTTTTTGGCCTGAAATTTTCATGGTCTCCTCAATCAGTTTGTCATCAATTTCGATATTGGTTCTCATGATGCGTATTTTTTCTATTAATATACACATAAAATCAATAGTCATACAGTTTTTTCCTAAAAACGCTTCGGTCCCCGCTCAGGAAAATTCTCCCAGCAGGAGTATCGTAAAAATTGGTTCCCACAGCGGACGTAGCAGTAGACGCTTGAGTAGCGTATTCGAACGCAGAAAATACCTGACACTACCTTGAAGGGAATTGGGGCTTCGTCTACGCGACAGCATTCCGGAAAGTGGCGAGGTAAATATTGAGGAGTTTGATTATGACGATCAGAACCGACTGGTGGAGAGTAGATATTACGATCCAAATTTTGGATTTGGGTTGCAGGGAAGGATTACTTACGAATATTACTGAGGGCATTTCTTTAGCGATTTAGAAAAAATAGCCTTTTTTCCAAACTTGACAGTAACTGCCGGTAGAAAAAAGTTCACGCAACAGACACAACCGCGACGCTTCGGGCGCAATGAATACACGGACTAATGCCCAAGGGAGGTGATCGATTTAATACACCTAGATTTCAATCTTGACATAAAAACAACACTTATAACCGTTTTGGCCACAAAAATTCTTATACTATCTCAATTCCTTCCACTATCCGAAACGGGTGGGCGTAGTCGAACCCCACCCTTGGTTATTGTATTTGCCCTTTTTCGAGCTTGATAAAACCACCATGATTCCAAATTACCCAAAACCGTATTAACTATCTACCCGGTGCGGTCGTGCAGCATGGCCATCAATCTTATTCTTAATTCAAAATCATAAATTTGTGGTTCTTCTTTTCAAAGAAAACTTTTGCTCACTAAAACCTTCAGATTAATTCATTTGCCATAAATTTTCGTACATCTTGTATCAGCACTTCCCCAGCTTTAGTGGTAAGCGTTTCATTTTGATCCATAGTAAGCATATAGCCATTATCCATCCCAAAAAAATCCATGGCTTCCATAAGTCCATTGATTTCTCTTTCCCTATTATCAGGATGTAAAGTTTCGCATACCTGTATTAACCATTTACACGAATTTCCTTCAAATACCACAAAATCGCATTCCCCCCTATCCCGGTAATAGAATAGCTTTTCATGGGTCTTTCTCAGGTTGATATAGACTAGATTTTCCAGCAACCTGCCATGGTCGCTGGTAAAGCTGAGAGAATTGGCTCTCGCAAAACCCGTATCAATAGTATAGACTTTTTTGGGGTTTTTAGCAATGCTTTTGGCTGACCAACTGAACCTTGGCAAGAAAAAAAGCACATACGCATCTACCAGCCAGGAAAGATAATCCGACACGGTAGTTGGAGAACCTACGTTGAAAGCCTTGCGGATACCGTTATAGCTGACTTCTTTGCCAATATTGGATATGAGAAACAGCGTGATGTCCATTAATACATGGGTATTTTTGATGCCATAACGAACCGCTATATCCCTGAAAAGAATGTCTTTGAGAAGCATCTGTAATATCTCCGGATTTTGATCCCGCAGATATTCCGGAAAACCTCCCTTTTCGACATACTCCCGAAAACTTTCCGGCATGTCCTGTTTATTGAAATAAGTTAAAAACTCCTGATAAGAAAACGGAAAAATCTCATGCCCTAGGTGCCTTCCTGTGAGCCTAGTTCCCAACTCCCGGCTTAGCAAAGAGGCATTGGAACCGGTGACAAAGACTTTTTCTCCCCGCTCATGCAATTGTCTCACAAATACCTCCCAGCCAGATACGTTTTGTATTTCATCAAAAAAATAACCTTCCACCTCTTCTCCCATTACCCCATCAAGTTTTGTAAAGTCGCCTACTTCAAAACCAAAAACCCTGGAATCCTCAAAATTGAAGTAAGCCGCTTTTTGATAGAACCGCTCCATGATCTGCCGCATCAGTGTACTTTTCCCACATCTACGTATACCTGTAATGACTTCGATATGGCTAGAGGAAGGCTTTAATTTGAACAGGTATTCGCGAGGAGTGAAGCCAATTTTCTTTCCAAAGAATCTTTGTTGGTTTTTATACGCATCGGCTATGTCTTCCTTGAACACCATGGTCATTCTCTTTTAGAGAGACAAAGATAAAATTTACTTTATAAAAGTAAACTAGTTTACGTTGAAAAAGTAAACTATTTGATGATTTTTTGAATGTAGATTTCAAGAAGCGTTTCACGGACGCTACCAATATTTGCCATCTCAGGCTAAAAAAGATAAATAAAAATTTTCAAATAGTTTTTATAAAAAGCATTATTTAGAAGTAGTTTTTGAAGAAAGCATTTCTACTTGGTCTGCAGGTTTTGCCATAAACTCCATTTAAGGGAAAAAACAATCACCTACTTGGCATCTCTCCGCCAACTTCCTTCCATCAAAAATCCCCCAATAATATCTTTTTTCGGCCATAAAGCGTTACATTTATAGATTAAATCTGAAGGTAAATGGCTATAATCATAAAAACCGAAAATATTCAAAAGACCTACCGAATGGGGGTCGAGGAAGTGAAAGCACTGAAATCAGTAAGCATCACGGTAAACCGGGGTGAATATGTGGCTTTTATGGGTCCCTCCGGTTCGGGGAAATCCACCTTGATGAATATCGTAGGCTGCCTGGACACACCCACCGCAGGAACCTATATCCTGAACAACAAAAACGTCAGCGACATGACCGAAAATGAGCTGGCTGATATCCGAAACAAAGAAATCGGATTTGTCTTTCAGACATTTAACTTACTCCCCAGGGCTTCTTGTTTGGAAAATGTAGCCCTCCCACTAATTTATGCAGGATTTAACAAAACAGATCGATCTGAAAAGGCGTTCTTAGCACTGAAAAGCGTGGGATTGGAAGACAGGGTACACCATAAGCCCAACGAACTCTCTGGTGGACAAAGACAGCGGGTAGCAATCGCCAGGGCATTGGTAAATGATCCCAGCATCATACTAGCCGATGAACCTACCGGTAACCTGGACAGTAAGACCTCCCATGATATCATGGACCTCTTTCACGAACTCCATCAAAAAGGAAATACCATCATCATGGTCACCCACGAAGACGATATCGCCCACTTTGCGCACCGGGTGATCCGGCTTAGGGATGGACTTGTGGAATCTGATAAAGTAAACCCTAATCCGACCCTTGGCAAGCAAGCTTTTGCCTAAATCACGGATTACGAAAGGGAGTATAGCGACTTATGAAAATATATACAAAGACAGGAGACGGTGGAGATACTTCCCTACTCGGGGGTAAACGGGTTCCCAAATCGCATATCCGAATAGATGCCTATGGTACCGTCGATGAGCTAAACGCCGTTATGGGCCTGTTGAAAGACCAAGAAGTAAACCGGCACCGACAACCTTTGCTCAAAGAGATTCAGGACAGGCTTTTTACAGTGGGCGCAACATTGGCTACGGACAACAACTCGTTACAAGTAAAAAAGCCGGATATCCTAGAGGCCGATATCCTGACTTTGGAGCGGGAAATAGACGGCATGGATGAGACATTGCCCATGTTGAAAAACTTCATTCTGCCCGGAGGCCATACTTCTGTATCAGTAGCCCATTTGGCGAGAACGGTCTGCCGAAGAGCGGAGCGGTGCGTTGTGTTGCTTCACGAAGAGCAAGTTATAGACACAAAAATCATTCAATACCTCAACAGGCTGTCGGATTTTTTGTTTGTTTTGGGGCGAAAAATGGCCCAGGAATTGAATATTGAGGAAACAACTTGGGCACCAAGAGATTAGAACCATGAACAACACGGTAGAGATTAATATCACTAAAACAACTACGTCAAAACTGAAGGACACAGATTTTGACAACCTTGCATTTGGGCACACCCTTAGCGACCATATGTTCATCGCGGATTATGTCAATGGAGACTGGCAGGCGCCACGGATCGAACCCTACGCACCGCTTACGCTTAATCCTGCCAATGCTACCCTACATTATGGGCAGTCCGTTTTTGAGGGATTAAAAGCGTACAAAAATGACAACGGGGAGGTGATCGTCTTTCGGCCGGACGCAAACTACCGACGGCTCAATGAATCCGCCAAACGCATGTGCATTCCAGAACTTCCGGAAGAACTATTCATGGAAGGATTAAGCCATTTGCTTGATTTGGACAGGGAATGGGTGCCTTCTAAACCCGGATGTTCCCTCTATATACGGCCGTTTATTTTTGCTACTGATGAATTCTTGGGTATCAGGCCTTCCTTCAAGTACAAATTCATGATCCTGACAAGCCCAGTGGGCCATTATTACTCCAAGCCGGTATCCGTAAAAGTAGAAACCCACTACAGCCGCGCTATTGAAGGAGGTACTGGTTTTGCAAAGGCTGCGGGCAATTATGCAGGCTCACTCTTTCCCGCGTTGCAGGCACAAAAACAAGGCTATGACCAACTGCTTTGGACTGACGGCAAAACCCACCAACATATTGAGGAGAGCGGGACCATGAACGTGATGTTTGTCATCAATGGAACCCTGGTAACAGCGCCCACTAATACTGGTACCATCTTAAAAGGCATTACACGGGACAGTGTACTGACGTTAGCCCGAGAAATGGGGATGCCGTTGGAGGAGCGCTTTCTACGAGTCGACGAACTTCAGAAAAGCCTTGAGGACGGTTCCCTTCAGGAAGCCTTCGGAACAGGAACAGCGGCCACAGTAGCCCACATACAGCGAATCAATGTCAATGATACGGACTACAACCTTCCCCTAAAACCGGCAGATGCTTTTTCCAACAGGGTACTAAAAAAACTGGATGCCATAAAATACGGCTTGGAAGAAGATAGCCGAGGATGGATAAGAAAATATTGATCAGGTACCTGCTCCCATTCTAGGGAACAGGTACCCCATTTTAAGTTTCAGCTGTCTCCAATTCCCCATGCCACATGACTAAAAGAACCCATATTTTTTCCATCTGTGCCATGTTGCTTCTAGGCATTGAGGCATTTTCCCAGCACATGCTCATTCTACAGCGGGGTAACAATCAGAAAACCAGAATCACCTATCAAGTGGGAGAACCGCTCACCTACCTTCAAAAAGAATTGGATTACTATATCACGGAGAGAATTGAAGAGATAACACCGGAATATATCAGGCTTTCCGATAATGTACTTTCCTTGTCGCAAATAGTGGCAATTGACATTCAGGCCAAAGACGAACGAAACCGGACCCTTAGGAATCTCACGCTACTTCCTGCCGCCGCTGCGGTATTGCTTCTAACGGCGGAAACCGTTAACAGCCTGTATGCGGACGGGAGACTATCCTATGATCGGGGAAGTTTGGCAATAGCGGGCATTTTGGGCGGCAGCAGTCTGCTGATGTCCCAGCTAAGATACAAAAAATTCAGGGTGAGGGGAAGGAACAAGCTCCTAGTGATCACTCGCCAAGCGTGGGAGGACTCCCTTTAGCAGGAGCTTGAAGTTATTATTAGGATAGCTAGACTAGGTATTGCCCTACAAATTACCCAACTTTGCACGGTAAAAAACTAAAATCAGTATGACACTAGACCAGTTGAAAGACTTGAAGGCCCGCGTTTCGGCCTTGAGGAGGTATCTTTGACTACGATCGTAAGAAAGCCGAAATAGAAGAATTTGAAGCCATTTCCATGCAACCGGATTTTTGGAACGATCCAGAGGAAGCGGAAAAGATAATGAAACAGATCCAAGCCAGAAAAGCTTGGACTAATGCCTTTGATGCCTTGGATACAGGCATCGAAGACTTGGAGGTGCTTCAGGAGTTTTACGCTGCCGGCGATGTGTCGGAAGCGGACATCAAAAAGGAGTACCAAAAAACGAGTAAGGCGCTGGAAGAACTTGAGCTCAAAAAGATGCTCAGCAGTGAGGAGGATCAACTAAACGCCATGTTGGAAATTAACCCGGGTGCCGGGGGAACAGAAAGCAATGACTGGGCGTCCATTCTCATGCGCATGTACATCATGTGGGGAGAAAAAAACGGCTACAAAGTCCGGGAAGTCGACCTACAGGAAGGTGAAGTAGCAGGTATTAAGTCGGTTACCCTTGAATTTGAAGGCCCACTGGCGTATGGCTTCCTGAAGTCGGAAATCGGTGTGCACCGCTTGGTCCGCATATCGCCGTTTGATAGCGGGGGGAGAAGACATACCTCCTTTGCTTCGGTATATGCCTATCCCGTAGTGGATGATACCATAAATATTGAGATCAATCCCTCTGACATCGAGCTACACACTTCCCGCTCGGGCGGTGCCGGTGGACAGAATGTCAATAAGGTGGAAACGAAAGTGCAGTTGACACACAAACCTACCGGTATAGTGGTTGTCTGTCAGATCGAACGCTCTCAACTCGCTAACCGGGAGAAAGCCATGCAGATGCTGAAATCACGTCTTTATCAGCTAGAGATGGAAAAGCGGAATGCGGAGCGTGCCAAGGTGGAATCGGGAAAGATGAAGATCGACTTTGGGTCTCAGATCCGAAACTATGTACTTCATCCCTACAAGTTGGCCAAGGACGCGCGGACCGGGCATGAAACGTCCGACGTGCAGGCTGTTTTGGATGGTGATCTGAATGATTTTATCAAAGCCTATCTCCTAGCCCAGAACGAAGAGGCTGTAAAAGATTCTTAAAACTACATACAAAGGCCGGAGCTTTCCGGCTTTTTTTTCAATTCGATGCCGACAACATCTACTTCCATATACACCACTGATTTTCACCTGTTGTGTCTGAGCTACTTTCTCTTTTTCAGCAGCTTCAATATGATCATTCCCGAGCTGCCAGGTTACCTGAGTAGCATAGGCGGAGAGGATTATAAAGGATACATCATCGCGTTGTTCACCCTGTCAGCCGCTCTTTCCCGGCCCTTTAGCGGAAAACTAGCGGACAAAATCGGGCGTATTCCCGTAATGGTAACCGGAGTAGTTGTTTGTGTATTTGTAAGCCTGCTTTATCCATTGATGACAACAGTTAGCGGCTTTCTATTCCTACGCTTCCTTCACGGGTTCTCAACAGGATTTACTCCAACAGGTTCGGCGGCCTACCTGTCGGACATCATTCCCTTCGCCAAACGGGGAGTGGCCATGGGCATACAGTCATTATTTGGTTCGCTGGGTATGGCAGCAGGGCCGGCTATCGGAGGATACATAGCGACACTATGGGGGGTAGAACCCTTGTTTTACCTTGCTGCATTCATCTCCCTCTTATCCATAGTCATTCTATACAGACTTAAGGAGACCCTTCCGGAAACCGAAAAACTACGCCTTAGCCACCTCAGGCTTGGTAAAGATGAAATTTTGGAAAAACGGGTCTTTGCTCCTTCACTGGTGCTCATTTTTTCCGTTTTCTCGTTTGGCGTAGTGCTGACAATTATCCCAGATTATTCTGACTATTTGGGCATTAAAAATAAGGGGTTATTCTTCGCGGTATTTACCGTGGCATCTTTAGTTATTCGGGTGTTAGCGGGCAAAGCCTCAGACAAATACGGGCGAATACCCGTACTTAAAGCCGCTTCACTCACCATGATTGTCGCTATGCTGACGGTTGCATTTGCGGACGGAAAGTGGATGCTACTGGGAGGAGCAGTACTATATGGATTTGCCATCGGGATGAACAATCCCACCATTACCGCTTGGACGGTAGATCTTTCGCTGGAAAAGTTTCGGGGTCGAGCTTTGGCAACCATGTACATTGCATTAGAAGCGGGCATTGGTTTGGGTGCCTTGGCTTCTGGATGGATCGTTGCGAATAAGGTAGAGAATTTTCCATTAATCTTTTTTATATGTGCCGCTACTGCTGGGATTGCTTTTATCCTACTATGGTTTGTACCCCGAACAGAGCGGAGTACAGTTTCGGGTTCAGCGTAAGATCTGGAAAAAATTGCGCCTTCAATTTATCTACCCCGGAATCACCACAAGCAGCTGTTGAAGGCCACAAATAGAATTAACGGTACTGTCTCAATCTTAGGACGAAATCTCTAGTCGAGGATCGCGGCATATCCCGCAAAAAGCAGTAAAATCCAGAAACTTACCTATCAAACCTTCTTAGAGGAATTAACTTAGTTGATTCCTCTAAGAAGGTTTTTCTTGTTTTTCATACATATTATGAATCAATAAAATCAAATATCCAAACAAAACAGCTCCAATTATCAGCGCATTATTCACCAATCCCTTTTCGGAAAAAGAAATCTTAATCAGCATAGTAGAAATGACAAACCCCGAATTCCGTATAATTTTATGAAACTCATCCGAGTAGAAAAAGGAAAAAAGAAGCAATAAGACGTCGATTATTATCAAGACCGTAAAAAATTCATCGAAGAAAATATTGTTAATATTCTCAAATGCCAGGATTCCGTTTTTATAGTCCATTAGTGTCTCGCTAATCCACCTAGATAACGTATAAACAGCCAGAAGAACGAAAATTGGTAATAGGACAACGGCAACTGCCTTTTTGAGATTTATAAACCGGGTAATTTTCTTGACGGATTCAGCGGACAGGCCCTCTGGTAGATATTCCTTTTGCGCATTTCTTTGGTAAAAAAGAAAGATGAGTACGAAAAGAATCAGCGAAGTAGCCACATCATACGTAAACTGCAGGTCGTAAGTGCTTTGAAACCAATCCGAATCAAGTTCCAGATTTGCGATGTCTTTGAAAATCCTTCTTATAACGATCAGCATTATGATTTCATATTGCTTGCCAATATAGGTGGTGATTGATTTCGGGAGAAAGAATACCAGCAAATAAACTTCGTATAAGAGTATAAATGAAAAAGGCGTATAAATTGCCGCAATGGGATTCTTGAACAATTTTGAGTCAATCTGAATAAGCTCCAAATTCACCAAAATGACCAAAACCAAGTGGATAATATAGCTTACAATAGCTATTGTTAAAATCAGTCGCTCACTACGTTCCTTTACAGCAGGGGAAAGAAGTTTATCATAAAACCTGTTTACAATGATTTGGGTGTCCATGCTATTTTTTAGGTGTCCACGTGCCTGTGGTCGGAACAATGGAATCGTTTACGTGTATTTCAAAAATGGTTGTCGAATCTACAGGGCTAGAACCTTTAAAATCAACCGATTGTTTATAAACCACTTGGTCATTTTGAAAACAGGCGTAGTGAGCATTAGCGCTATATTTTTAGAACATTATTTTGATGGGCTTTTGTTAAAAAAATTAAGATAATCGTACCTAACTTGGCTAAATTCGTTACAATACGCACTACTCAACAAAAAAGCAACTTTTGTACAAACCTATCGGGACAACTTTTTTTATGGTGAAGTAGAAAATGGCAAATTTCATAATCCGTGTTGGGATGTTTTAAAAACATCTTTCTTTGATAACCATAACCCATTGGGTTGCAGGAATAACTGCTACCTGGTTAATTCGCTACCACCTTCAACCCAATAATAGAAGCTATAAGCGTTGTAAGAAAAATCAGCCTCATAACCGTTACAGGCTCCTTAAAAATAAAAATCCCCACCAACACCGTTCCAGCGGCACCGATTCCTGTCCATACGGCATAAGCGGTACCAATAGGTAGCGTTTGTGTGGCCTTAATTAGCAATCCCATACTTAGGCCGAGGCTTATCAAAAATGCGACATACCAGAAATACATCTCGGTTCCGGTGCTGTATTTTGCCTTACCCAGACAAAAGGCAAAAGCTACCTCGAAAAGACCAGCAATAATCAAAATGATCCAGTTCATTTTTTCTGTTGTTGAAAGGCAAAAATGTTGCCTGTTTTACCGAAACGAATTGCCTTAATAGCGATAGACTAAAACGTTTTGGGCTTCAAAAGATACTGAAAATGAACTACGTCTTGTTCTCCTGTAGGGTCGGTAGCACGGTAAAAATCAATGGCGTGCTTGTCGATGCCTTCCGCCTGTACAAAAACTTCCTCAAATCCCCTTTCTCTGCAATAGCTAGTTGTAAATTCAATCAGCTTTTTACCGACTCCTTGCCGCTGATGGGACGGCAATACCGCTAAATCGTAGATATAGGCCAATTTTTTTTGGGCATAATATTGATCGAGGATGTAGACGGTAAGCCCTCCAATAATGGTTTTTTCTGCGCTCGCAACTATAGCCAAAAAGTGGTCATCTTTTAGCAGATGTTGCAAGTAGGTGTGCTGGAGCCTTACAAACGGCTCCATTTCAAATGCCTTTTCAAAAACTGAAAGCAGTGCATCAAATTCCTCCACTTTTTCGGATGAAATACGGTGGATTTCTACGTTCTGTTCCATGACTTGTACTATTACATGTTCGGATGCTAGATAAAGTTAAAGAGTACCTATTGGTGCTTCCCGTCAATTGCCATGCAAGAAATTAACAGCTATTCCGTCGAATGAATAAGTCGGTCCAACCACTTTTCCGCCAATCCAGGCCAAGTTTCCGCCGCAATATTACCAGGCCGCATGCCATAGCCGTGTCCACCTTTGGGAAGGAGATGCAACTCCACAGGAACTTTATGATCTCTGAGTGCCCCTGCCATTACCAGGCCACTGTTGCCATAGGTATCGTCCGCAGTGCCAAAAATAAATAGAGGGGGAGTGTCTTCACTGACGGCAAGTTCTGGGGTGAGGGTTCGGTTTTCGCCCTTGTCCAGATAAGCTGGGTAAATCAACAATCCAAAATCCGGTCTACTTGAAGCTAGGTCTATCTGATCCGATTTGGTGTAGGTGTCTTCCGTAAATCTGGTCGCTGCCCGGGCACCGAGGCTACCTCCGGCAGAAAAGCCAATTACACCGATTTTTTCAATACCCCATGTTGACGCTTTCGTCCTTACTATCCGTATGGCCCGCTGTAGGTCGTAGAGTGCTTCCTGCTGTTTTTGGGGAACCCGGTATTGCAGAACAAAAGCCGTATATCCCAGGGAATTTAGCCACTCAGCAACCTCATACCCTTCTTTGTCAATCGCAAGGATATTATAGCCTCCTCCCGGGCATACGATGATGGCCGTATTGTTTTTCGCAGCGGCTTTTGGCTCAAAAACAATTAGGGCTGGATTCGTCACATCGGTAAGCCGAGTGACATTGCCGCTAGTATTGTCCGTCTGAACCGGATTGGCTTTTGGCAGCGACTCACCAGGTACTTTTCCGGGCCATAGGGAAATGGTATCTCTGGTTTGTGCGAAACCACTAAATGTCAGAGAGAATAGCAGTATGAAAGTGAGTCGTAATTTCGTCATCGGGTTTATTGCCATTGAATTGATGTTTTATCATGCGAAACAAATATGCTATTTTCTTAAGACATATCCGGGATTTATAGGCTAGTCGACCAAAAATACCTTAACAGAAAACTAAAAGTTGCCTTATCTGAATGCCAGACTCAAAAAAACTGGATCAGTTTATCCGGTAAATCGAGAATTTCTTATTTTGGAAGAGATTCTACTCCTCTTTTCCCCACCAACCTTTGCTACAATAAATATCAACTAGATTCGCGGCTAAATCAGCATTAATTCAAAAACTGGCAATATTTTATGCGTATATTAGACCACGTTTAGTTAATTTACAACGTCTACATCATCCCATTTCCATGAGATTTATTGCAACATTAACCGCATCTTTTCTGGCTGCTTCGCTTTCTTGGGCACAGGAAACCCCGATCACCGTTGAACCTGTCACCTATAAGACCTATCCCTTTTCAGACCCAAGTCCGGTGCCATCCTTGGCCTACAAGCGGAATATTTATCCTTACTTTAAATTTGAAGGCTATAGTGTAGATGGGGTAAAGAAAGACTGGAATCGGGTAACATTGGAAAATGACTACCTAAAGGTCACCATCATGCCGGAAATCGGGGGACGGGTCTGGGGTGCGGTGGAAAAATCTACCGGAAAAGATTTTATCTACGAAAATGAAGTGGTCAAATTTCGGAATATTGCCATGCGTGGCCCTTGGACCTCGGGCGGGATTGAATTTAATTTTGGCATTATCGGCCATGCCCCGTCAACAGCCTCGCCAGTGGATTACATTACCTATGAAAATGAAGACGGTAGCCTCACCTGTGTGGTGGGAACCATGGACCTGCCCTCCAGAACCCAATGGCGTGTAAAAATCAACTTACCAAAGGACAAAGCCTATTTCGAAACGGAAGGGATTTGGTATAATCCCGAACCCTTACGTCAACCCTATTACAACTGGATGACCGCAGCTGCTCATGTCGCTGATAATCAGGAGTTTTTTTATCCGGGACACATTGCACTGCAACATAGTGGTGAATTGATGGATTGGCCGATGCAGGATGGAAAAGACGTAAGTCTGTATGCCAATAATGCATTCGGCTCTAGCAAATCCCATCACATGGCAGGCTCCTTTCAAAATCACTTTGGAGGGTACTTTCACGATCAGGGGTATGGTTTTGGGCATTTTTCCAGCTACGACGACATGCCCGGCAAGAAATTATGGCTTTGGGCATTGTCCCGCTCCGGGGGTATCTGGGAGGACCTGCTGACCGATGATAGCGGGCAATATATGGAATTTCAGGCTGGACGCATGCTTAATCAGTTTTCCCCATCCGACCGCGTACCTACTCCCCTGACCAAGGCGGCATTTGCCCCCTACACCATCGACCGATGGACGGATTACTGGTTTCCAGTCAAGCAAATCGGTGGTATCAGCGCGGTAAGCCGCACCGGGGTCTTACATATTAACGAAGCCAATAAAGTACTATCCCTATCCTTCAACCCCTTTGAAGCCATCAATGAAACCCTGCAGGTATATATCAATGGGAAATTGGCAGAGACTTTTCCAATAAGCGGTAAGCCCATGGATGTGATAAGCAGGGAGCTGACCTTATCGGCTACGCTGGAAAAACTGGAGTTGGTTTTGGGAACGGAAAAAGTTTATTCTTGGGCAACCGAAGATCCCATGAGATTGAGTCGATCTTTTGATAAAGAGGCGTCCGCACCGCTATCGGAAAACGAAAAATTGTACTACAGTGCCCGGCAGGATTATTATAGCAGGGCCTATCCCGAAGCTCAGACCAAATACGAAGAACTGTTGCGTCAGGAGCCTGGACATCCTCAGGCCAATACCGATTATGCCGAGTTGCTATTTCGGTTTGGGAGATATGAGGATGCTTTGCTAAAAATTGCCCAGCCGCTGGCTGTTGATTTTTTTGATCCTCAGGCCAATTTTGTGGCTGGAGGGATTTATCGGGCAATGGGCAACCCCGTTGATGCCCTGGAAGCCTATGGCTGGGCTTCCCGTTCCATGGAGTATCGGTCTTCCGCTTATACGGCCATGGCAGAGATCCACTTGGCGGAAAATAACTTGGAACAGGCAGCTTCCTATGCCAATAAGGCACTGGAATTTAGTGTTCATAACATCATGGCCTATCAAGTGCTTGCCGTAAAACACCGGCTTGCCGGAGAAAAACAGCATGCAGCAGCTGTACTTCAGCGGCTTTGGGACATTGATCCGTTAAACCATTTTATCCGCTTTGAACAATACCTGAATAATCGGAAACCTCAGGAGCTGGAGCAATTCCATGCACTGATAAACAATGAATTTCCGTATCAGACCCATCTGGAACTGGCTTCAATCTATCTCAAGTACAAGCGGACGGACGATGCTTTACACGTATTAAAGGAAAGCCCTGACCATGCTTTGATAGACCTTTGGATAGCTTATCTTGACGAGGAGCAAAGGGAATCCGCATTGTCGGCCCTGCTTAGTAAATCCATTGCCTTTGTCCTGCCCTACCGAAAAGAAACGCTTGATATGCTGAATTGGGCCCGTGAAGCATCTTCTCACTGGAAGCTGGATTATTACCTGGCACTAAACCTAATGACTTTCAACGAACCTTTGGAGGCCGCAAATCTTTTAAATGGGATTGGTGAAAAAGCAGACGAAGCCACTTTTTACCTCAATCGGGCACTTTTGCTTGAAAATACAGGAGAAACATCGCTATTGGCCGATTTAAAAAAGGCCTGGGAAATGGATCCTACCGCATGGAGGCACTGGCAGCAACTGGCACGGTTTCATTCTGAAAACAATAACAATCAAGAAGCCCTTAAGCTGCTGCAGGAAGCTTCCCGGAAGTTTTCCGGAAGCTACATATTGGAAATGGATTATATTCGAGTACTAAACAGCCTCGGCCAATATAAAAAAGCCATGGATCTGCTCGACAACATTCATGTATTACCCTATGAGGGAGCTGGCGAAGGAAGGGCACTTTTTGAATCGGTATATCTAAATGCCGCTTTGGAAGATATGCAGGCCAAACGATGGAAAACAGCCAACTCTAAACTGCAAAAATCGCTGGAATGGCCAGAAAATCTGGGGGTAGGCAAGCCGTTTACCACCAATGAAACGGTGCAGGATTACCTATTGGGAATAGTAGCCAAAGCCCAGAAGCGGGAGGAGCCATTTCGGTCTCACCTAGAGAAAGTCGTAATGGCTACCTCAACTATGTCCCATAATCGACCCGAGCAACTGTTGGCTTTATTTGCACTGGAAGACTTGGGACGAGATGCCGAAGCGGCTGCGCTATGGGAGGAGATTAAAAGTCAGGGAAATGCAGAAACTATAAATTTCATCGGTAGGCTTTATGACAAAAGTAACCGTTATCCCGAAACACAATCCGGCAATCGCCATCAAAACACC
>WGNT01000074.1 GCA_016124425.1 Cytophagales bacterium
AACATCCCTTCGGCAGCTCGTGACGCGAAGATTGTTTTCTTTTAATATTTCGGATGTCTTTTCGGTCATTTTGTCTAATTACTTCATTTTCTCCCAACTCTTAAATATGACAACCGCTCCAATGGCAGCAATGATTGTGGCTATGCTTCCCCCTACCGTGTTTCCGTAAATCCAGAATCCTGTCGCAAATAGCGCCGCGTATACCATGATTGAACCAACCAACATTAACCCAATTTCCATCGGCAACTGCCCTTGTTCTTGTTTTTGATCTGGATAGCGATCCAGCAAGCTTTTCCATCCCCAAGATGCCGGCCTTACCTTCTGATAAAACGCAAGCAGGATCTTATCGTCTTCAGGTTTAGTTAGCAAAGTTACTAAAATCCACGTAATAGTGGTTATCCCTACGCCAAGCAGCAATTTAAGGTAACTCATTTCAGCAGGAATGGGCCAGAAGCCCAATTTATGATGAATCGATTCAAAATAAACAGCTACGATAAAGGAGATTATCATCGCGGAAATTTCGGTATACGCATTGATCCTCCACCAGAACCAACGTAATATGAAAATCAGCCCTGTCCCAGCACCAATTTGCAATAAGATATTAAATGCCTCCAAGGCATTTGAAAGATAAAGGGCTAATATTGCTGCCAATACCATCAACCCTACGGTAGAAAGCCGGCCCACAAGTACCTGTCCCTTATCTGTAGACTCCTTATTAACAAAGCGCATATAAAAGTCATTCACAACGTACGAGGAGCCCCAGTTCAAATGGGTGGATAGCGTTGACATAACCGCGGCAATCAACGATGCAAGTACAATACCGGTCAATCCGGAGGGCAGATAGGTTAACATCGCGGAATAGGCGAGGTCATCACCCAGCTTATCCACAGGTATTTGGGGAAATGCTTCCTGCATGTCGCTGATCTGCGGAAAAACAATCAACGATGAGAGGGCGATTATTATCCATGGCCAAGGGCGTAGCGCATAGTGGGCCACATTAAAAAACAACGTAGCCCCAATTGCATTCTTTTCATCTTTTGCGGAAAGCATACGCTGCGCGATGTATCCTCCACCGCCCGGTTCCGCTCCCGGGTACCATGTCGCCCACCACTGAATAGCGATTGGCATGATGAAAAGCGGGATAAGAAGGTTCCAATCGTTGAAGTCGGGAATCAGGTTTAGCTTGCTAGCGACATTCGGATGGGAAAGCAGATTGTTCAGCGAGCCGATCTCTGGGAGACCAACGATGTAGTATGCCGCTCCAAATGACCCGATGATGGCAATAAAGAACTGAAAGAAGTCCGTTAACAGTACCCCTTTTAGCCCTCCTAGAGAACTGTATATTACCGTTACTACTGAAACGAGCAGCAACGTTGACAGGGGACTTAGCCCCAACATGATTCCAAATATTTTGATCGCGGCGAGGAGAACCGTGGCCATGATTACTACATTGAAGAAAACACCCAGATAGAGTGCCCTAAAGGCCCTTAGAAAGGCAGCAGCCCCTCCACCATAACGGATTTCATAAAACTCCAGATCTGTGGTTACCTCCGACCTGCGCCACAGTTTGGCATATACAAAGACGGTTAACATACCCGTCAGCAAAAAGGCCCACCAAACCCAGTTACCTGATACTCCGTCTTTACGAACAATATCTGTGACCAAGTTTGGGGTATCTGCCGAAAAAGTAGTCGCTACCATGGACACCCCCAGCAACCACCAGGGCATGTTTCTTCCTGAAAGAAAGAACTCTTTCGCGCTCTTTCCGGCAGTCTTGGATGCAACCACGCCGATTAGCATGGAAATCACAAAAAAGGCAACTATAATGGCCCAATCTATTCCCGATATGTTCATGATCTGTTTTATGTAATATTTACGTTGACGTTTTTAAAATAAAATGCTGAATATAGTAGATAATGGTTTTTAAATAAAGAAATTTTTCATGAACTCTCCCAGCTTTCAGCATTTTTTATGCAATACTCCTTCGTAAGCACGACAAAAATAGCCCTGCCGGATTCTGAAGTAGGCCTGAATTCGAGTAAATATAAATGGTTTGGAACAGGAATAAGTAAAACTGTTGTATTTTTACAGGAGGATTATCAAAAAAGATCTAATAAACCCGCAGTCGTCAATCGTATCATTCTGAAATTGCGGCATTGTGTTGAATATATGGATAAATCTACAGTTGAAGCTTTACTAGCCCACTACCCTATTCAAGTAGATTCCTTGACATTTTCGTCGTTTGGATCAGGACATATTCATAGTACGTACCGCGTCTCCACAGGGCGGGCTGTTTTTATAGTTCAGGAGTTTAACGATCAAGTGTTTAAATTTCCAGACCGCATTTCAGGGAACCTGTCTGTGCTTTTAAGGGAGCTTAAACCGGGAAGTCTGCCCTATGAACTGCCACTTCCACTTGTTAATAACGCAGGAGTCTTTTTTACTGCCCTCGAAGGGCGACTATTTCGCTTATTTCCCTTTGTATCCGGTCTGACCAAAGACGGTGTAGACAATCCGTATCAATCGAAGTTGGCAGCTGAAGCATTCGCTAATTTTATACTGGTTTTTTTATCGGTGGACGCGGGCTTACTTCAGGATACCATTCCACAATTTCATGACCTCGATCTGCGATTTCGACAATTTGAAGAAAGTGTGAGGGGGTGTAGCCGTGATATAGATGCCGAAACGGCCGATTTGATAGATTTCTACCAAAGTCAACGCGATCTGGTAGACATGTACAATAGCTACAGTGCTACCCTCCCAAAACGGGTGACCCATAACGACACCAAGATAAATAACTTAATCTACCGGGATGATTTGAAGCATGTCAATGCCGTGATTGACTTGGATACAATCATGGCCGGCTTTGTGTTTTACGACTTTGGAGATCTTGTACGGACAGTGGTTTGTACTGAGGATGAAGCCTCACAAAATTGGGAGAGTATTCGGGTTGATATGGAGAAATATGCTTCGTTAGTAGACGGATTCTATCAGCCACTGGAAGAATCATTAGGTCGGGAGGAACTCGACTCCCTGCCTTATGGCGGAGAAATGATGACCTGTATTATGGGGTTGAGGTTTTTGACGGATTACCTCAACGGAAATACCTATTATCATATCACCTACGAACAGCAAAACCTCCACAGGGCTAAGAACCAACGTATGCTCTTACAGTCTTTGCGGGAACACAGACCGCATATTCAAACATTGATAGCCAGCCGGAGCATGCAAGAATGAGTACCGGCGGTCTAAAACTAAAGAAAGTTGTCTGGATATTTTGATACAAGCATCGCCTATTTAAAAGGAGTAGGACCACAGAAAGCCGAGCTTTTAAGTAAAGAACTGCAAATAGTTACTTTTGGAGAACTTCTTTCGCATTTCCCTTTCAGGTATGAAGACCGCACGACATTTTATAAGATAAACGAGCTAAACTCCGACTTACAACATGTACAGGTCCTAGGGCAACTAGTGGGCATTGAAACCCTGGGAGAGGGAAGAAGGAAGCGCCTAGTAGCCTACCTAAAAGATGAGACCGGTGTGATGGAACTCACTTGGTTTAAAGGCATACAGTGGGCTACCAAGAAACTTGTGCCGGGAGCATCTTATGTTGTATTCGGAAAGCCAAACCAATTTGGTAGAAAATTCAGTATCGCCCACCCAGAGATAGAACCACTCACCCAAGCCAAAGAAGAAAAACGTTACCTGCAGCCTGTTTATCCTACAACCGAAAAGCTTAAAAGCAGGTTTTTGGACAGCAAAGGAATTTCCAAAATAATAGAGGTATTGTTAGGCCAGTCACTTTCTATGCTTCCTGAGACACTTCCAGCGTCCCTTTTAGATTCCAACAACCTTTTGCCGAAGCGGGAGGCAATTTACCACATTCATTTTCCTGCTAATGAGCAACTACTTCAGCAGGCAAGGTTTCGGTTGAAATTCGAGGAGTTCTTTTTTCTGCAATTACGATTGTTAAAGTTGAAGTTGACCCGAACCGAGAAGTTTAGAGGACAGGTTTTACAGCAAACGGCCCTTTTGACCCAATTTTACAGTCAGCATCTGCCTTTTGAACTTACCGATGCCCAAAAGAGGGTGATAAAAGAAGTATATGCGGATCTTAAGTCCGGAAAGCAAATGAACCGGCTTATTCAGGGAGACGTAGGTTCCGGTAAGACGATCGTTGCCTTTATTTGCATTTTGATAGCCATCGATTCAGGAGCGCAAAGCTGCCTAATGGCGCCTACCGAAATTCTCGCTTACCAGCACTTCGAAGGTTTAAAGCCATATGCGGAGAGCATGGGGCTTCGAATTGGTCTGCTGACGGGATCTTCTAAAAAGTCCCAGCGCGAAATCATCCATCAATCCCTTAGGTCGGGGGAGTTGCATATCCTCATTGGTACGCATGCCCTCTTGGAGGATGTCGTGCAATTTAAGAATTTGGGGCTCGCGATAATCGATGAGCAGCATCGCTTTGGAGTAGCGCAGAGAGCCAAGCTCTGGGGTAAAAACCTTGCCAGTTATCCGCACGTTTTAGTCATGACGGCGACACCCATTCCCCGCACGTTGGCAATGACGGTATATGGAGATTTGGATATTTCGATTATCGATGAGCTACCGAGTGGCCGAAAGGCCATTCAGACAATTCACCGCTATGATAAAGACCGCCTAAAGGTCTTTGGCTTTTTGAAGAAAGAAATCGAAAAAGGACGGCAAGTATACATGGTATATCCGCTAATAGAGGAGTCTGAAAAAATGGACTTGAAAAGCCTAATGGATGGCCACGAAAGCATTTGCCGCGCATTCCCAGAATACCCTATTGGCATCCTTCACGGCAATATGAAGCCTGGCGACAAAGATTTCGAAATGGCGCGGTTCGTTAAAGGAGAGACAAAAATCATGGTAGCTACCACTGTGATCGAAGTCGGAGTCAATGTGCCCAATGCGACGGTGATGGTCGTAGAAAACGCGGAACGGTTTGGCTTATCTCAGCTACATCAACTACGCGGCAGGGTAGGAAGAGGTTCCAGTCAGTCCTATTGCATTCTTATGACCAAATACGAGTTATCGAAGGATAGCCGCATACGACTAGAAACAATGGTACGAACGAACAATGGATTTGAAATTGCCGATGTAGATTTGCGCCTACGGGGACCGGGAGACCTAAGCGGTACACAGCAATCGGGGATAGCCGACCTGAAACTCGGGGATATCAGCAAGGATGCAGGTATATTAACCCTTGCAAGAGACGCTGCGCGGGATCTATTGGAAAAGGATCCTCAACTTTCACTGCCGCAGCACGCTGTAGTGCTTGAACAAATAAAGAAGCAAACCAACCAAGCGCTAAATTGGAGCCGCATATCCTGAACCAACCACAGAGCCTTATGATATGCTTTAAAAGGGAATACTCCATACTTTCGGGAAGTTGGTATGATTATTATACCTAAATATTATAGCACCAATACCCTAAAAACGATGAACATAAAAACTTCGACGCTACTATTGCTCACGCTTGGTATACTTAACGCCTCGTCCTGTGTATCCAAGAAGAAATTTACAGATGCCACCACGCACATTAGCCGGCTAACAAAAGAACTTGAAGATACGCAAGCATCTTTAAAGAAGACACAAGAAGAACTCGCCACTGCACAGCGCCAATTCCAACAACTTTCGGCAGATTTGGCGAAGGAAAAGTCCCTAAATGAATCCCTGAATAACCGTCTAAACCAAGCAGTTTCCACCTCTTCGTCGGTACAGGAGCAGCTTAGCGAAAAGGAACAAAAGCTATTGGAGCAGCAAGAACGGCTAGACCAACTCCAAAGTCTCCTCGACGAACAAAAAGCTGTGATGAGTAACCTAAAGGCTACGGTGGACCGAGCGCTAAATCAGTACCGCTCAGATGAATTGCAGATTTACGAGCAGGATGGAAAGCTCTACGTGTCGTTGCAGGATAAGCTTCTTTTTCCTTCAGGAAGTGCTACGGTCAATAAGGAGGGAACCGAAGCGCTTGGCAAGTTGGCAGAAGTACTCAATAATAACGAAGAAATCCAAATCATGGTGGAAGGCCATACAGACAGTATCCCCATCAGGGGCAGGTTTGAAGACAATTGGGCATTAAGCACTGCGCGGGCCACAGCGATTGTTCGTATCCTTACGGGTATTTACGACGTAGCGCCGGAAAGGGTGATTGCCGCGGGGAAGAGTTATTATGAACCAAAGGAATCCAACAAAACCCCGGAGGGAAGAGCCAAAAATCGCCGCACGGAAATCATCCTGACACCAAAGCTAGACGAGCTATTCAAGCTGTTACAACAATAAGCCATGAACCGGTATTTTGTGGTGTACAAACCCTTTGGTGTCTTAAGCCAGTTTAGTGGCGATAAAGACACGCTGAAGGAACTTGGCGATTTTCCGTTAGATGTCTATCCGGTAGGTCGGCTGGATAAGGACAGCGAAGGGCTGCTTATAATTACAAACGACAAGAGAATTAATCAGTTGCTCTTGGAACCCAAGCAGGCCCACGAACGCGAATACTTTGTACAGGTAGAGGGCGATCCGTCGGATTCTGCCTTACGTCAACTCGAATCCGGTGTGATAATACAAGTCGATAAGAAAACCTACCGGACTAAGAGGTCGGTTGTTCATCGGCTTTCCGATATTCCCGATCTGCCACCGAGAAATCCACCGGTAAGGTTTAGAAAAACGGTTCCGGATTCATGGCTTTCGCTTACGCTAGTAGAGGGCAAAAATCGACAGGTACGGAAAATGACTGCTGCGGTTGGATTTCCGACGTTAAGGCTGGTTCGCTGGAGAATTGAAAAGTTAAGTATAGAGGGTTTCGCTTCTGGCCAAGTTCAGGAACTTTCCCAACATGCGCTATACGCCGGGTTGGCTCTTACTGAGCCTGCTTAGACCGCGGCTTAGTTGTCGGTATTGGGGTGTTTTAAGGCATTTGATAAGAACAGGCCGTTGTAAATTGTGTTAAACAAGTATTTGTTCTAATTTAGGCCGACTAAACGCAGGGCAACGAAATCAGGTGAACTATCATCGGTAAATAATTAAAAACAGAACATGCATCAAGACAAAATAAAAGACGCTATTCGCGAAGTGAAAAAAATTGTAGTAGGCCAGGACAGGATGGTAAACAGGCTATTGATTGGTCTTTTTACCAATGGCCACATTTTGTTGGAAGGAGTTCCGGGATTGGCAAAGACACTTACCGTAAATACTCTGGCGAAGGTGCTGCACTTGGATTTTAAGCGAATACAATTTACTCCTGATTTGTTGCCTTCGGATCTGATTGGAACCATGATTTACAACCAGCTGACTGCTAATTTTGAAGTAAAAAAAGGACCAATCTTTTCTAACATCATCCTTGCGGATGAAGTGAACCGATCTCCGGCCAAGGTACAGTCGGCTTTGCTGGAAGCCATGCAGGAGAAGCAGGTAACTATCGGTGAGACTACCTATACGCTAGACAAACCCTTTCTGGTATTAGCTACGCAAAACCCAGTAGACCAAGAGGGTACCTACCCGTTGCCAGAAGCGCAGGTGGATCGCTTTATGATGAAGGTGAACATCGACTATCCTTCCAAAAAGGATGAAATGGAGGTCATGCGGCGGATGACAGATGCTTTCTTTGTATCAGAGGTAAATCCCATACTCGAACGGGAGGACATATTTGCCATTCGCGCGGAAATTAACAAAGTAAGAATAGCGGAACCACTGGAAAATTATATTATCGAGTTGGTGTTTTCTACCCGGTACCCTGAGAAATATGGGATGCATGAAGAGGCAAAGTATATCCAATTTGGAGCGTCACCACGGGCCAGTATCAATCTAAACCTCGCCGCAAAAGCTGTTGCGTATATGGACCAAAGAGATTATGTACTTCCAGAGGACATCAAAGAAATTGCCGACGATGTTTTGAATCACCGCATTATTCTGAACTACGAGGCAGAGGCAGACAATGTAAGTACAAGAGATCTGGTAAAGCGGATTTTGGACCGGATACCGCTTAACAAATCAGCCGTATTTAATTGATAGTTGACCATCATCCTTTCTTGCGTCTGTTTATCCCAAAGGAAGGGGTGATGGGTTATTTTTTATCTATATTTAAATCCAGTTTTATGGATAAAAATAGATTATATTGGGCGTTGCAGGTAGGAGGGTGGCTGGGCTTTGCTCTAGTTAACCTGTTTTTTATGTCGTTAGACAGGGGCATTACGGCCATTCAAGTAGGCGCCTACTTTTCTCTAGCAACGTTCTATTTTCTTTCGACCCACTTTTTGAGGTATACCATAAAGAAAAATTGTTGGTTCGAGTTCCCTCTCGAGAAACTCATAAAAAAGGTGTTTACTTCCTTGGTATTGTTGAGTTTGGTAAATATGCTGGCTCAAATTATCATCAATTTAGCTTTTGATACGTTAAATCCCGTCAGTGACATTCGGCCCTCGGTCCTGTTGGCAAATTTGTTTACCAGCTTTTTATTTTACTCCCTATGGGTGTTGATGTATTTCTTGTTTTATTTTTTGGATAATCACAATTCTTCCTTGAGGTATCAGGCGAAGATCAACGAGATCAAACTCATTCACCTGCGGAATCAGTTAAACCCTCATTTTATATTCAACGCGCTCAATAGTGTCAGGGCTTTGGTTGACGAAGATCCAACGAAAGCTAAGTCGGCGATTACGCAGCTATCGAATATCCTCCGTTATTCGCTCGTAATGGACAAGCACAAGGTGATTCCTTTTGGCGAAGAACTAAATACAGTAAAAGATTACCTAAATTTGGAGTTGATCCGGTTTGAGGAGCGGCTGAAGGTCAATTATGAGATTGAACCTGCTGCGTTTCAATATAAGATTCCACCGATGATGCTGCAGACCATCGTGGAAAATGCGATCAAGCACGGTATTTCCAACCTTATGAGAGGGGGATTGATAGAGATTAAATGCAATTTGGGTCTATTGGATGATTTGTATATCTGGGTGAAAAACAGCGGCCAGTATAAAGGCGATATCGGCAGCAAACGGAGGGGGGGAGGACATGGTATTTCCAATACGATCGAACGGCTCAAACTCATTTATGGCCCGCGGGCTTCGTTCAAGATATTTAACCAAGGGCATGAATTTGTTGTAACAGAAATAAAAATACCGAAACAAAACCTTATATTAGACTAAAAATTATAACCAAATGCGCGCATTAGTAGTAGATGATGAGAGATTGGCAAGAAAGGAACTTATAAACCTTCTGTCCAATCATGATAACATAGAGGTCGTAGGTGAAGCATTGAACGTGGAAGATGCTAAAGAAAAAATAGATCAATTGCAGCCAGATGTTATTTTTCTGGATATACAAATGCCTGAAAAAACGGGATTTGATCTATTGGAAGAGCTCGATCATGTGCCCCTTGTAGTATTTATTACAGCCTATGATGAATTTGCCATTCAGGCCTTCCAAGTGAATGCATTGGATTATTTGCTAAAACCCATTGAACCCGCACGGCTTGCGGATACCTTGGTGAAGTTGGAGCGAAAGGTGGAGGAATTGAGAAAGGAACAGGCCCAAGAGGCAGGCGGTCCTTCGAAGAAGCTAACCCTGAATGACCAGGTATTTGTAAAAGATGGAGACCGGTGCTGGTTTGTAAAACTTTCCAATGTGCGGCTTTTTGAGTCTGATGGTAATTATATCAAAGTGTATTTTGATAATAATAAGCCGATGATTCATAAATCCCTAAACGCCCTTGATGAAAGGCTGGATGAAAAATCGTTTTTTCGTGCGAGCCGGAAGCATATCATCAACCTGAGTTGGGTCGAATCGATTGAGCCCTGGTTCAACGGGGGGCTTGTGGTAACGTTAAAAGGAGGAGACCGAATTGAAGTGAGTAGAAGGCAAGCGGCAAGATTTAAGGATCTGATGAGTTTATAGCAAGCTTGTCTCCTTGTAAAAGCGGGGTAAAACGCACAAAATTGGTAATTTATTTGTATATTTTCCCACACAACTAAACACGTACATAGGCAGTTCAGTTAAAATTTGTAATTTTATATTCGTCAACCGGTTGATTCATTTTTGTCATAACAAAGCAGCTAATTAGTTGGGATCTCTATCAGGTGGAACGAGAGTTAATTTAACAGTCTAATTTTTAAACAAATTATTTGCATATGAAAGAGGAACGAATCCTAATTGTAGAAGATGATGTAAACATTTCAGAAAACATTGAAGAGATTTTACAACTTTTGGGCTATGTCAATATCGACATAGCAAATTCAGCAAACCAGGCGGTAAAGGTGGTAAAGAAATACCGTCCTGACATGGTGTTTATGGACATCAAATTAAAAGGCGACAAGGATGGGATCGAACTGGGAGAGATCATCCAACAAATGGTTGACGCTCCTATCGTCTATGTCACTTCATACAGTGACCCCGCCATTATCGAACGTGCAAAAAGAACTCACCCAGCGGGATTTATCGTAAAGCCGTTTAACAGCAACGATATCCACGCAATGGTTGAGATTGTCCTGTACAATCAGCGTACCCGGCCTATGATGATGGAACAGGGCGGACCAGCTGCGGAGATAAGCCCCTATCTCGTGACGGACTCTGTCTTCATCAAAGCTGACAATTCCTTTGAGCGGGTGGATTATACGGATATCTATTATGTTGAGGCAAATGGTAATATGGTGACCATCTTCACGAAGAACAGAAAGTTTATCATTAGAAAATCCATGAAGGATATGGAAGATAAACTCCCCTCCAACCTGTTTTTGAGGGTCCAAAAATCTTTCATTGTGCAGCTAGCGCAAATAGACAATTTCAATACCAAAGAGATCACGCTAAAAACCAACGACGTCGTCCCGGTCGGAAGGCAATATTACAACAGCTTTTTGGCGAAATTGAACACCATTACGGAAAGTTAGGTCTAAAGTAAATCGTTGGCTAAGTTAGCCAGTTCGGATCGCTCGCCTTTTTCTAATTTGATATGCGCATATAGCGGATGATTTTTCGCACGGTCTATTAGGTAAGACAGTCCGTTACTTTGGCTGTCCAGGTATGGGGTGTCTATTTGAAAGACGTCGCCTGTGAAAATGATCTTTGTATTTTCTCCGGCGCGGCTTATGATGGTCTTAATCTCATGGGGGGTGAGGTTTTGGGCTTCATCCACAATGAAAAAGATATTTGACAGCGATCTACCTCTGATGTATGCAAGAGGCTGTATCACCAGTTTTTCCTGCGTGATCATCTCATTGATTTTTTGGTACTCCTTGTCAGATTCTTTGTATTGATTTTGGATAAATTTCAGATTGTCCCAAAGCGGCTCCATGTATGGATTCAGCTTTGACTTGATGTCTCCCGGAAGATATCCAATGTCCTTGTTGCTCAAAGGAACTATGGGTCGGGCTAGAAATATTTGTTTGAAATCACGGCGCTGCTCCAAGGCACCGGCAAGGGCAAGCAAGGTTTTGCCTGTACCTGCAACCCCCTGTATAGAAACAAGCTTGATTTCTGGGTTCATTATTGCGTGCAGGGCAAATGTTTGTTCAGCATTCTTTGGTTTAATGTTGTAGGCGAGTTTTTTTTCAATTTTTTCCAAGATGCCTTCTTCCGCATTATAGTAGGCGAGAACTGACTTTCCCAAGTTTTTCAGAATATAAAAGGTATTGGGTTCGTTTTTTCGCTTCCCTAGGATACTCTTTGCGTCGATGCGCTGTTTATCGTATAGCTCATTTATGAGGGTAGCATCTACATCTTCGATCACCCTTTTTCCGGTGTTTTCAAGTTCGGTAATGTTTTTAATCTTCCCGGTTTCATAGTCCTCTGCGAAGATTTCCAAAGACTTTGCCTTCAACCGAAGATTGATATCCTTACTTACCAATATTACCTTTCTTCCGTTTTCGGATTGCCTTAGGCTTAGGGCGGCGTTCAGGATTTTGTGGTCATTTTTCTCCTCTCCAAAAATTTCATTTGCATTCAAGCTGTTCTGAGGATTCATAAGTACTTTGAAGTGACCTTTGCCCTTTCCGTTCAGCGGTGTCCAATTGTGGATCATGTGGTCCTTGGACAACGTATCCAACAGGCGTATAAATTCGCGCGCCTCAAAGTTCTTTGTGTCAGATCCTTTTTTAAACTGATCTAGTTCTTCCAGAACAGTGATTGGAATGACCACATCATGTTCCGCAAAGTTCATGATGGAGTTATGGGCAAAAAGAATGACGGAGGTGTCGAGTACAAAAATTTTCCGTTCAGTAGTTGCTTTCGCTCTAGGCATAGGGTAAAAGTTTGTTTGGAATGCAATTTTAAATAAGTTAAAAAAATATCTGATAGCTTAGCTAAATTATTGGAAAAAATAAGCCCAATTGCCGTTGGGATGGAATTAGATGCCTGATTATCACCTTAAAAAATTCCCTGATTCCAGATTTTCCAGGCGGCTTCTGCTTGCAGGTACAGCATCTCCATGCCGTTTTTTGTTTTCCCCCCTTTTGACTCAACTGCCCTCATGAGCGCGGTATGTTGCGGATTATAAATCAAGTCGTATAATAGATGCCTACTACTTAGACCATCTAAAGGGATAGGCGGTAACTCATCTACATGAGGGTACATGCCGACGGGTGTCGTATTGATCAAAAGCTGGTAATTATCTAATACCTGTTTGTAGTCATGAAGCTGCTTGTAGGTAAGGATCCCATTTTCATTAGTAGCAGCTCTTGATACCTGTAAATGCTCGATATTAAGATCAAGCAGTGCCTGTATTACGGCTCTAGAAGCCCCTCCAGTTCCCAATACCAAGGCTTTCGGCTTTATTTGTCCGAGCCATGCTTCAAGCGAGTCCTTAAAGCCGATATAGTCCGTGTTGTATCCCCGTAGTTTTCCTTTTGAAATACGAATGCAGTTGACTGCCCCGATAGCCCTGCAGGCGGGGTCCAGCTCATTAAGAAAAGGCATAACCTGTACCTTATACGGGATGGTTACATTCAGGCCAATTAATTCGGGAGATCTTTCGAGTAACATCGGGAATTCCTCGATACGTGTCAGTTCAAACAAATCGTACCGGCAGCCTTCTATGCCTTCCCGTTCAAATTTATCGGAAAAATACTTTTTTGAAAAAGAGTGGGTCAGTGGGAATCCAATTAGTCCGAACTGTCTCATGGCTACTCGGGTTGTTGTTTGTAGGCTGCAATCCGTTCAATTCCCACCACAAGCACTACGCCGACCAAAAATGCCAAGATGGCCGTCAGAAATTCCGACTCCTGTCCGGTTTCGGCTAAGAAGTGATGTGGCCAAATATTTTCCGTAATAAATGGCTCCTGTACTTGGCTTCTTGACATGCGATAGCTAAGGATCCTTTTCCAAGGCCAGATTTTGTTAATAGATCCTAACATAAATCCCGACAAAAACGCGATAGTAAGTGCGTGATATCGCTTCAGCAGCCAAGAGATCAAGCGGCTAAAGGACAATAAGCCGACAATGCAACCCAATCCAAATACCCCGATTTTCAGCAAATTCCTATCATTGACCGCCGCCAGAATCGGTTCGTATTGCCCCAGAATCAGGAGCAGGAAACTTCCCGAAATACCCGGGAGTATCATTGCACAAATAGCAATGGCTCCAGCCACAAACGTAAACCATAGTGCGTCGGTGGTAGAGATTGGCGGAATTTCGGTAATTTGATAAGCAAGGTACGCTCCCAGAGGAATTGCGATAACGGCTAAAATGGTCCAACGTCTAATATCCCGAAGGATGATAAGTGCACTTATAAGAATCAGACCGCAAAAGAAAGACCAAAGTGGAATAGGATGCGTGTCCATTAGAAAGGTAATCAGCCGAGATAGGGAAAAGATGGCCGTCATAATTCCCGCTAACAGTGTAACTAGGAAGGAACCGTTGACATGTTTCCAAAAATCGTTTAACCGGAATGAACGCAACAACCGCAACGCTTCAAGATCGATCGATTTAATGCTGTCAAGGAGCTCTTCATAGATTTTTGTGACCAACGCGATTGACCCTCCAGATACGCCTGGAACGATATCTGCTGACCCCATACCCACCCCTTTTAAAAATAGCAGGAGTTTACTTTTAATTCTATTCATGGTCTATTGCTAACGCTAACGGTAAAAATTCAAATTGGAAGTAGCTATTTTTTTTCCAATTCTAAGAAATGGTCAAAAGTATCTCCTCTTAACCCGAGGCGTAGCGTTTCGAGCGGAATGAATTCGTTGGGTGCAATATTTCCGAGGTTGACATTTGTTCCGATCAGCTTTATAAACCAAACCTGTTGCTCTTTTTGTGGCGCTTCCCAGATTATTTTTTCTTCCGGTATCTTCGTCAATATCTCTTCCACAAGCCCTTGTCGTACCTCTCCTGAATCCCTAAATAGACCCACCGTACCGCCCTCGCGGGCCTCTCCGATAACCTTCCATGCACCGGCTTCAAGTTCCTTTTGCATTTGTTCAATCCACTTATAGGGAGGAATGATTTTTGCGGCATCTTTAGATCCAACTTCTGAGAGTACGGTAACCTGTTCCGAAAGGGTACGGATATAATCACATTTCTTTTTGTGGTCCAGCACAATAGACCCATCGGAAACCTCCGCAAAGGTCAGTTCATAGGTATCAAGTAGTTTTCGGTAGTCGTCAAACTGATCTCTGATGATGAAGGCTTCAAACAATGTCCCGCCAAAATAAACTGGGATACCGGCTTCTCTGTATGTTTCAATTTTCGTTTTTAAGTTTTTTGTGACATAGGAAGTAGCCCAGCCTAATTTTACGATGTCTACAAAATCGCCACTCATACTGATAAAATCCTCCACCTCTCGGAGGCTTAATCCCTTATCCATAGCCATGGTAAAGCCCGCTTTTCGCGGCTTCACCGTCCTGAAGGGGATACTTTTGAGAATGTAGTTCATTCAATCGATTCGTTTGTATACAGAGATGGTAATTAATTTTATTTGGTTGTATCAGTTTTATACTGATTTATAATTTTGTAAATAGCCTTTTGTTTTTCGAGCTCGGGCATAAGGTCAAACAAAATCACGTGTTTTTCGAAGTCCAAAGTTAATGCATTTTCCAAATATGAAAAGGCTTCTTTGTATTTCCCTGTCTTTATCAAGTATACGACGAGTCGGTAATAAAGCTCGGGTTCCTCCGGCAGTTCCTCAATCCCTTCTTTGATTACATCTTCCGATTCTTCAAATCTATTCTGGTCAAAATAGATAATAGATAAGTTGACGTAGGTCTCCAGGATGCCGGGTTCAAGGTTGATGGCTTCTTCATAGGCTTCAGCGCTAGCCTGCAAGTTACCGAGATTATACTCGGATTCGGCCAACCCTACCCAGTAATTGGCATTTTCTTCGGAGAGATTCAGTGCTTTTCTGAAGTAATGCACGGCTTCAAAATACTTTTTTCTTTTAAGCATACACATACCCAAGCCGAACCACGCATCATCGTACTCGGGATCTAGCTTCGCTGACTTTTTAAAGTACTTGAACGCCATATCAATCTGGTCCAGCTTTTCATAGGACGCAGCGAGGTAGCAACAATTTTCAGCATTACTTCCTTCGCAATTGATGGTATTCTGGTAGGCTTCTAAGGCAAGCTCATATTGCTTCGTATTCATCAGGGCATTGCCTAAATTGAAATAAGCCGATGCAAAAGTATCGTCGATCAAAAGGGCATAGTCATAGGCTTTGATCGCTTCCTCAAACTTCCCAAGCCTATTATACACCACACCGAGGTTGTACCATGAACCTGCGTTGTATGGGTCTTCATCTATAAAGTCCTGATAAAACTGAAGGATATCATCGAAGGAACCCTCTTCCTCCGTAATCATGGCAAGCTGGAAAAGCGCGTCTTCGTGGTTGATTTTCAGTGTTACAGACTTCTTGTAGCAATAGATGGCTTTCTCGTTGTCGTTTTCCATCCTATAAAAATTCCCCAGAAGGTAATAAATTTCCGCCTGATCCTCGGCCATGGGAAGAAAATTCTCCAACACCTCTATGGCATCTTTGTTTTGTCCAAGCAACGAATACACGTTGGCCAGTGCCAGCAGGATTTCCTCGTTGTTGGGCGATAAGTTATTTATGTTTTCCAATAGTTCTAAACCCTCCTCCAGTTCATCCAGAAAGATGAGGGATTGGGCTAGCAACAATTTTAATTCTATGGAAAAGGGAAATTTATTGGTAGCAAACTGACTGGTCTTTAATGCCTTTTTGAATTTAAGGTTATCCAAATAAAACTTTATGATATCCTCTAGTTCCTCCTCGCCAAAATAAAGATCCCCGTTGGTTTTTTGAGCAAGTTCAAATCGCTGAACCAACTCCTTTTCCTGTTCTGAGTGGTTTTCAAAATCTCCCGTCATCGATCTTTTTTTAAATTCAATCTTAAGGTACCAAAATATTTGATAGCTTAAGGGGGTTAGGAAATTATTTTTTTTGCAATCTCGTAAGATGGATACTAAACGGTATGATGGGTTTTTTCGTTCACCATTGCCCAGGTCAGTGTTTCCTTTAGCGTTATATACCTGTGCTTCAGTATTGATTGTACTTTCGTATTATCGAATGCCGTCTGAAGCTGAGCTAGTTCAGCGGTTTGTTTGTTCACCATCAACGGAATTCGCCGGAAAGGATTGGTTAATTTCGTCCATGCAACGACCATATTCAAGATCCCTGATGTTAAGGGCTTGCTCGGCGCTTTTTTGCCGAAGATTTCTGCCATCTGACTGAAAAAGGATTGATATGACTCCGTTGTGGCATTCAAGATATAACGCTCATTCCAAGGAGCACGCTCCATCAACGTACGTATCAATATCACTACGTCTCGGACATCAATGTAGTTGACAGAGCCTTGGGGGTAGTACGAATTCCCTTGTAACACATATTGGTAAATCGAGGAACTTGAGCGTTCGTCCTCGACTTTAGCCAGAATGATTGAGGGGTTGAACACCATCACTTCCAATCCTTCCTGACAGCCTCTCCACACCTCAAGTTCCGCCATGTGTTTGGAGATACCATAGGGGGTGTTTAAGTCAGAGCTCACCCACTTGAAGTTTTCGTCAATGAGAGGCTGGGCTACATCGCGGCCTAATGCAGCAACAGAACTGATGAATGCCAATCGTTTAATGCCTTTTTCTAACATCACATTCACGACGTTAGCCGTTCCTTGCGTGTTGACCTCCAAGAGCTGTTTCTGGTCTTTTGGCAAAAATGAAACAAGTCCAGCGGAGTGAATAACAAGGTCCATGTTGTCCACGGCGTCGCTCAATGACTGGTAGTCGGTGACATCTCCGGTATGCCAGTGGATCTCACCTTCTACGCCTTTTAAGAGCCTCAATGAGCTTCTTTCCCGCTTCAACCCATGAATTTCCCCATATCCTTGCAATTCCTTGGCCAAATAACTTCCAAGCAACCCCGTAATACCGGTGATTAGTATCTTCATAGCGCAGGATTCATCAGGTTTAATTCAAGGAGTTTATGGTAGTATTTTTCTCTCGGTAGCCGCTCAAGGGCTTCTATGTAGCGTATATTATGGCAGTCTGTACCTACTAGTTTAATCAGGCCTCTATCTATCAGCTTTTCGGCAAATTTTTTTATCGGTTTGGAATAATAGCCAGTGAGTGACAACAGGTTTAACTGGAAGGAAATATTTCTTTCCGCAAGCGAATCAAGCAACTCAGTATCCTGATGTAGGTACAGGTAACGCTCCGGGTGGGCGAATACAGGTTGGTACCCTGCCATTTCCATACGAAAAAATGTCTCAATCAAGATCTGTGGCTTGCTCAAAAACCCAGTCTCTACAAGGACTTTATTTCCTCCAAATGTAAGTAGTGGCTCCTTTTTTTCAATTTTTTCAAAGAAAATTTCATCCATGTAATACTCAGCAGCGGCCTCAAGTTCGATGTCAATTCCCGCATCGGCCACTGCCAGCCTGACTTGCACAAGCCCGTTCTGTATCATTTCAGGAGTGTTTCGATAAAATTCACTCATGACATGTGGGGTCATGATTAGCTTTCTTAACCCTAGCTCATGAAGCAGTCGAATGAGTTCTACCGATTCATCTAGGGACTTTGAGCCATCATCTATACCCGGAATGAGGTGGTTGTGCATATCCACCCCCAACCAAGACAGGTTAAGCGGCTCATTTTTTTTGGTCGTGTTCTTCTTTAATATATCAAATAAAGACATTAAAATCCTCCTCCGCTAATTTCTGCATATTCCTTTAGGGTCGGCCACCCTTGATCCTTTTGTGACAGGATTGGGTTAGCGACACCCCACTCAATACCTAACTCCGGATCGTTCCATAAAATTCCGCCTTCACTGTCCTTATTGTAAAGGTCGGAACATTTGTATGAAAAGACAGCATCCTCATATACTGCAAACCCGTGGGCAAATCCTTTTGGGATGAGCAGCATATTTTGAAGCGCTGCGTCCAGAACCACCGCATGGAATTTTCCGAATGTGGGCGATCCTTTACGAATGTCTACGCATACATCAAGAACCTTGCCTACGATGACCCGGGCAAGTTTGGCCTGTGCATGGACACCTTGTTGAAAATGCAGTCCTCGGACCGTGCCTGCTTCCGAAAAAGACTGGTTATCCTGCTTCCACTGCGTGGGTAATCCGTGCTTCTCAAAAACATCTTGCTTGTATGTTTCCAAAAAATAACCACGGTCGTCGTTAAAAATCCGGGGATAAATCTCATAGACTCCAGAAATGGGCGTATCTCTTACTTCCATACGTTACTAGTTAAATCATTGAAAAAGGGTGAAAAAAACTTCATGTAATCGATTTCATGGCATGCTATTTTACGAAAATCTTGCTGCAAAATTAGTTATTTTGCTATTCAGGGCGGATAAATATCGCCAAATTTATTTGTCAGTTCTAATGCGGCATCCTATTTGTCATCAAATCTCATAAATTAGGCCGTACTTTACGCAAAATGAATCAAATTGGTATAAGATTCGTTACCATTTTTACCAGTCAGCGAAACCTCGAGTATGAACAAATATTCCAGAAAATTAAAAAAACTTATAGATACTGCCCCTGAACCTGAGACAGCGGTACTTGTCGCCCTGATCCATCAGCAGGACACAGAAAAGGGTGTTTCACATCACTTAGACGAACTTGCAGAATTGACAGAGACCCTTGGCGCAAAGGCGATACACCGCTTTACCCAGCGTCTCGAGCGGCCTGATGTGAGGACCTTTGTAGGTTCTGGAAAGCTAGAGGAAATCAAGAATTATGTTGAGTTTTTTAAGGTAAATATGGTTGTGTTCGATGACGACCTTTCGCCATCGCAGATGAGAAATCTAGAAAATGAGCTGAAGGTAAAAGTCTATGATCGTCCCTTGTTGATCTTGGATATTTTTTTAAATAGAGCACAGACTGCGCAGGCCAAGACGCAGGTTGAATTAGCGCGATTTCAATACCTTCTCCCAAGATTAACCAGGATGTGGACGCACTTGGAACGGCAACGGGGTGGTACTTCCACTAGAGGTGGTGCCGGTGAGAAAGAAATTGAAACAGATAAACGAGATATTCGCAATAAAATAACACTCCTAAAAGAAAAGCTGGATAAAATTGAAAAGCAAGGCTTTACGCAGCGAAAAGGGCGGGAAGGAATCGTTCGTGTAGCGATGGTGGGATATACCAACGTGGGAAAAAGTACCCTGATGAGGCTAATGACAAAGGCCGATGTGCTCGCTGAAGATAAGCTTTTTGCGACGGTGGATTCCACTGTCAGAAAGGTCGTTTTGGAAAATATTCCCTTTCTCTTATCTGATACAGTCGGGTTTATACGCAAACTCCCGACACACTTGATCGAATCGTTCAAATCTACCTTGGCGGAGATCCGGGAAGCTGATTTGTTGGTTCATGTGGTAGACCTTTCCCATCCCGGTTTTGAGGACCAAATCACGGTGGTGAACCAGACGCTAAGTGAAATGGGCGTGAGCGATAAGCCGATAATTTTAGTATTCAATAAAATAGATGTCGCTCCAAAAATGCCCTCTGAAGAGGAACGAATGTTCATGACTGAATTGGAGATCGAAGAGGGAAATTTCATCGACTTTGACAAATTGGAACAAAGCTATGCCAAAAAATCGGACATCAAACCCGTATTTATGGCCGCAGAGACCGGAGAAAATGTTGAAGGATTTCGGGAGGTGCTCACCGAGGAGGTAAGGAAATGCCACAAAAAAATGTACCCCCATTACCTTGATGACGAGGTGCTAGACCTTTCCCAATGGGAAGATCTTTCCTAACCTACGCTAGATCAGGACCTTACTCGCCAAGCTTTCGGATAGTAGTTGTTCACCCGGTTTCCAAGATTTTTAACCCAGCCTATTGGAAGGTTCATATAAGTTGCTAACAGCCATCCTTTTGGAGATTGGTCTGCACTTATGGCTTCTTTTCGTAAGTAGCTTAACGCCTCTTCCAAGGACAAATTTAATCTGGGAATATTTTCCTTTTCCAATACTGAAAGCGCCCATTCATGGCTTGGAATCCACTCTCCACGTATAGCCTGACCCAGCTCTACACCGAAATACCGGATTTGTAAGGCTTGTGAGAGTTTTTCGAAAATAGCCTGTCTTTCTTTATCGAGCGCAAAATAACCTTCTCCAAGTTGGTAAAGTTGTAGCGCTTCTGTGCCGATGAGCTGGGACTCAATTTCCTTAGGAATGGCTTTACTGGGTACCCGTTTCAGGTGGTCGTGTCGGAATTCCTTGGTAAGGTTTAGTTCACGCTCCTCGCCGCCTGCACGTCTAAGCACACTTATAAAGAACCCTTCTCCCCTAACGCGATGAGGAAAAAAACGATACCCGAAAAAGGTTTGCCCATCCACGGGAATCTCACTTTCTACAATGCCCCAACTTGCCTCCAAGGGTACCCGTATGGGTTCGTATGCAAATTCGCTGGCAAGGAAAGCAATATTATCTTCATTTTCTTTCCTATTGTACGTGCAGGTAGCATAGATTAGGTAAGCTCCCGGTTTAGGAAGACCGCCGGCCTGATCAAGGATACGTTGTTGTCTTGCTGCACATAGGGCCACGTTTTCGGGAGACCATTCGGCAATGGCAGCAGGGTCTTTTCGAAACATTCCCTCCCCCGAACATGGCGCATCTACCAGTACTAGATCAAATATGCCTCCTAGCCCGCTAAAATGGGATGGGTCATTTTGGGTGACGACCGTATTGCCCAATCCCCACTTAATGGTGTTCTCTTTAAGTATCTGCGCCCTGCTTTTGATGACTTCATTGGCAACTAGCATGCCTGATGTCCCCAAAAAAGAACTTAGGAGGGTAGACTTGCCGCCCGGTGCGGCACAGAGATCTAACGCAACACTGGCAGTGGGCAGTTCGAGTGACTTGAGTATGTGGTATAAAAAGGTAGATGAAGCCTCCTGTACATAGTATGTGCCGGCATGAAAAAGTGGATCCAAGGTGAACGAAGGACGTTCCCTGAGGTAATAGGCAGTAGGGCACCATGGTACAGGGGTTAACCCGGCATCGGGACCAACGTGCTTGTGGGTGTTATACCGAATCGAAATCGGTGTGGGCTGTTCGAGACCTTTCAGAAATTCACTGATTCCTTGAGGATCCAAAACAGTTTGTAGCTGAGAAACAAAAGAAGCAGGTAAATTCGGTGTTGGTTTACTTTCCATATTGGTTACGGGAAAAGAACCAGATGACTCTATCTGGTTAATCGTCAAAAACAAAAGTAGGCCGAAATCTAGAGGCTTGTATAATACCGATGAATTTAATGTAAATTTGCAGGTAAATTTTAGAAAAATAGTTGCCCGATGAAGCGGAAGATAAAGAAAGTGATTCGTTTTGGGATGATTATGGCCTTAGGTCTTTTTTTGGCCTCTGTGCTGTCTGTCCTTATCTTACGCTTTGTTCCGGTAGTGGTTACTCCATTGATGCTAATACGTAGTATAGAGCAACTGAGTGATCCGGAAAAGGTAGTCCGCTTAAAGTATGATTGGGTACCACTGAGTGAAATCTCTTCGCATGTTGCCTTAGCGGTAATTGCCGCTGAAGACCAAAAGTTCACCACGCACAATGGATTTGATTGGGAGTCCATTCAACAAGCCCGCAAGGAAATCGAAAGTGGCAAACGGTTCCGTGGTGGTAGTACCATCAGTAACCAAACCGCCAAAAACGTCTTTTTGTGGCAAGGCCGAAACCTGTTCCGGAAAGGGCTTGAGGCCTATTTCACATTGCTTATTGAGGGAATTTGGGGTAAAAGGCGCATCATGGAGGTCTATTTGAATGTCATTGAAATGGGAGAGGGCATTTATGGCATAGAAGCAGCGGCCCAGCATTACTATAAAAAGCCTGCCAAAGAAATATCCAGACAGCAAGCGGCCTATATAGCAGCTGTCCTGCCAAATCCCCGTCGATGGAATCCTACAAAACCTACGAATTACCTGCGGGGCCGCCAAAGTTGGATAGTAAGAAACATGAATAACTTGGGTCAAGTGACTTGGTAAGTCTTTCTTCTGCAGACCGATTTGAATGCATAAGTACGAACAATCCCGTTTACCGATCAGCTGCCTTAGGTAGCGCTTATTTTCTTATTTTCCCAAATAATCTTGCCGCAAAATTAGGTTTGTTTTCTGTAGGGATAAAATCGTCTTCGCTTGCACGCTTGACACTCTCAATGGTATAGAACGCTTTATCGTTGACTTGCTTAACTTTTTCGATGTAAGCTTTTAGGTTTTCCCGCTTCAGTACTGTGAACATTACCTGAACGCGGCCGTATCGTCCCTCAGCGCCTACGATGGTAAAACGATGCTCCTTTTCCTTCATGTATTCCACCAGTTCATTCATTGGTTCCGGAGTAATAATCCGAACAAGTACCCTACCTAAGGCAAGTCTTTCCTCTATTGTCATTCCCACGTAGATGCCCATGGCAAAGCCTCCTGAATAGGCAATGTAGGAAAGAGGATTATCGATGTTTTGAAATATCTGTCCAATTGCCAATAGCCAGATCAACGCCTCAAAAAAACCCATTAGCGGCGCAATGAATTTTCTCCCGGACATGACAAACACGATGCGCAAGGTATTTATAGATACATCCCCTATCCGGGCCAAAAATATCAGTATTGGCATAATGACATAAGAAAATACCTCGGAAGATATTCCGAAAGATTCAACGTATTCTTGCATGATTATTCCGTTAGGCTCTCGACAAAAATACCCAATATATCCTGAAAAAAACACCAAATCCGTATTTTCGTCCTAAAGGTAATGGACGTAGTGAAAACACGCTATGAATGCTCCGGGTTGTTTATGAGGTACTGCTTATGGAAGAAGAAGCTTAACATCTCCGGATAATTGGATGGTAATTTCAGGCTGGGCATCAAATGAACGTAATGCCCTAGTCTTTGGAAGTGAGAAATTCGCTATTCAGTCCCGTTTTCTTAAGAACCTATACCTAGCTTTTCGATATTCATCGTACTAAAAACCGGCTAAGAATAGAGGTTTCAGATGGTACGGTTCTTCCCGGCGAAGTAACCAAACCCTGTGAAACACACAGAACAAATCAACATCAGGTGTACCAAAATATTCCAGTTTGGCCAGATATCGATGGCTACTCCAAAAAGCAAAGGGCCACAAGCTGCCAAATAATACCCGGTGGACTGTGCCATACCCGAGAGCGCCGCAGTGGTCTGATCGTTTGCCGCGCGAAGCGTGATCAGCGTATAAGCCATACTTAGACTAGCGCCCATACACAAGCCTGCCAGCGATATTCCTATTACATTCACTAGAAGGACAGGGGACAAAAGCAGGCCAAAACCGATCAGGTAGCAACTGCCAAGGACAAGGATCATATTGGACTGTGCGCTAAATCTGACCGCAATCATTGGTGACACGAAGGTCCCAATCAGACCGACCAACTGCATCAACGCAATAATCAACCCAGCCTGAGTAGCGCTTACGCCGCGGACAATGAAAAAATCCGGTAACCAAGTAATCAGCGTGAAGAAAAGGAAAGACTGCACACCCATAAACAGACTGACTTGCCAGGCCAAAGGTGAACGCCATACGTTTGCCACCCGGCCGATGTCCGCGTTTTTTGAAACTGCCTTTTGAGGTTTTATCTGAGGGATCCAAAACACAATGGCGATACCTAAAAAGAGCACCCAAAATAGCAACGATCCACGCCAGCCCCATCCAAAGGACACAGCAAGGGGTACGCTGATCGCGGATGCAATAGCAGCCATCAACGACATAGCTGTAGCATAGATTCCGGTCACTTTACCGACTTTAGCGGGCATCCTTACCTTTACCAGCGGAATAAGTAGGACATTGCAGAGCACAATGCCAATTCCTGTAAGGCTTGTGCCTAAAAAGAGGATCCAAGAACCACCGAGTACGCGCAGTACTGATCCCATTGTAAGTACTACCATCCCCAGTAGTATGGCTCGGGCATGCCCAAGTCTTTTCCCTATGGCGGCGGAAAAAAGCGAAAACGTCGCAAAGCTAATTAAGGGAAGTGTCGTAAGAAATCCCGCCCATGCATTGGAAAGCCCCAAATCCTCCCTAATGAACGGAATCAAAGGCCCCACGGCGGTAATTGAGGGTCGAAGTGTAAAAGATACCAAGAGTATTCCCAAAAGTAAAAATCCGTTTTTCTCGGATGACGGCAATTTATCCATGGTCGTAAAAATAAGAAAAATAGGTAGCTACGATGCGATCTTAATCAAAGAAAACTGTGAAAAATATGGGGACAAAAAATATCGAATCTTGTCCCCATCTTGCAAAAACAGTTAGCTGGAAAAGTTGCTTAATCACCCGATGTAAAGGTAGGTCAATCTCATAATAAAAAAAATACCCCGATCGGGGTATTTTTGGTGTGGTTTACTCACTTTAGTTACTGAATTCGTCAAATAAAGGATTCATAACATGATGATGGATATAAAATGTACAAATATATCCGGTAAAGTGCTATTATTTACTAGTTTTAAGGTTCATGTACTAGAAAAATAGTCTTATAATAACGTTTCATGAAGCCTACTTAAAATAAAAATTTAGTGTAGAAACAGGTCCTTTTGTTCCACTGGGGTCCACATACGTGAATTGCCAATAAAGCGTATATCGATCAGGAAGGTAGAAGGAAAATTTCACAGGGTGTAGCCCCTTTTCGAGAAACACCTCACAGGAGTGATCTACTTCACGGCTGTACTCCTCTATTTTTAGCTCGCCATGCAGATAAAAACGAAACAGCTGGTAGGCGTGGCCCGAAAAATTATAGTATCCGCTTTCGGGCACCTCTAAATAACCTTCTAGATCCACCCCCCAGTTTAGTGCCTGACTAGGTATAGCGTTTAGGTCCAATGAGGAAATCGTCCCACTTCCTTTCGACTGTAGCTGGTCGGATAGTGGTGCTTTTGGATCCTGTAATTTGCCTGTGTAATACGAATAGCGTAATCCAGGCTGAAAGGTATTGTCCTTGGAAGTCGCTGGTAAAAGATCGGATTTCTCAAAGATGTAGGTAGCTAGGGGACTCGCTCCTTGCGTATTGAAGGCGATGGCTTGGAGTGTGATTGATTCTGAAAGCAGTATAGGGCCTTGATAACGGGGAGATTTTCTTCCTGGAAAGCTTCCATCTATGGTGTAATGTATGGCATCGGTTGTATTGGCGGTAACCAACTCGACCGGTAGTTGGCCGATAAATTTTCGTCGTTCGGATTTAGGCCGAGGTGTGATGGGAGCAAGCTGTTCGGCCCTGCTTTTGGGCCGGCTGCTGTCTAGCGTAAACTGATCGAATAGATTTCCTTCCTGATCGATGGCCTGATAGTGCAATTGATTTCCATTAATGGCGATGTATCCGTAGTGGTGCAGCGTGCGGACCTTGTGCGTAAACCAAGTACGATTCGGTGACGCTCGTTCTAAACCTCCCCCGGCCCCGCCAAGTATCAGGTACATCACCCCGTTTTTTTCTACTACTTTTTCCTCTAAAATGGGCCAAGTCCGTTCGTACATGTGCAGGTGACCTGAAAACACCATGTCAACGCCGTATTTTTCGTACAACGGAACGAGCAACTTGGCTTCCTCATCGCCATACGTTGAAAGTTCGAGATTAGTGTCTCCATAATCATTTTCTTCGGACGAATAGGGTGGGTGATGCTGCACCACAAACTTCCATGTAGCGCCTGAGGTTGCCAAGGCTTTTTCGAGCCATCGGTATAAGGGTGTACCCGGTGACTGATATTGATCTGTATCGATCATGAAAAATTCCGCATTACCATATTTAAAACTGTAGTAATGCTCGGGATCGGGATTTTTTAGATATTGGTAGTAGTAAGCGGCATCATGTTCGTGGTTACCCAAGATGGAGTAAATTGGGATTTGCTTCATAAATGGATAAGATGGGGCAAAAAATTCATCGATCCATTCTCCTTTTCTGTAACCAAGGCCTACTAGATCTCCACTGTGAATGGCAAAATTTGGGCGCTCCTCTAAGGCTAGGGTAGTAATTTTCTTCCATACATCCGGATTATTCTGCGAATCGCTAAAGATGGTAAAAGCAAAGGGACTGTCTTCGCGAACTGCCGTTTTGAAGGGAAGCACAGCGGTTCGAATCGTATCCCCAGCTTCAGTGATGGATGTAACCCGGTAAAAATAGTTTGTTTCGGGATCTAAGGATTGCAACGTAACCTCATGCATTTGCTTGAATCCACCGTCGGATACCACTTGGTCAAGTATGGCTTTTCCGGTTTCATATCTTGCCTTTCCAAATTCTACCCGAGAAGAAGCTTCATGCGTTGTCTCCCATAAGAGGCTCATCTCTGTTTGTGTACTGTATTGGAGGTAAGGTTTGATAAGGAACCCGGGATGCTGGTCTTTTGACTGTTGCGCATTGCCGGGCACAAGTCCGATAAGCAGGCAAAGGCAGATACATAGAATTGTTTTCATATAATTTACGATTATCTTTTTACAGTTGTCACTGGCCTACACGCCGAAGGGTGTAGTTTCGTATTGAAGATCTGCTTCGGATGGTTAGACTTCCTTGTGCGAGGGATCCGGTAGTAGTTTAGCTAGGTGTATGGAATATACAGCGAAAAGCCTGAAACAGGCCTTTCCTTTTTGTTAAGAATACGTGAAGTCGTGTATGAAAAAAATTCAGCCCAGAAGATATTTATCCCATGAGCTCACCGATTTACAAAAAATAGCCTAAGTGCTTACTAAAAATACGGTCATGCTTCGTGGACCATGGGCGCCGATTACCAGCGATTGTTCGATATCGGCTGTTTTGGAAGGTCCGGCTATGAATACGCCATAGCCAAATTCGTCTACCTTTATTTTCTCGTATATGGCATGCATATCCCGCACGAGGTTTTTGCTCTCAATCACAACAGCTAGGTGTTGGGCAATAAATGGCAATGCCCGATGGACAAGGTTTTCCTCCGGCATCCATATCGCCGCATTTTCAGCCGCGGCCCATGTTCCCCGCAAGACGGCCAATTCTACCGCTTCCAGGTCGTGAGGATCCAGGATCTTTGTAATATCAAGCGTGCCCTGTAATTCAGGAATCAACGAAACTACCTGTAGTTGCTTATCAAAATGTACTTGTAGGTACGAAGAGACTTCTTCGACAGTTTTTATAACGATGGTTTTTCCGCCGTTTAGCATGCTGGATTGTTGGAACTGTCCAATCAACTGATCTACTTCCAATGTGGGATAGGAAAGGTGCTCCGGCAGTCCAGTGGCTGCGGGTTTGTATTTTTTGATTGCCTCAAGTATCTGTTCCCGACTAGTCATTTGTTCTGTTTTTCTTGTACCATTCCTTAAAACTTTCCTTTGGGACCTCCGGTAGGTCACGCTTTTTCCCCCAGGCGTTAAACCTGGTATAGATTAGGCTATTAGGAGATAACTTAAGTGCAGTTCGTGCCGATTTTCCCATTATGTTATACAAAGTAGGATTTCCCAAAACCTTTCCGGCGAGCTTCATGGCCCACTTTTTGGCGGGTTCTGGGTTGCCCTCTTTAGCGATTACCTGCCTCCATTTATACAGTTGCTCGTGGATGTTGATTTTCACGGGGCAGACATCCGAGCAAGAACCGCAAAGGGTAGACGCAAAGGGAAGGGTGCTGTGTTTTTTTAAATCTATTCCTGGGGAGAGGATGGATCCTATAGGTCCGGGTACCGTAGACCCATAGCTAAATCCGCTGCTCCTTCTGTAGATAGGGCAGGTATTCATGCAGGCACCACAGCGGATACATTTGAGAGAATTGCGGAAATCCTCCCGACCCAATTGCTCCGTCCTGCCGTTATCTACCAAGATGATGTACATTTTCTTGCCGGGTGAGGGCCTGTGAAAATGTGAGTTGTAATTTGTAATGCTTTGCCCCGTAGCACTTCTTGCCAGCAACCTCAGGTATACGCCTAGATCTGCCGCCCGCGGGATAAGTTTTTCAATACCCATACATGCTATGTGGATATCCGCCAAGTGGGTACCCATGTCGGCATTGCCCTCGTTCGTACAGACCACAAAACCTCCAGTCTCGGCTATGCCGAAATTTACTCCGGTAATGGCTGCGTTGGCCTGAATGAATTTTTCACGTAGGTGGAGGCGAGCGGCTTCGGTCAAATATTGCGGGTCATCCGCACCTGCGTCCGTACCCAAGTGTTTGTGGAAGATATCTCCTATTTCTTTTTTCTTTAGATGAATCGCTGGCATCACGATATGGCTGGGGACTTGGTGATTGAACTGAATGATCCGCTCGCCCAAATCCGTATCCACTACATCGTACCCTTTTGCCTCCAAAAAGTGGTTTAATCCGCACTCTTCCGTGAGGATGGATTTGCTCTTTACTAGGTTTTTGACATGGTTTTCCTGTAGAATCCGGTACACGTGGTCGTTGTGTTCCTGCGCATTTTTTGCCCAAATGACGGTGACGCCGTTTGCCGTGGCGTTGTTTTCGAACTGAATCAACAACTCATCCAGGTGGGACAATACATACTCCTTTATTTGAGAGGCGTTTTCACGCAAAACTTCCCATTCGGGGAGCTTTTGGGCTGCCGTATCACGTTTGGTACGCACATGCCATAGCGTATCGTCGTGCCAATGGGTTCTCTCTTCGTCTTTCAAAAACTCCTCTGCGGCTTCCGCATGTGTTCTATTCTCCGCCATAGTACTTTCTTTTTATTTACTCGAACGATTAGGAGTGAATGGGATTTCCGTTGAGAATCTCCGCAATATGCATGATTTTTACGGAGCTTTTTTCACGTTTTAGCAGTCCCTCCAAGTGCATCAGACAGGACATATCCGCAGCGGTAATCACTTCTACCCCTTTATCTAGATGATCCGCAAGGCGGTCTTTTCCCATTTGAACAGAAATCCCTTCTTCAAATACCGCAAAAGTGCCCCCAAATCCGCAGCATTCATCCTTGCGGTCAAGCTTGACCAGTTCCAAACCGTTTATTTTTTCCAGTAGGCTAACTGGTTTGTTAAAGTCCTTTCCAACGATTTCGGAAGGTTTCGCTAAGTGCAGGCCTCGAAGCCCATGGCAGCTGGAGTGAAATCCTACTCTATGGGGAAAGCTGGCGTGAATTTCCGACACTTGGAGTACGTCTGTGAGAAACTCACACAGTTCATAAATTTTTGGTCCTGTACCATCATGGGATAGCAAGTGTTCTTTCACGTGCAAGGTACAACTGCCGGAAGGAGCCACGATGTATTCAAAGTCGCCGAAATTTTTCATAAAAAGCTCCCCCGCGTCTTTTCCATAGTGTTCGTATCCGGAATTTGCCATCGGCTGTCCACAGCAGGTTTGATCCATAGGATAGTCAACTTCTACGCCATATTTTTCCAATAACTCCAACGACGCGATTGCGGCGGATGGATAGAACTGGTCTACATAGCAGGGGATAAATAATCCGACTTTCATGTGTTTATAATTTGCTTTTCAGTTGCCACACGGAATCTCGCAATTATAATCATCCCTCGGTGTGACGGGTACGCAATGCTCGATTTCATGTGTCTATATTTTATTTTTACTGGTCAGAACGTGTCCCGATCAAAGTCGGGAGAATATTGCTACGGTTCGCATCCAACTAGCTAACGGTTCTTTTATCTGATTTCCTATTACTCGTTCATGCTTTAGAACTAAGGTAAGCATGTAAAGTTTGTCTTCGGCCTATAAAGATACTTATAACAGCTTCTCAGGCTACGAAACGCCTCGATTTCTTTACAAACGGAAGCACATTCGCCGTCGGCTTCCGGGGAAACGAAACCATTTTCAAAGATAGTGTTTAGCATGAAAACACTGTCCTGTACTATGCTGAGCAGCGAAACAATCTCTGAAAGGTGAACCTATTATTATGTTGTTTAAGTCCTGCTTCAGTGGTACCGCTAAATCCTCCTTCTTTTCAAGTTAGATAACAGGTATGTAGGTAAATCATCTGTTAACCTTCAATTGGAATGGGAATATAGTTGAGGAGGCATCTAAGTCTTTTATGTGTAAAGCATTTGAGTATTTGCACATGGTTAAAAAAAATTGTCCCAACGCAGCGTCACAAAAAAAGCTTCTCTTTAGAAGAAGCTTTGACTAACTGTAATCAGTGTACCAGGAGCGGGAATCGAACCCGCACGGCCTTACGGCCACAAGATTTTAAGTCTTGCGTGTCTACCTATTCCACCATCCCGGCATATGCTATTGACGAGCAATACCTACATTTTCTTTAGAGGCAGTTTGCAATAGGCCCCTAAAGAATAAAGCCCTAAAAAGGGCTTTATTGGAGCGAAAGACGAGATTCGAACTCGCGACCCCGACCTTGGCAAGGTCGTGCTCTACCAACTGAGCTACTTTCGCCTAGATTGACCTTATGTCAAATGTGAATGCAAATTTACCCCCTTTTTTGTAAAAGGCAATATTCCCCACCAAATATTTTATTTAGCCTCCATCGTTACTGTAGTAGACCACTGATTATTAGCAACTATCTTTTATTCGAGTGTCTTCTTGATCTCGTTGAGTTTGATCAATGCTTCCACTGGCGAAATGGTATTTATATCGATCTTCTCCAAAAGCTCTTGGGCCCGCTTAAACTTCGGGTCAAGCTCAAAGAGGCTTAGCTGGTAATTATTCTTCGGAATGTCCCGCATATTCTCCCGCTCCCGTTTCATGTTTTTGTCCTTTTCCAGATGCCTCATAATATCCGCGGCACGTAGCACTACGGGATTAGGCATGCCGGCCATCTGGGCGACGTGGATTCCAAAGCTGTGTTCACTGCCTCCTTTTTCTAGCTTCCGCATAAAAATCACCTTATTGCCCATCTCCTTTACCGACACATTGAAGTTCTTGACCTTGGGGAAATCCTCCGCCAGTTGGTTTAGTTCATGGTAATGGGTAGCGAAGAGCGTTTTTGCCCGGCATTTGGGTTGATTATGCAGGTACTCCACGATGGACCAAGCAATGGATATGCCGTCATAGGTGGAGGTACCCCGCCCTATCTCGTCCATTAAAACCAAACTCCTGTCAGAGAGATTGTTCAAGATGCTCGCTGTCTCGGTCATCTCTACCATAAATGTCGATTCACCTTTTGACAGGTTGTCCGAAGCTCCTACCCGGGTAAAGACCTTATCTATAATTCCCAGGCGGGCATAAGAGGCCGGAACGAAACTACCCATCTGCGCCATCAGCACAATAAGGGCAGTCTGCCTTAACAAGGCGGACTTGCCCGCCATATTTGGACCTGTGATGATGATGATCTGCTGGGAATTGTTGTCCAAAAAAATATCATTGGGCACATATTCCTCCCCGATGGGAAGCTGCTTTTCAATTACCGGATGCCGGCCATCTTTGATTTCGAGGGAATCGGTATCCGCAATCTTGGGTTGGCTGTAATTGTTGGCGGCGGCTACATGGGCAAAGGATAGAAGCGTATCCATGGTACCCAAAACCCGGGCATTTTGCTGTATGCTGCTGACATAATCGGCGGCATCCTGTACCAGCAGGTTGAAGTACTTCTGCTCCAGAGCGATCAGGCGCTCCTCCGCATGCAGGATCTTTTCTTCGTACACCTTTAATTCTTCGGTGATGTACCGCTCAGCATTTACTAAGGTTTGCTTGCGGATCCATTCCGAAGGTACTTTATCCTTGTGGGTATTACTTACTTCCAGGTAATAGCCAAAGACCTTGTTGAAGGCCACTTTCAGCGAACTGATACCGGTATTTTTTACCTCCCTGTGTTGAATTTGGAGCAAATGGTCTTTACCCGTATTGGCCAATCCTCGGTATTCGTCCAAGTCGGGATCTACTCCGTTTTTGATGACCCCTCCCTGATGGGTCAGCATGGGGGCATCTTCCAAAAGCTCCCGCTCGATTTTTTCCAACAGAAAGTCACATGGATTGATCTGGTCCGCCAACTTCTTTAGCGCCGGATTCTTTTGCTCCTTTAGCAAGGATTTGATTGGAAGCGTACTTTTAAGGGCACGGCGAAGCTGGTTCATTTCCCGCGGATTGATCCGTCCCACGGCCACCTTAGAAATCAGCCGCTCCAGATCCCCAATATGCTTCAAATGGGAGATTATTTCCTCCCGAAGCTCCGGTTCCTTGTGGAAAAAACTGACAATTTTCTGCCGCTCCTCTATAGGCTCCTTTTCCTTGAGGGGCAATACGAGCCATTTTTTCATCATCCGGCTGCCCATTGGCGTATGGGTGTGGTCCAGAATCTGAATTAGGGGAACCCCTCCGTCCTGCTGTGCATGGATAAGTTCCAGGTTACGGATGGTGAACTTGTCCAACCAAACGTATTTTTCCTCCGCGATTCGGGAGATGGCGGATATGTGTTTTACCTCCTTGTGCTCGGTTTCTTCCAAATAATACAGGATCGCGCCGGCAGCCACAATTCCCTGCGGCAGATTTTCAACCCCAAAGCCTTTCAGATTGGCTGTGCCAAAATGTTGGACGAGCCTATCATAAGCATAGTCATATTGAAATACCCAATCCTCACAATGAAAGGTCGTGTATTCATTTTTTAACAAATCGGGAGCACTGGATTTATGGGCTTTGGAGTAAATAACCTCGGAAGGGCTGAAACTTTGTAAAAGCTTGGCCAAATAAGAGACATCTCCCTCAGCAGCCATAAATTCTCCGGTAGACAAATCCAAAAAGGCAATACCCAACCTGTCCCCACCAAATTGGATAGAGGCCAGATAGTTATTGTGTCGCTTGTCTAGCACGTTGTCGTTGAACGAAAGGCCCGGAGTGACCAGTTCCGTCACCCCCCGCTTGACGATTCCTTTTACGTCTTTTGGATCCTCTAACTGGTCACAGATGGCTACCCTGTTCCCGGCTCGGATGAGCTTGGGCAAGTAGGTGTCGAGGGAATGGTGCGGAAAGCCAGCCAACTCGATATGGGAAGCAGAGCCGTTGGCCCGTTTGGTCAAAACGATGTCAAGAATCTTACTTGCCCGCACGGCATCTTCCCCGAACGTCTCGTAAAAATCCCCCACCCTAAAAAGCAACAAGGCACCTGGATGCTTGGCTTTGATAGCGTTGTACTGCTTCATCAGCGGGGTTTCTTTGGTTGCTGCTTTTGCCATTTAGTCGGGTAGGTTTATCAAATAAACCCTGAATTTAGCTTATCCCGAGCGGAAACAAAAATGCAGCTAAAAAATATGGCCTTCCGTAAAACTAATTGGCTCCCTTTTTCATCTTAAGCACAAAAATCCCTAGGTTCCATAAAGCAAACGGCAAACGAATGAATGAACTCTCCGAAGATCAGCTGTTGATTGACCAGGCACGCTCCGGACATACCCGGGCGCAAGGCCGGTTGGTTCAGTGCTGGTACAAGCGGGTGTACAACTATTCGTTGAAATACCTCGGTGATCACGATCAGGCTATGGACGTTACGCAACAGACATTTATTGCCATGTACCAAAAGCTGGGGGGGTTGCGGGATACTTCCAAATTCAAATCTTGGTTGTATACCCTACTTGTGAATTTTTGCCGGATGCAGCAGCGGCAAAATAGTAAGCATCGTGGAATTCAATCAAATGGCCCTATCACAGTAAAGCAGGAAAGCGAAATAGTTTCCATCCGAAGCAGTGCCTATAATCCTGAGGAACAAGTAATACAAAATGAACTGGCGGATGCCGTGCAGAAGGCACTACTGCAACTATCCAGCGAGCAACGTGAAGTCCTTATCCTAAAAGAATACGAGGGATTGAAATTCCGTGAGATTGCCGAGGCGTTAGAAATATCGGAAAATACGGCCAAGTCTAGGCTTTATTACGCGCTTAGTCACCTTCGGCAGTATTTGAAGGCATCTTCTTTTTCACTGCAAAACCAAAAAAGACATGAACTATAAACCTGATAAATCCACATTGATAGACTACCTGTATGGGGAATTAGCTCCCGCTGAAAAGCAACAGGTAGATGACTATCTTTCGGCCCATCCCGAGGAAAGGATCAAGTTGGAAGAACTGGATCAAACTAGAGAGCTTCTTGGAAATCTGACTGATCAACAGGTAGAACCTCCAATTTTGATCTTACCAGAACCAACAACTACCGAAATGCGAAAACCGATGTTCTCGGGATTTGTGACGAACGCCGCTGCTGTCACGATGCTGCTGGGATTCCTTATGTTAATCGGAAGATTTACCGGTGCGGATCTTCAAATTGGAGCTTCAGGATTTTCCATTGCATTTTCTGAGAAAGAAGAACCGACGCCCTCGGAAGGACAGAAACAAGAACTTGACCGGGAAGAAATAGTGACATTAATTCAGGCATCACTTCACACTCAGGAGAAGGGAATGACCGATCGGCAGCAACAATGGCAAAGGGAATTAGAGGAAAAAATGCTTCCTTCCCAAGTCTTGAATGAAAGTAGGTTGATTGAACAACTCACCAAGAAATTGGAAACGAGGATGGATACCTACTTTGCATCCGTACAGTATGAAAACGCTAACCTGCTTGCCACGTATTGGGAAGAGGTTGCTTTGGCGCAGAAGAATTACATGAATCTCCTTTTAGAGGATTATGCTAGCGGCTTACAACGGGTAAGGGAAGAAGATCTCCTTTACCTGCAAGAACGGCTGAACGGATTACAAATCAAAAACTATCAGTTGGAGCAGGAAGTAAGCGAAATCCTCGAGTACCTACTGGCTGAAATACAATCACCTAGCGTTTCAAACCCATGAACATAAAATTTATATTTACGACCCTTTTTCTGGCCGTTACAGTATGGGAGTCTTCCCTGCTTGCACAGGAAGTGGATGTGGAAAAAATGGACCGCGACCTGAAAGTAGCTGCCGCAGCGTTGGGTACGTTGGTTGAAACCAAACAGCAGCTTCTAATCGCGCGTAGGGAAGACCGCCAAACCGCCCAGTATCTGGAGGGATATGGGGTTATGATAACCCTACCCGCACAGCATTCCGTTACTGTATTGGCTCCCAATGTGTATCAGGGAACTGGCACATCCTATAATCGGCGCTTTATACCTTCTACTCAGTCTGGAAGGATTAAGGTTGGAAAAACCTTTGATCAGGGAGCTGGCGCATCCCAAATCCGGGGTTTTGAACCATCTTCACCGACTGGAACGATTCGGATTGGAAAATCCCTAACTGAAACGGCAGATGCTCCGAAGGAAATTGACAGGGACAGTCTCAGCCAAGTTCAGACCGATCAGTTAAAAGAGCAGGTAACCATTTTCCTGCTGGAATATGCGGATTTGATCGGACAGCTTCAGCCCGAGGATCGGATAAAGATTGTTGAAGAACGATCTCCCTTTGTTACAAACTGGAAGTTTCTGCAAAATAGGGCATCGTCCCCCATGGTAATGCGAAAACAACGGTTTTCCGCAGAAATCAAAAAGAGCGATCTGAGCGCCTTTAAGGCGGGGGAACTAAGCAGAGCGGAAGTTATTGGACGAATACTATTTTCGGAGTCTTTTGCGGAAGGCTTGGAGCAAGATTTGGAATTGCTGGCAAATATTTTTGACAGGCTTTACCGGCCTGACCTTTCTGAAACGTTTTACTATACCGGGTATGCTTATTACGATAAGATTCCGGAATTCGGGGTGATCTATCACCTCAATATGCTGACACGTACTGAAGAGAATCTGTATAATTTTATACTTCCTTCGGATAAATCTGAGGATCTAAACGAAGAAAGCGATCCCGAAAAGCTTACTGCGCTTTATCCTAAATTTTTGGAAGGAATCAAGGATAATATACTAACCTATGGCCGTACCGTCAAAAGCATGGACAGGAAGGAACGGCTTGTATTTAACATACGGCTGAGTAACTGCACGGGCTGTGACGTGCCTGACTGGGTAAATGTCAGTATTGGCATGGCTGACTTGTTTGATTACGATGCTGGTAAGCTCTCCAAAACCGAAGCCCTCCAACGCTTCAAAGTTGGTGTAGGCAGCTAGCGTTTTTTGAAGAGAGGGGCAAAGTGGCTTCATTTTCCCTTACCTTTGGGCCCTAAAAACGTGCTTGCCGATGAAAAAGCTTACAATGGATGAACTCAACCGCCTTTCGGTGGAGGAGTATAAATCGACCAACAAAACACCCCTGATCCTAATTTTGGATAATGTGCGCAGCCTAAACAATGTAGGTTCCGCGTTTAGGACAGGTGATGCCTTCCGCATACAAAAGATTTACCTCTGTGGCATCACCGGTACGCCACCCCATCGGGAAATCCAAAAGACTGCTCTTGGGGCCACGGAGTCGGTGGATTGGGAACACGTTCCCGATACCGTGGAACTAGTAAAAAGATTAAAGGCCGAAGGGGTTAAAACCATTGCGCTAGAGCAAACATCCAACAGCATGATGCTAAACAAGTTTCAGGCTTCTTCTGAAGAGACCTATGCGCTGGTTTTCGGAAATGAGGTCTTTGGGGTAGCTGAAGGGGTTATTTCTGAGGTGGATCATGTTATTGAGATCCCGCAGTTGGGGACAAAGCATTCTTTTAACATCTCTGTTAGTATTGGGATAGTTTTATGGGATTTTGGGGGGAAGATGAATATATATTGAAATATAGTAGATACCTGCCTAAAGAACGGCAGTCAGGTATGGACTACGGCTGAAATATTTCATGTTAATAGGTCCATGTTTAAGTGACGAAACAGACTCTAAGCCCCGAAGAGGGCGTAATCAGTAGCCTAGGGTGTAGCGAAGCGGAGCCCTAGGAAACCGTTAATTATTATTTTGTTTTTGTTTTGGCAGCGAAGAAATTTGAGGTGTCATCCCAATACCGCCAAAACCCACGTCAGTCAAGTTTTGCCTTTCGGTTGGAAGAATCTCTGATCATTCTTTTGAATACGTTCACTCCCTAAAAGTTTATCTGGTTTTTCTGCGGGAGGACTATCCGCTTTAATCGTTTCTATTGCCAAAATTGGGGGGAGATCGCTGTACAGGCCTAACGCTCTCGTCGTTGGTTGAATTATTTCCGCTTCGTCGTTTGTATTAACCCTTTCTCACACCGTGAGAGGTTTCCCAACAATTCCATAAATAAACCTGACAGCCAATTGAAGATATCAGAACTGACACCACTGGAATAAATGGGGTAGATTTCTCTTTTTATAAATAGTTTCTTCATAGTATGGAGTTGATGTATTGCCAAAAAACAATTATACCGAATGCTTATTGTGGCGTGAAGAGCATGAACTTTTGAGAATCGTAGTTGAGGGCCAACCCTTTTGACGATAGCGCAGAAGAAAAAACATTGTTCATGGAAGCTATAAAATATGCGCCATCATATAGCTCGTTAAGCTCAGTAGTGTTAGTAAACGTTAAAATTTCCAAGATACTATCATTGCTAAGGCGATACGTGCCGAAAGCCGTATTTGTAGATGTCAGTCCGCTAATTTCTCCATTTTCTTTAAAGGTCAACAAAAAGGAGCTTTCTCCTTCAGGTTCCGCTAATTTTACCCTTTTCCGGTGTTCATCCACAAATCCGACAAGTTTCCATGTGGTGCCTATCAAGGGAAGAGACGTATAGTCAGGGTTATCAGGAATTTGGCTTAAGCGGATCTCGCCCTCCGGGAGTGCATCATCCTGACATCCCACGAGCAAAGGCAGTAGTAAAACAGCCCCCATAAATACTATCCATTTGGCCTTAAAAATCAAAACACGCTTCATAAGTATAACATATAAATAAAACCTAACTCTATTATTAGAAACTTTAACAAATTATAAGCGTCATAATACCAACTAAATTAATACCAACCATCTAGTTATTAAAATTTTATACACCTTCTATTCCTAGACGTAGTTAATTAGAAAAGTGCTACAAAAGGAAGGGAAAAAGCGGTGTTTGGAAAATTCCAAGCCATATATATCTTTTGATTGTACATTAAATCGCTCGCCCGACCGCCCACTATATCCAGTCCAGAACCACTGCGCTACTCTGAATGTGCCACTTAAGGGGGGACTTTAAATTCCGATGATTAGAATAAACAATTTGCCGGTCGTCATTGATCGCCCTCTCCTAAAGGAGAGGGGCGGGGTGAGGCAGTTACGGAGAGGAATCGTCCGCCCGACTGCCCCCTAAATCCCCTCCCGAACCGCTACGCTAAACGGGATGTACCAGGGAAGGGGGACTTTTGATTCCGTCTATGAACGTATTTGTTTAGTATGGCGGGACCGGAGCTGATTTGCACAGAATATGGTTGTGGTGCCCGAGCCTCCCCGGAAAACTAACTAACCCGGTTCCTTTTTACCGTGCAGATCGTAAGGCTGTATCAGCACCTCAACCGGCAGTCCCAGTAACTCGCTGAGATTTCTAATCATATTTACTGTAAAAGCGCTTTTTCGATTAAGCAACAAGCTTGCTACGGTCTTACTGCTTACAGCGTGATTTAGGTCTTTGTCTTATACGTTTTTTACTTCCAACGCTTCTTTTGTCTTCCCAGGAGATTAAATTCAGGCTTGTGATAGTTTTGTGATAGCCACTTTCGCGCTGTTTTTTCCAGATTACTATAATTTTGTCCCATGAGAAATATGTCGTCCTCACGTCCGGAGATTCATCATTGTCGAAACCTCGGTGTGTCAAAATTTGAAATAATAAAAAAGTAGTTTATTCTATTAAAAAATTTTCGGTAAACAGCATTTATAAACTACGACTTCTGCTTGATACTATTCATGGATATCGTATAAAATTAATTACAGATGATAAGAGTTCTATTGATCGATGATAATGAGGACATGCTATTTAATTTCAAAGAATTATTTGAAATTAATGGTTACGAAGCAGAAGTTGCTTTTGACGGTGAAGAAGGCTATCGTCAGTTAGAAAAATCAAACTTCAATGTAGTTGTTTGTGACATGAATATGCCGAAAATGTCCGGATTTCAATTTGTGAACAAGGTAGTCAACGATGAAACGTTGCCACCTGTGCCGGTAATAATACATTCTGGTAATCTTTCTGAATTAGAGCGGCTACAGTTTGAAAAATTGGGCGTAGCCGCATTTCTCAAAAAAGGTACGCCATTTGAAAAATTTAACGATGAAATACTGAAAATACTTTCAAATTAACAAAGTAGTTTGTCTTGCTACCAATTAAGGGGTTGAAAAGTCTTTTCCCACTTGGAAAAACTGCCATTTCTCGCAAACGATGAAGTAAAAAGTGAGCGTGTGTTCAATTTCTTTTACGTAATGCCTATTCATAAAATAATTAAAGTCTTTTTTCCGCACTCCAGTCACTTAGGGAAGATACAGAAAGCACATTCCCATTCCAGCCAACTTATAAATGATCGACTGAAATATGTGTAGATATGAATAATTAGCTAAAATCTATTGT
>WGNT01000015.1 GCA_016124425.1 Cytophagales bacterium
CAGCCCCATTTTTGTACCTACGGCAACTACATCAACTTTTTCTCCCTCGTGATTTACTGTCAGTAAAGTCGGTGGTTGGGGAATGTCCAAATCCCAAAGATCATGATGCACAAGTTGGTGATGCCAAAGTCGTTTTCCTGTATTCGCATCGAGTGCAATCAGCGAGTTGGCAAATAAATTTTCTCCGTAACGATCGCCTCCATAAAAATCCGGACCGGCCGTCTCAGTAGATAAATAGACGATTCCCCGCGGTATATCTAATGCCAAACCTGACCAGTCAGATGCCCCTCCAGTTTTTTCTAAATAGTTTTCCGGCCAGGTATCTGATCCAAATTCACCCGGCCTGGGCAAGGTGTGAAAAATCCACTTTCGCTTTCCCGTACGAATGTCAAATGCACGCACCGCACCGGGCACATCTTCCCCTACATTGGCACCGATGATGAACATATCTTTGTAAATCTGCCCTGGCGTATTGAGCATTACATTAGGTTTGCCCGAAACATCCATTTCCTCACCCAAGTGAATCGATCCATTTTCTCCAAAGGAAGCAATGAGCTTACCATTTTTGGCATTCAATGCAAATAGCCGGCTTCCTTTCATTGTTAGGATGCGACCAACTTGACCATCATGCCAATACATCAATCCCCGTTGGTCCCCATTAGCGAGTGAGTCGTGAATACTGGAAGGATCAAAGGTCCAGTATTCCTTCCCTGTAGCGCCATCCAAAGCAACGACCCGGCTGTTCGGGGTGGCTGTGTATAGCCAACCGTCGACGATAAGGTTATTTGTTTGATAGTTGGCAGAGTCACCGGTATGATACGTCCAAGCCAATTCCAATTGATTCACATTGTCTTTGTTTATTTGATCCAATGTGGAGTACTGATTGCTTGTAGGGTGACCCAAATACGTCGCCCAATCAGCCCCGGCACCTTCTGGTTGGGTCTGCGAGCATGCAGCGATGTATAAAAACAGGAAAGAACTGGCGATGAGCTTATACCTTAAAAAATAGTGATTGTTGTCCATGTTTTACCAAATTATACTAGTGTGGATGATGCTTTATTGACAATGCAAAATATGAAAAATATTGATCATGTGTATATAATGGGAAATCTTTCAAAAGATGCCTAGCTATCTTACTCCTATTCGTTGAAGAAAGCGGTTTCGTTTTTGCCGCCACGTTGCACGTTCGCCAAGCGCATTTCTATTGCATTGGAAATTTGCGTTTCATTATTCCGGGAGTAAATTTCCTTTAGCGCAAGTAACGTTTCAACGCTATTCGGATTAATCCGCTCCGCCTTCTGAAAGTAAGGAAGCGCCTCGTCAAATGCGGCGAAAACCTCACCTTCCATGACCTTGTATTTCTCCATACCTGCCGTGCTGTTGTCTGACGACAGTTCACTCAACGCCATCGTCAGGTTAGCAGCGCGGTTGTAGTACAGGGCACCAATGCTATACAGGGCGTCGAAATTGGTTGGATCTTTTTCCAGGCTCTGATTGTAATAATTAACTGCCTCGTCGAAGTAATTCCTGGCCCTATCGCTGTCTCCGGCCGCGAATTCGCGCTGGTACAAGTTATCGTATACGCCACCGAGCGTAATATAGAGGGTCGGGTTGTCTGGTTCTCTATTGATGGCCATTTTCAGCATATCACTAAGTTCATCCAGTTTGTTGAGCTTCAGGAAGTGATTGATTTCGGCAAACAGCAGCGATACTTCTTCGGGGTATTTTTCCCTACCGGTCTTCAGGTACTGGTAGGCGGTTTCCAAGTCTGCGTCTACGCCGTTGGACTTGATGGTGTAAAGCGCTTCGTAGATTGCTGGGTTGTCGTAGTTCGCCTTATAGAGATCTTCAAATAACGGCTTCGCCGCCTCGGGCATGTTGTTGTTCAGGGCCGCAAGCGCCGTAACGTATTTTTGGTAATTCATGGTGTTGGCATCATCCAGTAGGCTTACCGCGCCCGCCTTCCTCAGGATTACATGGGAAGCCAGTAGGGAGGAGAGGTTTAGATAAGCCGATCCGTAGTCCTGGGCGTTGAAGGCGTCGACTCCAAAATTAGCTAAGTGCCCTTGTGATACCTGGATACCGTTCACCACATCCTGAAAAAGATAACTTGGTGAAGTAATGGCTTGCACATGCTTTTCCAAAGCGGTTTCAAACGCTACATAACCCCTGACCGCTAGCCTTTCTACCTGCGGGTAATCTTCCAGGGAACCCAGTCCTGTCTCTTTCACAGTAATGATCTCGTTGGCCAGCGTGCCCAATATTTCTCCCTTCAGGATATAAAATCTCGGATCGGCAACGTCTTCGCCGGTAGGGTCCGGCAAAATGGCCACCACTGCTTCTTTAAGCTTTTCTTTAGAACCAGAACGATCGACATTGAACTCGGTAAGTGCTCTCGCAGCGGCCTTCGCGTCCGCATGTTGCGCCTGTACCGAAACGGCAACCAACAGAAGGGCAAGCATTCCTAATAACATTTTATTCATAACCATTCAAATTTATTTGATCAGGTAACGGTTTTTTTTGATCGTAAAAACCAAATTAGCGCATGTGAATACATAAGCTTTAAAATAGGAAATATTTCTGTCAGAAACGATCAAATGCTTTATTTTCCCTCTTGCCGCGGTATTTCCGCTCTTATCCTTTTCGGTAGTCCACCCCGGAGGGTCATCAGGTGCTAGAATGTCTATTGCTTATTCCGGGTTTAAACACATTTGTGTCAGCTATCTTTTGTTACAGGAGAAAATCTTTATGATATTGTAATTCATATAGAGACCTTAAAACTCATTTAAATGGAACCATCAATCGTTTTTTCCTTCAGCAATTCATTTGTCCTTATCGGTTGGATCTTGCTTATATTCTTTCCTAATTGGAAGTACACGGCTGCCCTTGTGTTAAATGGCGTAATTCTCATCTTGTCGCTGATTTACAGTACATTGATTCTTACAACAATTCAGGATTTTGATGTAAATTCATTTAGCACACTACAAAATGTGAAAGAATTGTTTCAAAAGGACATGGCGGTAGCGGCAGGATGGATTCATTATTTGGCCTTTGACTTATTTGTGGGCCTTTACATTGTAAATAAGGGAAAGGAATTGGGTTTTGCCCGATGGCAATATACGCTGTGCCTCCCTTTTACCTTTATGTTTGGCCCCATCGGCCTCCTTATGTTCCTGATCACCAAATGGCTAAAGAACAGATTAAATCCAGAGAATAGTTGAGCAAAATAAGTTGTTTACCGCTGTCATTTTTTTTCTGGAACCGGTTGTACATCTGCAGGTAATTTTGTTGATTTAGGATTAGGTTAACCGCATCAAACATGAAAATTTCTTCCTTCGTACTAATAACGATTTGTTTCTTACAGCTCCATTGCCAGGTAAAGGAGCCCGCGGCATTGTCGGAATATCCTTCTTTTAGCGGCATCTATCCCCACTTGGCCTATTACAACGAAGAGGGAGAATGTGGGACCGGGGCAGTGGTCCCTTGGGCGGATCGGTTGTGGGTGGTTACCTATGGCCCCCATTTACCCTTTGGTTCATCCGACAAACTTTATGAAATAACCCCTGATCTGCAACAAATTGTCAGACCTGAAAGCATAGGGGGAACCCCCGCCAACCGCAAGATCCATAAGGAAAGCGAGCAGTTGTTTATTGGCCCTTACGCCATCGATAAGGAAGCAAACGTAAGAGCAATTTCTTACGAGGTGATGCCCGGCAGGCATACGGGTATTGCAAGACACCTAACAGATCCGGAGAACAAACTATATTACGCCACCATGGAAGAGGGCTTTTACGAGGTTGACGTCCATTCCCTTGAGGTAAACATGCTATACGAAGATGCCAACGTAGGCAACAAAAAGAATAATGATACGGACAGCAATCCTCCGGGAAGCCTGCTTTTGGGCGCACACGGCAAGGGCGTTTATTCCGGTCAGGGAGTCATGGTTTATTCCAATAACGGTGAGTCGGGTCAAAAGGCACTGGAACAATTTGATATCCAAGCGGGATCGCTATCCGAATGGGATGGCAACGAATGGAAACTCGTACGAAGAAATCAATTTGTCGAAGTAACAGGTCCGGGAGGAATCTATGGCAATGCAGATCCTGCCAATGATCCCATTTGGGCAACAGGATGGGATCACAAATCGGTACTTTTGGGAGTAAGAAATCCCGCAACTGGTTGGGATTTTTACCGATTGCCAAAGGCAAGCCATAGTTATGATGGGGCACACGGTTGGAATACAGAATGGCCCAGAATTCGGGATGTAGGAACGGACGGAAATCCAGACTACTTGATGACGATGCACGGGATGTTCTGGAAGTTTCCTGAAAATTTTACCGCGAAAAATGCAATGGGTATCCGTCCGCGCTCTGCGTATTTGAAAGTGATTGGAGATTTTACGCGATGGAATGACCAGTTGGTATTTGGCTGCGATGACTCAGCACAGAAGGAATTTTTGAATAAACGAAGTGCTAAAGGAGACATTGGAGGACCGGGTCAATCAAATTCAAACCTTTGGTTTACGGATGTTAACTTGCCAGATAATTTGGGGCCTGCTACCGCAAATGGGAGTATTTGGCTCTCAGAGATGGTGCCTGCCAACGAACCCTCTGAACCAATGCTTTTTACCGGCTGGACGCACACCTCTATGTGGCTTAAAAATGAGGGTGATCAGTCTGTTACCTTCCACTTGGAAGTGGATAAGACCGGAAGTGGGGATTGGGAATCCTTCGAATCGACGACATTAGGTGCAGGCAAGGCCACTGTTATGACATGGAGTGATGAGAATAAGGGGGAATGGGTTCGGGTAAAAGTAGACAAAGAAACCACAGCTACAGTTCATCTTTCCTTTACAGATCAGGAAAAAAGGGAATCCAACCTTACGGGAATTTTTGAGGGTGTTCAGACAGATTTCGATAAGTCCATTCCAACTGGCCTAATGTATGGTTTGGGAAATAACAGGCGAAGCCTTGGAATAGCGGCAACTGGTTTTGATGAATCCGAAAATACAGGTTATTATGAACTTGATGGTGCAATGCAGCTTATTAAAAAGGACGATGATGAAACATTTAATTTTATAGAGGAAAGTTTTGCCATTCCCGAAAACGTGTTTGTCGTGGATGAGGGCTCGGTTTTGGTAACAGATGATAAAGGCAGAAAATGGCGCCTTCCCTTGGGAGACGACAAGTTCACAAGTCCATCGCTCACCGGTCAACTGAGAATTTGCCGGGAAGTAGCTACCGAGAGGGATTTGTTTAATTGTCACGGAACATTTTATGAGCTACCGGCTGAAAACGCGGATGGATACGCCAAAATTCGTCCCATTTCATCCCATAACCTGATGATTCATGACTATGCCTCTTATCGTGGTCTGTTGTTGCTTTCTGGAGTCGATCCTAAAGCCGCTTCGGCTAATAAACACGTCATTGTTTCAGAGGACAAAAAACTCGCTTTGTGGGCAGGGGTCATTGATGATCTTTGGAAGTTGGGGAAACCTACCGGCAAGGGAGGCCCATGGAAGGAGTCATCCATTAAGGCTACTATTCCCTCAGATCCTTATTTATTTGGTTTCTATGACGACCGCAAGTTGGAGTTATCCCATCAAAGTAGTAAACCTGTCACGTTCAAAATCGAGTTTGAACCCATTGGTCACGGACCTTGGATGACCTGGAAGGAAGTTACAGTAGCTCCGGGCGAGGTTTTTACCCATGAATTTGCAAAAGGCTTTGAGGCACGGTGGATTAGATTTGTTAGCGACACGGATTGCACCGCTACTGCATGGCTGACCTATCAATGATGTGCATAGCAGGCTTGATTAGGCTGAAGAATTAGTTAAACCCGCTTATATTTCCCCTTTTACCATGTTCTGATATATAATCTCCTTCTTTCCAGATTGTTTGGCCTAAAGCACGTTGCTTTAGGCTATTCTTTCTTGCTTTTTTGAAGAGGCCGCTTTTAAATCCTGAAATTTACCATTATCAAAATGGTAACGATTTCGACATTTCGTTATTGAATTTCAAAATGTAAACGTTTTCGATAACGATTACGGAATAAAATATCTTGTTTTATTAAAATTTACCTTTTTAATTACGCATTAAATCTATAATATTGATATAAATTCTGTAAAGTCAGAATTGTGTTCGATGTTTAGCCAAAATAACAGTGAGTATGAAAAAAATCTTACCGAGTTTATTTGCGTTGTTCTTTGTAATAATTGCAAATAGTGCTTTCGCCCAATCGATTACGGTCAGTGGTACCGTATTTGATGAAAATCAGGCCCCTTTGCCCGGGGTTAGCATTTTGATTAAGAATTCTTCTTCAGGTACAGTTACGGACTTGGATGGAAAGTATCAGTTAAGTGTACCTGCCGGAAATTCGGTTTTGGTTTATTCCTTTCTTGGCTATTTTAAGCAGGAGGTCACCGTAGGAACGCAAACAACCATTGATGTTAGTTTGCAGGCAGATATGAGTGACCTAAGCGAAGTTGTCGTGGTTGGCTACGGGGATCAGCGAAGAATCAATCTAACAGGTTCCGTAGAATCTATTTCCGGAGCAGCGATTTCGAGGCAGCCGGTGTTTCAGGCCTCGCAGGCTTTGGTGGGTATGTCTCCAGGATTGACGGCCATTCAGTCAAGTAGCCGTCCGGGTGCGGATGGTGCCACATTACGGGTAAGGGGCACCGGGTCGCTTGGCGCATCCAATGATCCGCTGATTCTTATTGATGGTATTCAGGGGGATATTAATGGCATAGATCCGGCCGATATAGAAACTATTTCCGTGCTGAAAGATGCCGCAGCATCATCAATTTATGGTTCTAGGGGGTCCAATGGTGTTATCCTTGTAACTACAAAGCGGGGAAAACAAGGAGTGATGACCGTTTCATACAACGCGTATGCCGGCTGGCAGGAACCTCAAACGCTCCCTACTTATCTAGGAGCTATCGACTTTTTGAGAGCAACCAACAGGGATGAAGCTGTCATTGCAAATTACCAGCAAAATATGGCGACAAATCCAGATGTGTATCCAGATACAGATTGGATGGGCTTGCTTTTTTCGGAAAATGGCTTTCAGCAATACCATAACCTCCGTGTAAACGGAGGAACAGAAAACATACAGCTGGCGGGGTCTATTTCTTATACTGACCAAGGCGCCAATGTGGTTAATTATAATTTTAAGCGGTATAATGGAAGGTTTAACTCTGACATCAAGATTAACGAAAAATTCAATGTCGCTTTTGATTTAAATTTTAGCCAAGAATTGACCACAGAGCCTAATTCCAGTTTAAATGCTATCTTTTTGGATGCGTATCGAATTGACCCAACGCAAGTGGCTGTCCATTCAGATGGCTCTTGGGGAGACGGTTGGAGTGGTCAAAATCCTATAGCCCATGCCAACGACGGTGGTTTGAACCGCAACCAGAACAATTATTTTAGAGGCTTGATGCGTGTGAACTATCAACCAGTGAAAGATTTAAATGTAAGCCTAACATACTCTCCAGAGTACAGGGATGTTTTCGACCGGAATTTTAATAAAATGTACACCACAATATTGGATTGGGATTCTAAATCTACCAGAAACGTACCGGATCGAAATTCCCTCAGCAATACCAATACAAGGATATTCGAAGATAACCTTATAGGACTAATTACTTACAGCAAGGCGTTCAGAGACCATCAATTTACGATACTTGGCGGCTATGAAATGATCAAATCCAATTGGACTCAGTTTGGTGCGTCCAGAACAGATTTTATCATTGATCGATTTGAGCAGTTGAACGCAGGTGCAGAAACTAATATGAGAAATAGCGGTAGTGCCACCCACTCCAGTTTGGAGTCCTACTTTTCTAGGTTTAACTATTCCTATCAAGATAAATACCTTTTTGAGGCAAATGTAAGAAGAGATGCTTCATCGAGGTTTGCTCCTGAAAATAGGGTTTCCATATTTCCCTCCTTCTCGGCAGGATGGCGTTTGACTGAGGAAGCCTTCTTTAGTCCGCTTGACTTCTTTACCGAATTTAAACTGAGAGCTTCTTGGGGAAGATTAGGTAACCAACAAATCGGTAGTGATTTTCCTTACACATCTAATATCTTGTTGGGAGCTTCTAATTTCATTTTCGGCAATACGGTATCTACAGGTGCGGCACAGAATGTCTTAGCGAACAGGGGCATAAGATGGGAGTCAACGGAAACCGCTAACATAGCATTGGATGCAGGATTGATTAATAACAAACTGACCTTTACGGTGGAATATTATGTGAGAACAACCAATGATATCTTATTAGCCTTGCCTGTACCCCGTGTAGTAGGCTTGAGTGCTCCGCTTCAAAATGCCGGATCTGTTGAGAATAGGGGAGTTGATTTTTCCATGAACTGGCGAGACGCAATTGGTGAATTTAATTACAGTGCCAACATTAACTTTTCCGATGTGAGGAATAGGGTAATGAATTTGGCAGGTTTGGGTCAGATAATTAGTGGAAATTCAATTACTACAGTAGGAAGCCCTATAGGTTCTATATTCGGATACCAATCAATGGGATATTTCCAAAATCAAGAAGAAATCACCAATTCACCCAACCAATTTGGCGCTTTGATACCTGGAAACATTAGGTATGTAGATCAACTCACCGTCGATGCTAATGGAGACGGAATAGATGACTCATCCGATGGCGTAATTAATCCGGATGACAGGGTTATTCTTGGTGATCCATTTCCCCGATACAGCTACGCACTAAACTTAAATGCAGATTTTAAGGGATTTGATTTTTCGATTCTATTTCAAGGTGTTGGAAAGAGGGATTTATTATTACAAGGCGATGCGATAATGCCGCTGTGGAATGCCGGTAAAATACAAGAATGGCATGTAGAAGATTCGTGGACACCTCAAAATCCAAATGCGAGGATTCCTGTGCTAGCGCCGACGAGTTCTGGTAGTAATGATGCAAGATCTACGGATGTATGGGTATTTGATGCGTCGTATTTAGCTATTCGAAATCTTAGTATTGGATATAACTTTCCTACCTTCAAAGATAGGCTTAAGGCCAGGAACTTGAGAATTTATACGGCCATACAGAATTTGGCCAATTTCAACCGACTTCCTCCTGGAACGAACCCACTTACACCAAACGGTAGTTCTGGTGCCATATTTCCAATTGCCAGGGCCTATACTTTTGGTGCAAGTTTAACCTTCTAAAGCGAAAAATGACATGAAAAAATATATAAACTCTCTTTTATTTGTGCTTTTTCTAGGCGCATGTAATTCTGATTTGTTGGACTTGGAATCGTTGACTGAACCAACCGATGCGACGTTTTTCTCAAACGAAGAGGAGCTTGACCTGGCTTTGACCGGGGTATACAACTCTTTAATTTGGTTGGGAGGATACGCGCTTCCCGTACAAGTTAATATGGATAATGGAGCTACCGACATTGGACTGGTTAGGGGAGGCTTTAGTAGTTTTGACGAGCTTGGAGCTGGCTCGCATAGTGCCAATAGCGGGGGGTTTCTTAGCGTTTATACCCACATGTACAGAGGTATCGGTCGGGCCAATAACCTGATTAATAATTTAGACAGGGCAGCAGATGTGGTTCCAGCTGAACGATTAAATCAGATCAAATATGAAGCTATAGTCTTACGCTCCTATTATTACCACTATCTGGTATTTCTGTTTGGCGATGTGCCTTATACAGAAGATGTAATCGCTAATCCATTGGATGCTTTATTGCCAAGGGTAAACCAAGAGGAGATAATTGACAAACTATTAGCTGATTTGCAGGAAGCTGCGCAGAATTTACCTGCTACTGCAACGGAGAAAAACCGCGTTTTTAGAGATGTTGCACTTACATTACATGCCAGAATTGCGCTATATGCTGGAAGGTATAGAGATGCCGCTACCTCCTCCCAAGCAGTAATTAATGGAGGCAACTTAACCTTACATTCTGATTACGAACAGTTGTTTACGCCCCAAGGCGAAGGCTCAGCAGAAGCTATTTTGGCAATGCCTTTTATGGATGGGTTTGGTTCATTGCCGCAGTTTCCGACAGCCCAAGGTTCAAGAAATTTTGGATCCTTTAGTGTTGTCATTCCAACGCAATCAATGATCGATAGCTATGAAGCTACTGATGGTCTTCCTATTGATGAGTCGGCGATATACGACCCGAAGAGACCCTTTGACAACAGAGATCCCCGATTGAAGGCATCCATCATTACGCCTCAGAGCGAGTGGGGTGGGATTATCTTTGAAAGCCACCCCGACAGTATGCAGGTGCGGAACGCGAATGGATCCATAAGGGGAAGAAATAACGATTCAAGAAAGGTTATTTGGCCAGCAGCATTCTGTGGCTACCTTTGGAAAAAATATACGAACGAAGACTCCCAAATGATTAATAGGGGATGGAGCGACACAGATTTTGTCTTGATGCGGTATGCAGAGGTGTTGTTAACCTATGCAGAAGCCAAAATCGAGCTCGGTGAAATTGATGCTTCCGTACACGACGCACTCAACAGAGTAAGGGCCAGAGCATATGGGGTACCTGTTGGTGCTACGGGCAGTTATCCTGCTGTAACCTCCACGGATCAATCATTTTTGAAAACGTTGATCAAACGAGAACGGAAAGTGGAATTTGCAAACGAAGGTTTTCGCCTTTTTGATATCAGACGATGGAATATCGCGGAAAAAGTGATGCCGGTCGTGTTATACGGAAGAATATTGGATCAGGCTAACGCCCAGCATATTCCTTCAATTGATGAAGACGGTTTTGTATCCTATGCCGGTATCGAATCGCAATATGATCGCAATACGGATGCTAGGTTCCCGAATGCGATTCGCGTATTTTCGAATCCAAGAGATTACTTGCTTCCTATACCACAAGCTGAAATAGATACCTATAGAGCAAACGGAGCTACAATTACCCAAAACCCGGGCGGATATTAAGGGAGATTGATTCAACTGCGCTGTATAAAACTTATCATGACATTAGTAGTCTCTCTATTGAGACCGGCAATGTCATGATAAGTATATACCAAAATTGCCTACGACCAATATGGCAAGAAAAGCATACATCCACTATGTGAATAATGAATAAAATGGATTGGGAAAGAAAGAAGATGGAGGTACTAAGAAGCATGGTAATTCTTCTTCAGGCTTGCTTACCTTTATTCTCCTGTGATAAACCAAATGAGATTCAATCCCTGCCAAACGTTATCGTCATTCTTGCCGATGACATGGGATATTCGGACCTAGGTGTTATGGGTTCTGAAATATCCACGCCCAACTTGGATGAGTTGGCTAACAATGGAATTTTGTTTACAAATTGCTACAATACACCACGGTGTAACCCCTCAAGGGCGAGCTTACTGACAGGCATGTATGCCCACAACGTCGGAATCGGTCACATGGACGAGAATTTTGGTGTTCCATCGTATCAGGGCTTCATTCACTCATGCGGAAAATTGGGAGCTGTACGATCTTAAGGAAGATCCCTATGAATCTAATGAGTTGAAAGATTCATAACCAATGGTAAAAGATAGTCTTATACAGAGGTGGAATCAGTGGGCTTCCATATCAGGAGTTGAACCGTGGCCGCTCAGAACCACAGGTCAATAAAGGATAGGTGCGAAATACGTAAAGGAATCGTTTCATAATCGTCATACTAAATGCTTAATTCGATTACTAGTTTATTCATAATGATATTTCTGATTCCGTTAGAAGGACTTGTTCTCTATGGTGCCCGCTATTCAGGAGATGAAAGGGATGTTTTTTTGATTGAAAACCAAGCGTATGCCATATCCGAAAGCGAAGGCGGCGCAAAAGTCGGAGACTGGATTGTTCGAAGAAAAGATGATGTAGTGGTTACTGGAAAGATTTCCAGCACCTTTACCGTATTCTACTCAAGCCAAGACCCCAACTACGGCTTTGGAAAGCGAGCAACCGGTGGTTCACCCGTTGCCAACTGGGGAGAGGGAGAAATAAACGTTTGGAAGAGCGAACAACTTGTCGAATTGTCGCCGACAGGTTTTCAGGTGGATGGAAACACCATTCGAATTGCCTATGCTGAAAATGAACTTTTCAACTTCTCAGCATCTATTTTATTAGCCGACGGAGCAGGCGCGCCGCTTATTTCTTGGAATATAGCTTCAAAAACGAAGGGGTATTTTGCGGTTGTTTATACTGGCTTGGAGGAGAGGGAACCCGAAAAGTTGGATTTTCTTTATCAGCCTTTGATTTGGTCCTGGAAGCGGTTTCCCGATCAGGCCGTACTTACACCTGAATCCTATGCAACTACCCCTGCAGTATTTACCACGCAGGATGAGCTTACAGAAGGATTAGCTATTCCCGCAGGGGAAATTCCTTTTCGATTCGCAACGGCAAGCAACTCAAGGTTTGGCTTGATGCTTCGTACCAACGCGGGTACGGCCAAACCCATGGTGATGGCCCCCTTATTTGGAGGTAACGAGTCTTTTTTGGAAAAAGGTGACAGTCATCGTTTTTCCAATCGGTATTTTTTAAAATCGGGGACGTGGACCGAAGGAGTTGACTATCTGTACGAAGAAGTAATGGAATACCCATTGGAAAGGCAAAATGCCATGGTTTCGCTCAACGAAACCTTCCATAATATGATCGACCTTGCCATGGACGATTATTATTCCGGCTGGGTAAACGAATACAAAGGATATGATTATAAGTTCGACGCTCCAAGTACCGTAAAAAATGTTTCGGCCATTCACCCACTTAGCCTGGCGTTTACCACTGATAACCGACAAATATATGACCGCCGAGGCTTACCCATGCTGGAGTACCTAATGTCACGGGAAAAATACCTCTATGCCATCAATGCGTTACCGGAAAAGCAAACGCAAAATCCCTCGCACTTCCTAAAGGGCCCGGCGATGGAACTGTGGGAAATGGCAAGCATACACCGACTACTTGGTGAGAACAATACTGCGATTCCGAAAGAAATGGAACGTCTGTTCGGCAAAAGCCGACAATTAAACTTAGAGACAGAGGTAAGTGGGGCAAGCTGGAAAGACTACCTTGCCAGGTATTTGGTAAACCATGGTCAAGAATACCTAGACTCGGCTATCCTTTTGGCAGACGAATACCTGGACTTGACCTTTTATCATTACCCATCCGACTTTTCTACAAATGCCGGCCTTAGAGATGCCCAAGCCACATTCGTCAATGATTATTCCACTACATGGCAGGAGTTGTTGGAATTATATGAACTTACCCAAGACAAGAAGTACCTGGACGCAGCCTATGAAGGAGCAAAACAACTTTCGCTCTGGACCAGGTCAACCCCATTTGCTCCTGACAAATCCATTACCGTAAACGAAGGTGGAAAGGTAGAGGGCATTTTTCCAGGGAGAAGATTTAAGCCGGACGGTTATGAATGGCAGGAATTTGACATGACAACCCATATTCAAGAGCAGGTTGTACCCGCATGGCATACGTCACTGGTGGGTCTACTTCCAGAACAGCCCGGGACCTACGTTTACGGTCCAATCATGCTGTTTCATCAAGCGGGCGCCATGTTACGGCTAGCACACCTCAAACAGGATGAAACGCTTAAAAAAATTGCATATAATGGGATTTTAGGCAGATACAATAACTTCCCGGGCTATTACTTCACCTCTCTGTTTACCAATGTCTATCAGCAAACTACCTATCCACTCCATGAATATTTGGATATCAAATACAATGCTGTTTTTTACAATCACCTATGGCCCCACATTGCCTTAATTCAGGATTTTTTGGTTAGTGATGCGTATTACAGATCCGGGGGACAGATAGATTTTCCATCATTGTTTTCGCCCGGATACGCGTTTCTTTCCAATAAAGTGTATGGTCATGCCCCGGGAAAAATATATGGAAATGACAATGTCAGCTTATGGTTACCCAAAAATGCGCTAAGAACAAGTCAAAAAGCATTTAATCATTTGTTAGGCAGGGATGGTGAAAACACCTTTCTGGTTATTATGAACACAGCTCCCACTGCAATTAGCGACATTATTCATCTCAACCAAGACGTATTTCGCTGGGATGTTGGAAGGGAATATACCTATGAGATTTTGGAGGGTAATCGTTCTGAAGGTGATCATAAACTTTTAAACGGAAATTTATCTGTTCAAATAGCTCCAAATGGAATTGCCGTTTTCAAAATCAAAGAACTGAATCCCTTACAAAATTTAATAGCCAAACGTAAAACTGAAGCGCTTTCTGAACCCGGCGTTGGAAGTTATTTTAGAAAGGATTATTCCGTAGGTGGGATTGGAACATTGACCGGAATGCGGTTACAAGGCATTGAGAAGCTTAAGGATTTCTATATTTATAGTAGTTCCACGGAAGATAATGTATCACATGTGCGATTAATTTATCAGATTGGTGACGAAGAGTGGCAGGAAATAGCCGATAAAAGTTATCCCTTCGAATTCAGTTTGAGGGTAGAAAACAACGATTCTCCCGTAAAATTCAAGTGGAAAGCTACAGACCTGAAGGGAGCTTCCCATGAATCCGAAGTTTTTGAATTACGATAATTTTATGAAAAAAGCTATAAAAACTTCTATATCGCTGGTTTTCCTACTCCTCTATTTTGGAATTGGGTTCCCTCTACCTGCCCAAACGGAATTTTCTTTAAACGGCACATGGCTGTTCAAAACGGACCCCAATAATCTTGGGGAATCGGAGGAGTGGTTCCGTACCGACCTAAATCGTGACGGATGGGATAGTATGGACGTGCCGGGAAACTGGGATTTGCAAAATGAATATGCCCATTTTGTGGGAAAGGGGTGGTACAGTAAAACGTTTACACTCCCATCAGCGTGGGATACTAAGGCCATTATCCTAAATTTTGAGGCTGTTTATCATGATTGTACGGTTTGGCTCAACGGGAAAAAATTGGGGGAAAACAATTCAGGCTTTTTGCCTTTTGAGTTTGATCTTACCGATCTCCTTGTTAATGGACGAGAGAATACAGTTACTGTCTGTGCGGATAACACCTTTAAAAGAGGGGCAATTTGGAATTGGGGAGGGATCAGGAGATCGGTAAAACTGAGTGCCTATGATGGATTTAGAGTTACCCGTCAACATATCACTCCAACTGTGAACTTGGAAAAAATGGAGGCTGAGGTAAGCGTCCGGTTATTTCTGGAAAACTTTCTACCTGAGTCTTCAATGGCTGAGGGGGAAGTGCTGCTTACTTCAGGTACCGGCTATAGGCATGTCTTACCCTTTTCCACGACAATTCCCCCAAACGGTAAAAAGGAAATTCTGCTAAATACCAAACTCAAAAAGAGAGATGTTCACTTTTGGCATTTTGACGATCCTTTTCTTTATAAATCTTCCATCACATTTAAAGGCCGGGAGAAAGAAGCTCTCGTTAATTCCTTTGGGCTGAGGAAAATTGAATTGGATGCGGAAAATTATAGACTTTTGCTAAATGGGGAATCCGTTCGGTTAATGGGGCTAAATTTCGTTCCGGATGCTAGGACCACCGGAAATACGTTGCCGCTTTGGCAGATCAAGAAAGATGTGGATATCTTCAAAAGTTTAAACGGCAATTTTGCTAGGATGTCGCATCTGCCCTTACCGGAGGAAATGCTGGATTACCTCGATCAACGGGGAATCTTAATCATTTCGGAAATCCCACTCTGGGGATTTGACGCCTTGGCAAATCCTGATAATGATGTTCCTTTTGATTGGTTAAAGAGGCTAGTGGCTTTACAATACAATCATCCCTCCGTAATAGGTTGGAGCACGGGCAATGAGTTGGGACATTTCCCTGAGGCGGACGCTTATGTCGAGAAAAGCATTGCGTATGCCCGAGAACTTGACAGTACACGAATGGTTACCGCGGTTTCCCATATGGCTCATTTAGAAGGAGATTACCTCAAATATTCAGACATGGGCCTAATCAACAAATACGGCAAGAACCTGGCACCGACGACTCGTCTACAACATGCTAATATCCCGAACAAGATACTCTTTTACAGCGAATATGGCATTGCCCAATTCGGAGAAGGATTAGATGCAACCTTTGAAATCAAGCCCCTTTTGGACTCCCTAAGAAATTTTCCTTATCTGGTGGGAGCCTCCATTTGGACCTACAACGACTACCGAAGTAGCTATGACGGTACTCAAGAGTTTTCTGAAAACCGACCTTGGGGGGTAGTGGATGTCTATAGACGGAGAAAACAAGCTTTTTATGATCTTCAACAAGAACACGCACCTGTTAGGGAAATGCGGGTAACTGTCTCCTCCAAAACGGCCAATGTCACGGTGTTGCCTAGAACAGTGCTGGATTTGCCTGCCCATTCTGTTGAAGATTATAAAATCATCTACCAGCTTTTGGATTCTGAGGGAAATGCCCTGGAAGGTGGGATTATAAATCTTCCTTTCCTTCTACCGGGCGACAACCCGTTGAGCATGGCGATTGATTGGAAAACGGAGGGCGCACATGCATTAAAAGTTTCCCTTTTGACTCCCCAAATGGATGCTGTCTTGGACAAGGTAATTTATTTCAAAAAGCCTGCCGAAAAGGTGCAATTCACTGCGTCTGGCGGGAGAACCCTTCACAACAGGATAGCCCCAAAAACAGGAGGAATACGGGTTTTCTATGATAAAATCCCACATGCCACCCATTATAAGTTGAAGTATGGAAGAGATGGGATGGTTGCTGAAACCGCACCCAGTAGGGAAGTGTTTTTGGACATTGATAGTTTGGACATTGACCAAAGCTACCAAATTCAGGTGGTAGCTGTCAATGCCGTTGGGGAATCTCTTTCTGAACCTATGATGGTACATGTAAATCCCCGCCATTTCCTACCACCCGGTGTTCGCCATGTAGAGGCAACCGATAAAGGATTTTTTGTGGGATACGCATCGGATGAAATGGATTTTCTATATAGAACGAGGTACCGAGACGAAAAGGGAGAAGAAAAAATCATCCAATCCCGAACTCCCGGACTGATGTCAGTCAGCGGTCTTGAAAACGGAAAATCCTATTCCTTCGAAGTGCAGCGGGTGATGAATAACAATTCGAACAGCCTTTGGAGTCAGACCTATACAGTGATACCTGATGGAGGTCAAAAACCTGCTATGCCAAGAATGAAAGGGGTTTTTCGCGATGGGATAGAAGCAATGATTACTTTTGATCCGATTCCCAAAGCGACAGGATATAAAATTCAATACAGAGAATCCGAAAGCAAAGAGGTGGATTGGACTTCCATGTTTTTGAACCGAGCAGAGGTATATATTGGCCGAATAGCTGATCTGAAACCTAACCGAAAGTATGACTTTCGAATGGCCGCAATCAATGAAAACGGGACCTCCGACTATACTAACGTAATCCAACAATGATGCAGTTTTTCAAACATATCGTATTTGCACTGGCTGGGTTGACTGCTTCAATCCCCTTATTTACTGAACCAAACCTTTTCCTAGATACTGATCTAGAAAACAGAGAATTGGTGAAGCAGGTAGAAACGGATTCCATCCGGTACGAGTTGTGGCGAATAGATGCCGACAATGGCACACCCGAGCAATACATGGCCGAAATCTTCACACCCGTCTGTTATTCCAATAAGTGTTATCCCGTTTTTATAAATTTTTATTGGGACCTACTTGGGAATTTCCAGTACTTCGAAATGCCGCAAGGAAAAACCTTGACAAAGCTGGACCACCTGCCTTTTGAGCCCGAAGATTATAAAAAAATGCAAAAGATACTGGCAAATACCTCATCTTTACTTAAAGACTACAAGGCTGAGGATTTGGTGGTCAGTACAGAAAGTGACCTTCCTTACGGCGTAGATGCCGTAACAGGAGCTACCTCCAAAACCATTCAGAATGAAGTGATCTCCGGCGCGGTCTATTCCTGCTATACCTTATGGCACCTGGCCCACGGGGATATTGCTTCCTACATAGCGGCGCTAACGGAAGAAAATGTTGACGACTTGTTATTGATTTCGTTTCTTGAAAGCACTAATTATCATTACCAATATTGGGCAATAGACAAGGTATTGACTGCCAACCGGTGGGATGAAGCAAAATTTGAAACACCTCTGTTACAAATCATCAGAGGAGACAATCTCTTTGTTGCCGAACATGTGTTGGAAACTATGCCTGATAAGGTCTGGAAAAAAGCATCCACCCAACACTGGCTTTGGGAGAGCTATCTTTCTGCTCCATACCGGCTGCAACTAAAGATTCTAGACAAGCTCCAGCGCATCGATCTTGATCCTTCCCTCCATTTTCCGCTTGCCGCACAGCTGGAACACGCAAACCAAGAGCAAAAGAAGCGGATTTTTTTGGTGTTGGCTCAGGAATCAACGCTGACCAAGGAAGCACAGCAGGCATTGATCCCCTACTTGACTGACAGTAAGTGGAGGGGAATTGCGCATGGCATCCTATCCTCCCAACGGAAACCGGAAAAGAACGTGACTGCTGCAATTAGTCAATTGAAAGAAGGGACAAACTGAAACGCATAAACCAAAAATAACAAAACGATGAGAAAAGCCATTTTAGTAGCAGGAATATTCCTTTGCACCTTTTGGGCAAAAGCCCAACAGCGCGTATTTGTAGAAGCAGAATCCTTCGATCAGGTAGGAGGCTGGGTGGTAGACCAACAATCTTTTGATGTACTCTATTCCTCCTACCTCATGGCACATGGCATGGGGAGACCAGTCGTAGATGCATCGACCAAGGTTGACTTCCCAAAAAAAGGTGTGTATCATGTATGGGTACGCACCAAGGACTGGGCACCGTTTCCGAAAGGTCCCGGTGAATTCAATGTGCTGATCGATGAAAAGCCCTTGGATCGAGTCTTTGGTGCCGATGGATCGGATGAGTGGCAGTGGTATTATGGTGGCAGCAGGGAGATATCCGAAGAGACCGTTACCATATCACTCAAAGACCTTACGGGATTTAACGGGAGAGTGGATGCCATCTACTTCTCCACCGATAAGCAGGATGTACCTGTAAACGATCATAAGGAACTTTTGGCCTTTCGGAAAAAAATGCTGAACCTGACTGATGGACCTATAGATGCGGGAGAATTTGATTTGGTTGTAGTTGGAGGTGGGATTGCTGGAACCGCAGCGGCGATTTCGGCAGCAAGAATGGGGTTGAAAGTGGCGCTAATTCAAAACAGACCGGTGCTTGGCGGAAACAATAGTTCTGAAATCCGAGTGCATTTGATGGGAAACATAGACCAGAATCATTATCCTCGGCTTGGCCGAATTGTTCGGGAGCTTGATAACGGAGACCCGGGGAACGGAAATCCGGACGGAGACCGCTACGGAGATAAGCGTAAGATGGAAGTTGTAAAAGCAGAACCAAACATCACCCTTTACCTCAACACCCATGTATATATGGCTGACATGAAAGGTAACAGAATCATGTCGGTCGTGGGCAGGAATATAAAGACCAATCAGGAATATAGTTTCCGTGGAACCTATTTCTCCGACTGCACAGGTGATGGGACCCTGGGCTATTTGGCCGGTGCGGAGTATAGAATGGGGAGAGAAAGCCGTTCGGAGACAGGAGAATCCTTAGCAGCTGAGGTTGCGGATGATTTTACCCTTGGAACTTCAAACCTATGGGCATCCCTACCAAAAGATCAACCCTCGGATTTTCCTGCTACTCCTTGGGCAATTCAGTTTTCCGATGAATACCATATCGATGACCATAAGGCAGACTGGCAGTGGGAGACTGGATTTGGCAATTTCAATACCATCTATGAAGCCGAACAGATCCGCGACCACAACTTACGCGCGATTTTCGGAAATTGGTCCTACCTAAAGGAAAATAAGCCGGAAAAGTATAGCAACCATGAGCTTGCTTGGGTGGCTTATATTGGCGGAAAAAGGGAATCAAGAAGACTTATGGGTGACCACGTACTGACGCAAATGGATATTCAGGACGGGATCAATTACCCCGATGGCTGCGTAACTGCGACCTGGACAATAGATCTTCATTTTCCGGATGAAAGAAACTCAAACTACTTCAAAGGAGAAGAATTCTTTGCGGCAACAAAGCATATTAAGGTAAAACCATATACCATTCCATACCGAAGCCTTTATTCCCGAAATATTGAAAATCTATTTATGGCAGGAAGAAACATCAGCACCACCCATGTTGCCTTTGGCAGTACCCGTGTGATGCGGACCTGTGGTATGATGGGCGAAGCTGTAGGTTATGCTGCTTTTGTTTCCAAATTGAAAGGGTGTAATCCGCGCGAAGTGTATACCGACCACTTGGATGAGTTTATGGGCATAATTTCGTCACCGACCAATATCTTCGAGTTTCCCATAATCCCCAGAAACTAAGTATAAAACCTGATCGGCTTAGAAAGTCAAAGACGGATAAAGGGTGGTTTGACATCTTTAAGCAGACTGTTAACTATTCATTCTGCTTGAATGATGTAGTGCTATTGATCATCAGCTATATTGAAAATGAGAAACATACATGCCAAAATAAATTGTTTGTTCAGATGCTCCCTTGTAGGCATCGTTCTGATGCTTACCTCGGGCGAATCGGCCTTTGCGATTAAAGCGCCCAATTTTGTCTTTATCATTACTGATGATATCTCTGCGGAAGATCTGGGAATATATGGAAATACCGCTATCCCTACACCGAATCTGGACCGGATTGCACAACGGAGTTTGGTCTTCGACAATGCTTATCTGACCACAAGTTCCTGTTCCCCAAGTAGAAACTCCATAATTACCGGCCGGTATCCCCACAATACGGGTGCCCCGGAGATTCATGTACCACTACCTGAGGATCAGGTTACTTTTGTTCAGTTATTAAAAATGGCGGGCTACCATACGTTGCTTTCTGGAAAGAACCATATGGCCGTTCCTGAGCAACTGGGATTTCTAGCGTCTTCAGACAGCTATCCTGCTGGAAGTGAAAACTGGATCCGGCACCTGAGAGAGCGCCCAAAAGACAAACCTTTTTTCTTTTGGTTTGCGTCTCATGACGCGCATCGCGAATGGCAGATCAATGACAAAGGCAGGACTTTTGACCCAAAAGACGTGGCTGTTCCGCCCTACATGTACGATGGTCCCCGAACAAGGGAAGACCTTATCGGCTACTACCACGAGATCACCCGTAGTGATTATTATGCGGGTCTGGTATTTGAGGAATTGGAAAGACAGGGGATTCTGGACAATACGTATTTTATCTACCTAACTGACAATGGAAGGCCATTTCCTCGGAGTAAGACATACCTGTATCAAAATGGAAGCCGAACGCCATTGATCATTTGCGGGCCGAAAGTGACGGCCGGCAGGACAAAATCGTTGGTGAGTTCAATTGATTTGGCGCCGACGGTCTTGGAATTGGCGGACCTACCGCTTCCTGAAAGCTTTCAGGGTATTTCATTTGTTCCCGTATTTGATAAACATGGTGCGGTTGTTCGTGAGGTAGCATTTGCTGAGCGAAATTGGCACCGGTATAGTGCGCACGAAAGAATGGTACGGATTGGCGACTGGCTCTATATCCGTAACAATTTCCCCTTCACGAGAAACCTTTCCGGAGAATCAGACCCCCATCAACATCCCGCAGCGCAGGAATTGTGGTCTAAGCTGGACGAGGGAAGCCTAACGGCAGATCAGGCTTTAATCATGCGCTTGCCGCAACCTGCAGAGCAGTTGTTTCACCTGAAAAATGATCCCGATAATTTGGTTAACGTGGTACATGAACCCGAAAACCTACCTGTTTTGGCACAGATGCGGACCTTGCTTACCCGGTGGACCAATGAAACAGGCGATCATATCCCCGATGCGCCTACTCCCAATAAAGCTTCCCTTTTTGGAGAGCTTTTGGAGTGGGAAAGAGGAGAAATGCCTGGAGAAGCTACGAACGCGGTGCGAATTAACCATTCCGGGCCGATACTTATTGATTAGTTTGGGGAAACAAAGGCTTTGAAATATTTAACACATATCAGTTTTAACGGGTCTATTTGGACACTATCTCGCGCAGCCGACTTTTTGCCGGCTGGGATGGCTTGTTTCTTTTTAGCAAAGTAATTATGGCGCAACTAGATTATATCACGATCATTTTTTTTACCCTGATCATATTGGTTGCGGGATTATCTTTCGGGAAGAAGGGTGGAGATATGAAATCGTTCTTTGCGGCCGGAGGAGCAGTGCCCTGGCCGATCAACGGGCTATCCCTCTTTATGAGCTTTTTTTCGGCCGGTACATTTGTGGTGTGGGGCTCCATCGCCTATGAATGGGGGTGGGTATCGGTCACCATTCAAATGACCATGTGTGCAAGCGGCTTTATAATTGGAAAATACTTGGCGCCCAAGTGGAAAGAGGCGCAGGTACTTACTGTCGCACAATACCTCACCAACCGGTTTGGGAAGCGGGTACAACAGTATTACACGTATATATTCTTGTTTCTTTCGCTCGGATACACGGGCGCCTTTCTGTATCCCGTTGCCAAAATTGTCAATGTCGTCACCGGGTTTGACATCTACTTTGCCATTCTTATTTTGGGAGGAATCATCATGCTGTATACCGCTGTGGGGGGGCTTTGGGCGGTCGTGGTGACAGATGTCCTTCAGTTTGTAATCCTTACGGCGGCAGTTTTGATTGTATTGCCCTTGTCGGTAGACCAAGTGGGTGGTTTCCCTACCTTTCTTGACGGAGCGCCGGATACGTTTTTCAAAGTATTTAATGGGGAATACACCCCGCTTTTCATCTTTGCCTTTATCGGATACAACACCATCTTTATCGGTGGTAACTGGGCTTATGTTCAGCGATATACGTCGGTGGCTTCAGTACGGGATGCCAAAAAGGTAGGGTATCTTTTTGGTGCCCTATACCTTATCAGTCCGCTGATTTGGATGCTACCGCCAATGATCTATCGGGTAATCGATCCAAGTTTGGTCGGGCTGGAGTCTGAAGGTGCTTATTTGATGATGTGTATGGCAGTTTTGCCGATTGGCATGCTTGGCCTGATGCTTGGCGGGATGATATTTGCCACGGCAAGTTCTGTAAATACCTCCTTGAATTTAGCCGCTGCCGTGCTTACCAATGACGTTTACAAGCCCCTTTTTCCCGAGGCATCCAACAAGCAACTGATGCAGGTAGCCAGGATGGCCACTTTGTTGTTTGGTCTGGGAACCATCGGCGTGGCATTTATGGTACCCATGGCCGGAGGGATAGTTGAGGTGGTCCTGAGCATTGGGGCGGTTACAGGAGGGGCATTGTACGGGCCGGCGATTTGGGGGCTTTTCTCCAAAAGGCAAACCGGATCTTCCATCCTTTGGGTTACTGGGATTAGTCTCGGGGTCAATCTGTTTTTTAAGTTTCTAACTCCCGTCTTTTGGAATCTAAAGCTGGATAGAAGTGAGGAAATGTTTTTGGGGGTAGGCCTACCGGTATTGTTGCTTGCGGTGTATGAGTTATGGGCACGGCAAAAGGGAAGCATAAGTTCGCAATATGTTGTTTTTATGCAGGGTAAAACCTCCCATAGGGTAGAAAATGAGGACGAAACGAAGGAGAGTCTGCAACAAAATAGATATGGCATTAGAGTATTGAGTATGGCCTTTTTAGCGATAGGATCCATTTTTATCGCGCTTGGAGCCTATGCGGACAAGGCGTCGGTATACACCTTTGCAATGGGGATATTGATCTGCCTGCTGGGCGTTTTGCTCTTCCGATTTGGAAATAAAAAAAAATAAAATAGAAAAAGGAATCAGGTAAACTGAATGAATATGATAAAGCAAGACGGTGTTTCCAAAAAAAGGGAATTGAATGAAAAGCGGATTGAATCGGATCTTGTTGTCGTTGGCGGAGGGATGGCGGGAACCTGCTGTGCCATCACGGCTGCAAGGGCGGGAGTACGGGTAACTTTGGTGCAGGACCGGCCTGTGTTGGGCGGAAACGCGTCTTCGGAGATACGGTTATGGATTTTGGGTGCCACATCCCATATGGGAAACAACAACCGCTGGTCGAGGGAAGGGGGCGTCATTGATGAGATATTGGTTGAAAATATCTACAGAAATCCGGAAGGAAACCCGCTGATCCTGGATACCATCTTGTTGGAAAAGGTTTCTTTGGAGCCAAACATCAAACTCCTCCTAAATACAGCGGTACACGACCTCACTAAAATCGGTGATGATCAGATTGAGCAAGTACATGCTTTTTGTAGCCAAAATTCTACAAGTTATATATTGCATGCACCGCTTTTCGTCGACGCTTCCGGAGATGGTATTTTGGGATTTTTGGCCGGTGCTGCATTTAGAATGGGGGCCGAAACATCCGACGAATTCGACGAAGCTTTTGCCCCAGACCATGGCTATGGGGAACTGCTAGGCCATTCGTTGTACTTTTACAGCAAAGCGACGGATAAGCCGGTTCGTTTTGTGTCTCCTTCTTACGCACACAAGTCGCTTACCACGCTACCCCGATTCAAAAGCTTTAACCTCAAAGACCATGGATGTCGGTTATGGTGGGTCGAGTACGGAGGGCGTATGGACACCATTCATGAAAGTGAAACCATTAAATGGGAACTATGGAAAGTGATCTACGGGATTTGGGATCACCTCAAAAATTCAGGGGAATTCCCTGATATGGCTAACCACACCCTCGAATGGGTGGGAACGATTCCCGGAAAGCGGGAAAGCCGCCGATTTGAGGGCGACTATATGCTGCACCAAAAAGACGTGGTAGAACAACGTGAACATGCGGATGCAGTTTCCTTTGGCGGGTGGGCGCTTGACCTGCATCCGGCAGATGGCGTCTATGGGGATAAACCCGGATGTACCCAGTGGCATTCGAAAGGGGTATATCAGATTCCTTATCGTACCATGTACAGCCGCAACATCAAAAATCTCTTCTTGGCAGGGAGAATCATTAGCGCCAGTCATGTCGCTTTTGGATCGTCACGGGTTATGGCCACTTGTGCACACAACGCGCAAGCGGTGGCGATGGCGGCAAAAATCTGCCTGACCCAAGGACTTGCTCCAAGGGATATTTCTGACGGCAATTGGATCAAATTACTTCAGAGAGAACTGCTAAAAACAGGACACTACATCCCAAAACTGCGGCTAGATGATCCTGAAGATATGGTGCAGCACGCGGTCATTAGCGCCTCATCCACCTTTCAGCTCCGGGAATTACCTGCTGATGGTCCTTGGAAGCACCTCGAGTTTTCCATGGCTCAGCTAATCCCCTTCCCAGCGGGAAAGCTTTCCCCGATAACAATCCCCGTTCGATCCGCGGAACCCACCACTGTTCACCTGCAGCTGCTCGCATCTTCCAAGCCCGGAAATTTTACTCCGGACAGGGTATTAAGCGAACTGTGGATTCCTGTGGGTGTCGGTGAGCAGCGTATTAAGCCCGTTTTTGACTATACACTTGCCGAACCTGGCTATCTCTTCCTGGCTTTTCAAGCCAATTCCTCAGTAGAAGTAAAGTGTACCGAAAGCAGGGTAAGTGGCCTGCTCTCGGTTTTTCAGAAATACAACAAGGCCGTCGCAGTAAGCAGCAGGCAGGAACCACCTGCAGGCATTGGCATTGAGACCTTTGATTTTTGGCTTCCGGAGCGCAGGCCTGCTGGTCACAACATGGCGTTTTTACTGGATAATGCGCTGGATATCTTTCCCATTCAACACCTTACCAATGGAATTTTCAGACCAACCGAGTTATCCAACTGTTGGGTGGCTGATCCTAAAGACAACAAACCTATATTGGAGATTACATGGAGTCAGCCTCAGTCCATCATCGACATAAAGTTGTTTTTTGATGCCGATGCTGATCATCCCATGGAGTCTTCTCTGATGGGTCACCCGGAAAGCGAAATCCCCTTTTGTGTCAAATCGTACCAAATCAAAGATGATGCAGGCAAGCTCCTTCATAGGGAGGACCATAACCACCAAAGTATTGGGAGAATTCATTTCGATGAACCGATAAGCACAAGCAGTCTCACGATTGAATTTGGGAAAAAATTGGATAATGTTCCTGTTTCTCTTTTTGGAATAACCTGCCACGGCAAAACCTTACTTTAAAAAAATGAAAGCCTATACATTCAGCCTGGTATTCTGTTTGGTAAGTTTATTGGCCTATGGCCAAAACAATACAGCCATTGAGCTTAAAAACTCCCAAATTCATATTAAGTGGAAAAATAGCCCAAGGGGATGGGAAATAAACGAAATTGCGGTAAAATCCGGATCGTCGTGGAAAACTATACCCCATCCGTCCGGTGAATATACCGCCTTGAGGGCTGCTAGCAAGCCACCCGTTCAAAATGAAGACACCTTCCGGACAATCACCGGTGAAGATTTTCCCGGGGAGGCTTACAAGTATCAAACTAACCTGTGGAAGGATAGAACAGGTACCGTCGCGTTAAATACGGCGGGTGAGGCTTTTTATTTTTTCCCGGAAAATGCGAAGCAACTTGCTCCAAACAAAATTTTATTTACAAAAGCGACAGCTTGGGGAGTGGTGAAAACCACATGGAGTCTCGATCAAATGTATGAACAGGATATCCAGATAGAACAAACCGTTGAGATCCTAAAGGATGGATTCTACTCCTTCGCCAGTCCTACTTTGGCAAGTGTTCCTGCCGATCAACTTGAATGGGCAACCGTTCCCGGTTACTTTCATGGGAATAAATTAGAGGAAAATCTAGTTCTTAGCTACGGCTATGGTAATGGTGTACCCGTGAAGCCTATCGTGTTTAGTGAAACAACCGCGAGCACCCTTAGCCCAATAGTTAGTTCCAAGGCCGGATTTTCTTTCGCAGTTATCGCTAATCCCGACCTTGGGAGAGACCCCTGGGCGTCGGATAAAAATACCCATTACGATTGGAATCTCGGTTTATCCCACATGAATAGAAAATCCGAACTAACGCCAACGCTATATTTTCCCGTGTTGGGAGAAAAGGGATCCGCCCTTCAATCTGGAGATAGCGTCACCTTCAGATTCAGGTATAGTTTATCTGATAAAGATTGGTTTGAAACATTAAACCATGCGATCTATGACGTTTTCGATTTTAAGAAAGGCCTATCACTTAGGAAAAACAAACAGTCGCTGAGTTCGAGATTGAATCACATGCTGGGTTACCTAACTGACTCTGTCACCTCTCTTTGGCGGTTGGAAGAATATGAAGGCAATTTGATTGGCGCGCAGGCCTATAATGGCGGCGTCGTCGGTTCAGATAAAGACGCAATGAAAAATGCGGACTATGGCGCAATGTGGATGTTGGCGAACGCGACGGGCAGTTCGTATCTGAATAAAGAAGTGTTGCCTTACGCGCTAAATTTCAAAATGGCGCAGCAACAGACATCGACCGGTTTTTTTGAAGGGGCTGCAATTGGCCAGTATTATTTGTCGAAATCTAAAATCTTCGTAGAAGAATGGGGAAAAATGGTAGAACCCATAGCCCTCACCTATTACATCATGTTGGATATTGGGAATATCCTGCTCTTCGAACCGGAAAATGATGGGCTTAAGGAGCGGTTAAAACTAGGTGCCGATTTGTTGATGGATTGGCAAAAGGAGGATGGAAGTTGGGCAGTTGCCTACAGTAGGGAGGAAGAAGAAATTTTCAAAGAGCTACAAGATTTCAGACCGACTTTCTATGGGTTGTTGGTTGCGCATCGGATATTGAAAGACCAAAAATACTTAGACGCTGCCATCAAGGGCGCAGATTGGTACTTGGAAAATGGGGTCAACAACGGTAGCTTTTTGGGAGTTTGTGGCGATATGAGGTATGCCCCGGACTTTGCTACAGGACAGACGGCGCAGGCATACCTAGATTTATTCGATATCACAGGAAAAAGCAGGTACCAAGAGGCCGCAGTCAAAGCGGCCAAGATTTATACTTCCTACATCTATACCCACCCCATCCCAAGCCAACAAACCAAGAACGTAAACGGTAAACAAGTTCAGGATTGGGAGATTGCGCAGGCCGGATTGAGTTTTGAACATGGGGGAACGTTAGGTTCTGCCAACTTTCATGGGCCGATCCTCTTAGCAAGTCATGCCGGAATGTTTATCCGTATGTTTGAGATCACAGGTGAACCGCTATTTGCCGACATGGCCAGATCCGTGGCCATCGGGAGGCATGCTTTTGTAGATGAAAAAACCAGTGTAGCCTCCTATTATTGGACCGCCATGGATAAAGGGGCCGGACCTTTTCCCCATCATGCTTGGTGGCAGGTAGGATGGATTACAGATTACCTAATGGCGGAAGCGGAGCTGCGGTCAAACGGAAAAATCGTTTTTCCGAGGGGTTTCATTACCCCAAAAGTTGGTCCGCATCAGAGCTATGGGTTTGCAGCAGGAAGTATATTTGGCCAAAAAGCCCTGCTAAAAATATTTCCAGACGCCGTTTCTGTCTCCAATCCTTCCATTGAATACGTTGTTTCTTCCAGTGAATCAGGCGAGAAAATTTGGCTGACGCTGCTCAATCAGGAAAATGTAATGGAATGTGGGAAGGTGAAAATTGGTTTTGATGCTTTCGAAACTAAGACATTGAAAAGCGTAAAAGTTTTGGATGATAAAGGTGCTAATATAGAAATGAAGGAATCAAGTGACGCATGGGAAATTTCAGTCCCCGACGTTGGGCTTGTAGTTCTTGAAATTGAGTTTGAAAAATAAACCCAAGATCCGAATAGCTGTTTAAATTAAAAGCAATTTTATCGAAAATTTAATTAGGATGACAATGCGAAATATCATTTGGTATAAAACCGCTTTAATAGTTTTGGTCACAACAGGTCTTATGGTTCAATTTGCTTCCGCTCAGCAAAAGAATAACCTTTCGCTTACTGGAACCGCTTCCGCTAGCTCAAGCCAAAATCTTTCCTCTCCAGATGCTACCATTGACGGAGACAGTAATACCTTTTGGTCCAGCAATTCGGAAGATCGAAATGCCTGGCTGACGGTTCGTCTGCCGGGAGCGACTGAACTTACGCGGGTTTCCATCCACTTTGGCCCCGAAAGAAAACCGAACAGCAAAATCCACATTCAATACTTGCTGAACGGCGAGTGGCGAAATGTGGAAACGATCGAAAATAACTCCAATAAGATACTTGATATACCCCTGAAGAAGGAATTGCTTACCGACCGAATAAGAGTTTCAGCCGCAGACCAACAGCCGATGCAGGTGGTTGATTTTGGTCTCTTTGGTCAGGTGTATGTAGATACAGTGGATTTGGCAGCAAAGGCCATATTAGTTAATCAAAGTGGCTACAACCTCAACCGGCCAAAGCGCTTTTCTGCTCCCGAAATAGCGGATCATACCCCGTTTGTGATCACGGAAAAGGATAGCCATGAGGTGCTTTATAGGGGAACAATACTTGGAGGCAAGGGAGATTTTTCTGATTTTAATCCTACTTCCGCTTATGAATATGAGGTGAAAGCTGGCACAGAGAAATCCTTTCCCTTTCGTATAGGACCATATTGGCTGGAAAGGGTTAGCTATCGATCGATGCTTGACTTCATGATTGGTGCGAGACACTATGTTGGCAATGTGGCAGATATCCGGCCCATATCCTTTGAATGGCGGGATGGAGATTTTTTCAATTGGTCCATGCAAAGTCTAGTCGCAATGTACCTCTCCAATCCGGAAGCCTACGAACGGATGGACGTGACCACTTCCTACGTCTCCAATGCATCGTTTCCAGAAAACTACCGCGGTTTCTGGGGGAAATTGGAGCCATACGCTTCGGAGACTCCCGATGTTGTCCAACTAATACATTGGGATGCGGATGTGAAGGTTTCCAAAAAGCTGGACCATGAAATGCAAAAAGCCGAACTGGCCCATTTTCTTTATGCTTGGCCATATTTAAAAAAATGGCTTCCTAGACAAAACTTCGATGCGGTATATGCCTATGCGACTTCTGTATGGTCTAAGGCAGATGTTTCCCCCCATTCGCTATCCCAATATGACCTTAGCCCGGAGCATAACTTACTTGCGCTCAAAACGCAGCTGGGTAGCACGAAAGGGGAGATGCCTCCCGGCTTTTCAGTTATTCCCAACCTGATGATGTTCGAAGTAGCGCGCCGCGAACAGGCCCCTGATGCGAATAAATACTTTGAAGCGGCATTCAAGCAAATGGAATGGATGATTAAAAACTTAGATTGGGAAGATCCCATGACGACCAAGGGGCAACGCATGTCAGAGCATGTCACCATGCGGGCATTTGCTTATTTCTACACCCAATTTCCGGATAGGGCACCAGCAGGTTTGGAAGAAAAGGTGGTTGAATGGGCAAAAATTGCGCTATCCAGAGCTAATAACTACTGGGATTTCCGCAAATACGATGAAGAAGAGTGGACGCCTCCCGGATGGAACGAAACGGGAAATATCCTTGGATTCCCCGCGTCAGTGTTTGCGGCAATGACGATTGTGAAGGATCCTGCATTAAACACGCAGCTTGAAATTCTTGCTTGGTCGCATTTCGAAAATGCCTTTGGCAGAAACCCCACAGGAAGACAGTTTTCTTACAAAGGACCTGAGGAAGTGGAAGGCGTTGACCTCGGATGGTATAGCCGCCACAAAGGGGGTATAGGACTTCTGGACGAGCTTCCATTTGTATTTGACGGATCCCCAAAGTCCTTTCATTACCCCAATCATCCTGAGGCAGGCAACTTAGGCTGGACCGAGGGTTGGGTGCAGTTCAATACGGCTTATAACACCAGTATGGCATACATGGCCAATTATTACTCGGACATTTCGCTGCAGCGCACTGATGGGAATCAGTTACTCATTCAATTAAAGGCACCGCTAAATTTTCACCAAGAAAAAATTGACACAGTAGCCGTACAGCTTTGCCACGAAAACGGAAAATGTATTCCCATACAATTGGTTGAAAGTGACCTTTATTCCGAATACCTTTCAGCAAGAATTGCCTTTTCTGGCGACGAACTACGATACGATGGGAAGAAAATACAAATCCGACAGGGGGATACCCTTTCAGTTAGCTATGGCTATGGTTTTTTTATGAAAGAGGCTGAATTAGAATGGGGTTGGTAGGGGAATAATTTGCTAGATTGGTTCTAGAATACCCCGAGTGCAAACCAAATTGATGAGACAAAAAAAAGCCAGATGATTCTCAAGTCATCTGGCTTATCGGTGTTTAATGGGTAATGGAATGTACCATTACATATTTTTAACTTCCGTTACCAACCCCGTTAATACCTTTTTGGCATCGCCAAACAGCATTCGGGTTTTCGCATCAAAGAATAGGGCATTTTCAATGCCAGCATACCCTGAGGCCATCCCTCTTTTAATAACAATGACATTTGTTGCTCGATTTACCTCTAAGATCGGCATACCATAGATTGGGCTTGAGGGATCGTCATTAGCTGCGGGATTAACAACATCATTCGCGCCAATTACCATTACGACGTCTGTGCTCGGGAACTTTTCATTGATATCATCCATTTCGATGAGCTTTTCATAGGATACGTCAGACTCCGCCAAGAGCACGTTCATATGACCCGGCATCCGTCCTGCTACTGGATGTATACCATACAGTACCTCAACACCTTTTTCTTCCAATGCTTTTTCCAAATCATGTACGGCATGTTGTGCCTGGGCTACCGCCAATCCATATCCAGGGACTACAACCACGCGCTTTGCATACGAAAGGAGGATTGAGGAATCATAGAGGTTGATTTCTTTGGCAACCTGATCGCCGGTGTCCGCACCCGAAGCCCCCGCGGAAGCCCCACCAAAAGAGGTAAATAGGATGTTGGCCACAGAACGGTTCATGGCTTTTGCCATGAGCAAGGTCAAAAGCAACCCTGCCGAACCCACCAAGATACCGCCCATCAACATCACCTTGTTGTTGTATAGCAGACCGGTCGTAGCTGCCGTGACACCAGTCAAGGCATTTAATAGAGAAATGACAACCGGCATGTCAGCACCGCCGATAGGATAGACGAATGCTAAACCATAAACAAGCGAAACAAGTACGATTCCATATACTAAAATGGGCTGTGGTTCACCAGAGGTAAGCACATAGAACGCCATTACCAAAGCTATGGCCAAAAGAACGAAAGCGAGAATCTTATTGATTCGGATATCTTTTATGACTCCTTCTAATTTCCCCATTGCGATCAATGAGCCAGAGAATGAAATAGACCCGATAATCAAACTAGCCATAAGCACGGCCCCTTTTCCAATTTCATTTACGGGGAGATCCCCATACTCTACTAGCCCGATTAGGGCTGCTGCTGCTCCACCCATTCCGTTGAAAAAAGAAACCAACTGGGGCATGGCAGTCATCTTCACAGATTTAGCATAATAAAGACCACCGCCGGTCCCTATTGCCATTGCCACTAGAATTAGCAGAATATTGTTCAGACCTGGAGTCAAAAAGGTCGCCGCAATGGCCACAAGCATACCAATGAGAGCGATGGAATTCCCCTTTCTAGCTGAGTCTGGGTGACTCATGAGCTTAATACCCACAATAAACAGGACTACAGCGATTAAATAGCAAATATCTATAATTTGAGAAATCATGGAGTTTATTTTTTAGCGGGTTTTTTCTTAAACATTTCCAACATTCTGTTGGTCACAGCAAATCCTCCGACCACGTTAAGTGTCGCAAGAAGCACTGCCAAAAAGCCAAGTCCTAAAGCAAGGTAATTTTCAGGTGATGTTTTGCCAAGAACGAGTATAGAACCTACAATAACAACTCCTGACAGCGCGTTTGAGCCCGACATCAAGGGGGTATGAAGTACTGTAGGTACTTTGGATATGACTTCTATCCCAACGAAAACAGCAAGAATGAAAACGTAAAACTCTTGTTGGTTAACTGAAATATACTGAATGATCTGTTCCATAATGATTATTTTAAAGGTGCGTAAACGATTTCCCCTCCGTGCGTGATGCAGGTACCCTGTATGATCGCATCCTCGAAATTAAGGTTTAGTTTGTCGCCGTTAAGTAAAAGTTTCAATAGGTTATGCACGTTTTTACTGTACATTTTAGTTGCGTCCTCCGGCATTGTCGCGGGCAATGCGGAACTTCCGATAATGGTTACGCCTTCTATAGTGACGGTTTCGTTGTCCACCGTTCCTTCGCAATTTCCGCCATTTACAGATGCGAGATCCACTACTACCGCCCCCGGCTTCATCTTCACTAACATCTCATTGGTGATCAGAATCGGTGCCTTTCTACCCGGTATCAGAGCAGTAGTAATAACTACATCCGACTTGATGATGGATTTTTCCAGCATTTCGGACTGCTTTTTCTTGTATTCCTCCGATTGTTCTACAGCATATCCGCCAGCTGCTTTGTCCTCCACTGCTCCTGGAACTTCTACAAATTTACCTCCTAGACTCTCTACTTGTTCTTTTACCGAAGCACGTGTGTCAAATGCCTCCACTACCCCACCTAAGCGCTTTGCGGTAGCAATTGCTTGCAGACCTGCTACCCCGGCACCGATAACCAATACCTTGGCAGGGGCGATTGTCCCTGCGGCCGTCATCAACATCGGAAAGAACCGCGGAAGGCTTGCAGCCGCTAATAAGACCGCTTTATATCCTGAAACAGTACTCATGCTAGAAAGTACATCCATACTTTGCGCCCGTGTTATCCGTGGAATCGCATCCATGCTCAATAAAGTAAGCCCCTGTGATGCTATCTCTGCCATAAGCTCACGTTCTACCAACGGCTGATATACACCTATGATGACTTTGCCGGCGCCTGCTGCAGCTCTTTCATTCGTAGGAAGTGGATTTATCTGAAAAATCATTTCTGCCTGATTAATCACTTCAATACGGGAGACGATTTTCGCACCGACCGCGCTGTACAAGTCGTCAGCCAAAAAGGCTTTCAGACCCGCACCGGTTTCAATGAGAACCTGGTTTCCCGCACTTATGAGTGCTTTCACAGCCTCAGGATGCAGAGAAACTCTTTTTTCCGTAGTGGGTTCTTTAAGTACTCCTAAAATCATAATAGTTAGGTTATTGACTAAGTTTAAAATGTTGTACCGTTTCTTTCGCTTTAAGCTTCTAGCCAATTGCTTGGCCAATACCATACAAATCCGATCGACATTTTGTTTTGGCAGTGCAAAAAAAGCACTTTTTTATGGATATTGGTGGGGATCCTTTTAAATCTTTCAAAATTTAGCAGACAAATCAACTATTTTTTATATTTTAGACAGTTTATGATTAGTTTGCCACTTGGATTCCTGTACCTTGATACCTAGCTAAAATGTAGTTATTTATGAAAAACTTACTATACATATTCTTGCTTTTCATCATCACCGCTGGCGAATTGTCAGCACAAGGGCAACCCTATTCCGATACCACTTTCCCTTTTGCGGATTATTGGCCGGTTTTACTTTTACCCATTTTTGGAATCATCTGGTATAGGTGGTGGAAAGCAAAGAAAAGGCGCTAGGAATCTTCGTTCCCTAGATTTATATTAGCCAGTAAAATCCATAAACCCGAAAATATATGCCATCTGGAATAACTTCCCGACAGTTAATTTTGATTTCCATTTTAGCAGTTATTGGTTCTTGTGTATCCGTACCGAAGGAGGTCAATGTTCGTACGGAATATGCAGATATGCTAGCATATTCCATTGAAAATAAAATGCTAAACAAATGGTATCCTGCGGCCTATGACAAAGAATACGGGGGCTATATCAGTGCTTTTGAATACGATTTTACCCCGTCAGAAAATCAAAACAAAATGATCGTGTCTCAAGCACGACATCTTTGGACGACTTCTAAAGCCGCTTTGGATTTCCCTGACATAGCCCATTACAAGGATGGGGCGGATATAGGATTCGCTTTTATCCGTGATCATTTTTGGGATTCAACCTATGGTGGATTCTATACCTTGCTGGAGCGTGGGGGAGAAGTGGTTTCTACCAGCGCGGACGCAAAGACGGCGTATGGCAACGCCTTTGGCATCTATGGCTTAGCAGCATATTACGAAATGAGCGGAAATGAGGAAGCGCTGGAGTTAGCTAAAAAGGCATTTTTGTGGCTGGAATCACACAGTTATGATCCCGAATATGGCGGTTACTTTCAGAACCTCTCCGCGGATGGTACACCCTTAAAACGAACAAGTGATACCCCTTCAACCGCTACAATTGGCTATAAGGATCAAAATAGTTCTATTCATCTCCTTGAGGCGTTTAGCGAACTGTATCATGTATGGAAGGATCCGCTTTTGAAAACCCGGTTGGAAGAGCTTCTTTACCTGATACGCGATACTATTGTACAGCCACAGGGATACTTGCAGTTATTTTTGTACCCGGACTGGACGCCTGTGAGTTTCAGGGACTCTTCAGAAGCCGTCATCGAAAAGCACCACGGTATCGACCATGTTTCATACGGGCATGACGTAGAAACAGCCTATCTGATGATGGAAGCTTCCACAGTCCTTGGGCTTCCGAATGATACATTGACGTGGATTATAGGAAAGAAAATGGTCGATCATGCGTTAACGTATGGTTGGGATCCAAACACGGGTGGCTTTTATGATGGCGGTTACTATTTTAAAGGGGAATCGGAGCCAAGGGTTGTTAAAGATACTAAAAACTGGTGGGCCCAGGCGGAAGGGCTAAACACCTTGTTGATTTTTGCCGATTTATATCCTGAAGATCCACACGACTATTTTTCCAAGTTTGAGCAACAATGGGCGTACATTGATCAAAACCTTATCGACCATGAGCATGGAGAATGGTATTCCGGCGGAATAGATAAGCAACCACAATATAAAACGGGAGCAAAAGGGCATATTTGGAAAACTGCCTATCACAACTATAGATCGCTTGCCAACTGCGTAAAAAGGTTAAGAAGTTCCCAGGAATAAGTTATCAGCTATTCAATGCAGCCGCGTGGCTTTCGATTTCCGGGTCGCCCCTGAAAAAAAATTCGTTTTTTGGTTATTTACTTTTCCCTATATTACGCGCCAATTTAACAGTTCATGGTGCCTTGTGCACTTTCATGTTTAGCTAGTTTATGAGAATTAAATCGATCAAACGAATCCCTTCACTAATTTCAGGAATTTTTCTGATAGCGACACTTTTTTTGTTATTCCAGCGATGCAGCAAAACCCCGGATGACTTACGCATCATACAGTTACAGCCTGACGAAGCAAAATCTGCGGCGGCATCAGTCGAGAGCCTAGTTAATCCTGAATTGGATGAGGGACTTACCCTGAGCCTATGGGCCTCCGATTCCTTGGTATTTGATCCGATTTCTATCAACTTCGACGAGCATGGAAGGCTGTATTATAGCCGCACAAACCGCCAGAAAAATTCCGAATTTGATATTCGCGGACATCAGGACTGGGAAATAGAATCGATCAGCTTACAGTCTATCGACGAAAAAAGGGCCTTTCTTAGAAAGGTTTTGTCGCCCGAAAATAGCGATAAAAATGAGTGGATGACAGACGTAAACGGTGATGGATCCCGGGATTGGAGGGATATGACGATAGAAAGGGAACATATTTATCGGTTAGAAGATACTAATGGTGATGGCCTTGCCGACAAGTCGCAGTTAGTAGTTGAAGATTTTAACGATGAAGTCACAGACGTCGCCGGTGCTGTAATGAAGTTTGGCGATGACCTTTTCGTGGGTGTTGGTCCGGACATGTGGCGCATTAAAGAGCATCCTAAGCATGGATTAATGGAAGAAAAAACATCCATTGCCCACGGATTTGGTATCCACATCGGCTTTAGTGGCCACGGAATGTCAGGCTTGGAAATGGGTCCTGACGGGAGGGTATATTGGGGTATAGGAGATATTGGATTTAACGGAACCGGACCGGATGGCGAGGAATGGAAATATCCCAACCGGGGAGTAATCGCACGTGCTAATCCAGATGGTACTGATTTTGAAATCTTTGCAATGGGCGTTAGAAATACCCATGAATTTGTTTTCGACGAATATGGTAACTTGATCAGTGTGGACAATGACGGGGATCATCGCGGTGAGCGAGAACGCCTCGTTTACCTGGTCGAAGGTTCCGATACAGGATGGCGGACAAACTGGCAATTTGGTAAATATCGCGATCCGGACAACAATACCTATAAAGTATGGATGGACGAGAACATGCATACGCCGCGCTCGGAGGACAAAGCTGCCTATTTTATTCCCCCCATTAGCAACTATGTGAATGGACCCACAGGAATGGTATATAATCCTGGGACCGCCTTAGGACCGTCGTGGAAAAATACGTTTTTTGTAGCTGAATTTGTCGGAAACCCAGCCAGGTCTGGGATCCATGCATTCAAATTAAATCCCAAAGGAGCCGGATTCGAGTTAGGGGAAACAAAGAAAATAATGGGAGGCATCTTGGCAACGGGATTGGATTTTGCTCCGGACGGAGCCTTGTATTTTGCCGATTGGATCAACGGCTGGGGGACAAAGGACAGCGGCCGCATTTGGAAACTTGAAGCCAAGGATGGCGAAAACCGGCAAGTCCAAGAAGAAACCGCGACGCTTATGGGGCAGGACTTCAACTCCTTTGATATGGAACAGCTTGCTGATTTGCTGGGACATGAAGATCAACGAATCAGAAGGAAAGCTCAGTTTGCCCTTGCGGAGATGGGAAACAAGGGGATGGATGTCTTTAAGCAGGCATTGGCGCAAAAGGAAAACCGTTTGGCACGTGTGCATGCCGTTTGGGGTATAAGCCAACTTGCAAGAAAGAAGCGATCGGATGCAGAAGCCCTCATGCCTTATTTGAATGATAAAGATGAAGAAATTCGGGCTCAGGCAGCCCGTTGGATAGGGGACGTAAGATATGTAGATGCGGGTGAAACGCTGGTTCCCTTACTTGAAGATTCCTCTGACAGAACAAGGTTTTTTGCAGCCGAAGCGCTCGGACGAATTGCCTACCAGCCAGCCTTTTCGGCGATAGTGTCTATGCTCGCAGATAATGATGATAAAGATGTTTATTTGAGGCATGCCGGTAGTTTAGCACTGGCCCGTCTTGGACAAGTTGAGTCCTTAGTCGATTTGGCGGATAATCCATCAAAAGCAGTAAGAACCGCGGCAGTACTAGCACTTAGAAGAATAGAGGCACCTCAGATTTCTATATACCTTAAAGATAGTGATGAGTACATAGTTGCGGAAGCCGCACGGGCGATAAATGATGACTTTTCCATTCCCGGAGCTTTACCGGAACTTGGAAATGCCTTACTAGACAGCAGATTTTCCTCCGAACCGCTCCTACGAAGAGCTATCAATGCAAACTTGCGGGTAGGAACGACACGTGCCATGCAAAATCTAATCGAATACGTACAGCGTGAGGATGCACCAATTCCTATGCGTGTAGAAGCAATGCATGCGCTGAGCACTTGGACTAAGCCCTCTGTATTAGACCGTGTCGACGGCCGAAATAGAGGTAAGGTGGAACGTGATCCGCTAGAAATCCGTCAGGCATTATCGGGAATGCTCTTAGAACTTTTAGAAAATCAAGAAGCTGAAGTTCGTCTCGCTGCAGTAGGTGCTTTGGCAAAGCTTAACATTCGGTCATCATCTGAGAAGTTATTTGCGCTGTTGGAAAGGGATAATAACCCACAGGTTAGGGAGCAGTCATTACGTGCATTGGCAGCATTGGACTGGGAAGACAATGACAAATCAATATCACGTGCGCTGAAAGATCCCGAAAAAAATGTGCGCGTGGCCGGGCTGGATCTGCTTGAACAGCTCAATCTCTCAGGTGACTTGATGGCTTCCTTACTTGCCGATGTGATTGCCAAGCAAACTGTAGAAGAAAAACAGGCAGCCCTTTTGACGCTCGGGAAGGTACCCTTAGCAGCTTCTGAGCCGGTGTTTTCCGCTCTCTTGGATGAGATGGAGCGTGGAAAATTGTCCCCTGACATTGAGCTAGAACTGTCAGAGGCTTTGGATATCACTGCGTCTAAAAAACTTCTAGACAGATATGCTGATATTCAGGCGAAGCTTTCTCCGGATGAACTGTTGGTTTCTTACAAAGGGAGCATGTATGGCGGCGACGCAAGAAAGGGCAGAAATATCTTTTTCCAACATCAAACAGCGCAGTGTATCCGCTGTCACGCCTACGACGATTATGGCGGAAATGCAGGTCCAAGAATCAATGGAATCGGGAAACTGTTATCTAGAGAGGAACTGTTAGAAGCACTAATAGCACCAAGTAAGCGGCTCGCACCTGGATTTGGAACCATTACTTTGGCCTTGCATGACGGAGAAACTGTATCAGGGGTATTGGAGAAGGAAACGGCTTCAAGTCTGTTCTTGAAAATGGGAAATAACCCGGACACTGAAATTAAAAAAAGCACTGTAAAAGACCGTACAATGGCGCCCTCAAGTATGCCAGATATGAAAGGCTTACTTTCACGGAGGGAGATTAGAGACCTTGTAAGTTTCTTAGCCACATTGACAGAGATAGAATAGGGTTTATCTCTGTTTATCCAAATTTCAACCTCAATTCGACCTGCCGCCGAAACAGAAGTGCACGATAGTTTGTTTGTTAATACCTATGAAATTTAATATAACCACCATTACTAAATATACTTCCATAGCTTTATTCGGCTCGATCTTCTTGTCACTTTTCGTGGTTTCCTGCAAAAAAGAGCCGAAAGACCTCCGGATAAAAACAATTTCCTTGGAAGAAGCGCGTACACAAGCCTCAGCTGTTGAGGCTTTGGTAAAGCCTGAACTTCACGAGGATTTTACGCTTCGGGTATGGGCAGTAGATTCGCTTGTAGCGGACCCCATCTCCATGCACTTTGATACAGAAGGCAGACTCTTTTATTCCAGAACGAACAGGAGAAAAATTTCTGAGTTTGACATCCGCAGTCATCAGGATTGGGAAATTCAATCCATCGGTATGCAGTCCGTTAACGACCGAAAACAGTTCATACATGAGGCCTTAGCTCCTGAAAACAGCGATAAAAATCAATGGCTTCCGGATATCAATCAAGACGGTTCGCATGACTGGAAGGACCTGACGGTTGAAAAGGAAAATGTGTACCGCATTGAAGACACAGATGGTTCCGGTATGGCTGATTTTGCACAGCTGGTTGTTGAGGATTTTCATGAGGAGATCACCGATGTGGCGGGTGCAGTCTTATACCACGATGGAGAGCTGTTCGTCGGTGTGGCGCCGGATTTGTGGAAATTAACAGATACCGATGGTGACGGGCTGATGGATACAAAAACCTCTCTCATGCACGGATTTGGCGTTCACATCGGGTTTGGAGGGCATAATATGTCCGGCCTTACCATTGGTCCGGAAGGAAAAATTTACTGGGGAATCGGCGACATCGGTTTTTCAGGCACCGATGCTAGCGGTAAAAAGTGGCATTTCCCCAATGAGGGAGTCGTGGTACGCTGCAATACGGATGGCAGTGACTTCGAAGTATTTGCCCACGGCGTACGGAATACCCACGAGTTCGTATTCGATGAATTCGCCAATCTCATAAGTGTAGACAACGATGGCGACCATAGGGGGGAGCGGGAACGTATTGTCTATTTGGTAGATGGATCTGATTCTGGGTGGCGCATAAATTGGCAGTTTGGTAAATACCGAGACAAAGATAACAACACCTACAAAGTGTGGATGGATGAAAATATGCATACTCCTGATTCACCCGACAAGGCGGCCTATTTTATCCCCACCATAGCCAACTACGTGAACGGTCCGACGGGAATGGTATATAACCCAGGAACCGCACTTGGGCCGGAATGGCAGAACACGTTTTTTGTCGCTGAATTTGCGGGTAATCCTGCGCGATCTGGCATTCACGGATTCAAACTCAATCCAAAAGGGGCAGGTTTTGAACTTGGGGAGACAAAACAGATTATGGGAGGAATATTGGCAACCGGGATGGATTTTGGTCCCGATGGGGCGCTTTATTTCTCCGACTGGATTGACGGCTGGGTGAATAAAGGCTATGGAAGAATCTGGAAAATGGATGTATCTAACAGTTCTTTCGAAGCGGAAAGAGCGGAAACAGCATCGCTAATGGGTGAAGATTTCGCTAAATTTGGCTCTGAGCGGTTAGCCGAACTACTTGGCCACCAAGATCAACGGATCAGAAGAAAAGCCCAGTTTGCTTTGGCTAAAATGGGGAGTGAGGGAGCTGGCATTTTCCAGGATCAACTTAAGCAAACTGGTAATAGAATGGCCAGAATCCATTCTATTTGGGGAATATCCCAACTAGCAAAAGAAGATAATCAAATTGGAGGCAAACTTATTCCCTACCTTACTGACCAAGACGAGGAGGTGAGGGCGCAAGCGGCAAAATGGATTGGGGACATTCGATATTCCGAGGCAGGAAAAGACCTTCTTCCATTGCTACAGGATACAAATAGCCGAGTAAGGTTTTTCGCAGCGGAGGCGCTGGGTAGGATTGGCTACAAAGCGGCGGTAGTTCCAATTATTAGGATGCTAGAGGAAAATGACGGTGCTGACAACTACCTGCGTCATGCAGGAAGCCTAGCACTAGCACGTATCGGGGAAATTGATCCAATACAAGCCCTTAAAGACCATCCTTCCAAAGCCGTCCGAATAGCCGCAGTTGTTGCCTTGCGCCGCATGCGGCATCAAGCAGTCGCCGAATTTCTGCGCGATTCAGAGGAATCGGTCGTAGCCGAAGCGGCAAGGGCGATCAATGATGACTTTTCAATTCCAGAGGCAATTCCAGCACTGGCAGGTATCTTAAATAAGACAGATTTCTCTACCGAGCCAATTATACGCCGATCGATTAATGCCAACCTCCGGGTAGGAGGTACAGAGAATTTGCAGCAACTTATTACGTTTGTCAATAGCGGTAACGCCTCAAAAGAAATGAGAATTGAGGCCTTAGGAGCATTGGCGACTTGGGCAAAGCCATCAGTACTTGACAGGGTAGACGGAAGGTATAGGGGAGAGGTATCCCGGGATCCTGAACAACTCAGGCTTGCATCAAAAGATGCTGTCATCAATTTACTCTCTAATAAGGATGAGGAGGTACGTATTGCTTCCGTGAATGCAATAACCAAAATCGGTATTGCCGACGCTGCTGATAAGTTGTTATCGATGCTTTTAGGTGATCCGTCTCCATTGGTGAGAGAAGCAAGTCTTGTTAGTTTTACCCGTATGGAAAATGTGGCGGTAGACAAAGCAATCGAGAGCGCACTTTCAGATCCTGCGCTTCAGGTAAGGGTGGCTGGATTAGGCCTTATTGAGCAACTGGAAATATCCGACGATCTCAAGGCAAACCTGCTGATGGATGTTATCAACAAACAGACAATAGAAGAGAAGCAGGCGGCTGTTTTATCCTTGGGAAAGCTTAATCCCGATACCGTAGTCCCTTTGTTTGAAGAGATTCTTACCAAGTTGGAGACAAACAAACTTGCTCCGGAGATAGAATTGGAGCTTGTAGAGGCTCTTGAAACCCTCGATAATGCCAACTTGTCTGCGAGATATGCCGCCATTCGATCCAACCTCAGTAAGGATGAATTATTGGCTTCCTACAGCGGAAGTATGTATGGTGGTGACCCCATAGCTGGGAGAAAACTGTTTTTCCAGCATCCCACCGGGCAATGCATCAAGTGTCATTCCTATGACGATTTTGGAGGAAATGCCGGGCCGAGGCTCAACGGTATTGGCGCCTTGTTGAGTAGGAAAGAATTGCTCGAAGCATTGATTGATCCCAGTAAACGACTAGCTCCGGGGTTTGGCGTTGTCATCCTAGATTTAAAAGAAAACCAAAAATTAGCGGGGATCCTCGCTGCTGAAAATGAAACCAGTATTACGGTGAAAATGGGTAACAAGCCGGATACTGTCGTGATGAAAGAGCATATCGTCGTTAGGAAGGATGCACCTTCAAGCATGCCGGATATGAAGCAATACCTGAACCGCCGTGAGATTAGGGATTTGGTGAGTTATTTGGCTACCTTGAAATAGTGGTTATATGGTTCCGCAAGGTTGCTCTTCATGATTCAGGCAATTTGAAATTGCCATAATGTTTTTGCGGAAATAAACTGTGAACCACAAGGTTATTGCTGACTTACGAGAAGCTGGGTTTCGCCAATACGGTCATTCTATATAATAGACCGCAGACAGGATAACTAGTGGTATATTGAACTTCCTTTCCGAGGTTGAAAAGGAGCTTGTAAGATGTAGCCTAAGGTAGGAAGCCTAACACATATCTTTATCGAGTTGAGCCAATAAACCGCTCCTTTCGTACAGTGACATCTCTAAAAAAACGGGTGGACTTCTCGAAATGATAAAACCCACCCGCGTTTTTGAAAATCAAAGCGTTTCTTTCGGGAAAACATTCTCCGGTTTAATCGCTCGGCACTAGATAAATTCACCTAGCAAGGGTCTCCTTAACGGCCTAAGCAATATAGAGAAGATAGCCCCTTATTGATTTCTAATCGGCTGTCATCAGCGCGGCAAATCATTTCCCATGAATTCGTTCGGATTCACCGTTGGAATAGTCGACCCCCATTTCGCATTGATTGCTTCTATGAAATGGTTGGCAATAAAGGCACTTCCACGGTTGTTTGGATGGACACCGTCAGCTGAGAATCCCCCGTTTGGCGGGGCTATGGAAGCCGTCAATGGCACGCCGCCTGCACGTACGGTACCTTCTAAGACGTTACGTAACAGTCGATTAACATCTACCAACACCAAACGTTCCGAATTGGCTTGTACGGCGCTGTTAATAACACCGTTGAAGGTGGCAATTTTTGCCGCTATTTCAGCTTGTTCCGAGGGTATCAAAACGTATTCGTCTCCCACCGGCACAGATAGACCGATTATATTCAAGGGGCCTCCGACACTCTGCCCGAGCACCTGGGACAACGTTAGTGTAGCCCTGTCGTTTGAATTGCTTTTCCGTATAGACGGAAGTCCTAGCGCAGAAAGATCTGTCAATGTTTCATCTTCCATCACAAATCCATTTGCCCCGGGGGTGAATTGAATTGTCCGTAGTTGCCTTTCTTCTTGAGAGATAAGTTGAAATTGCTCCGCCTGTAGCAACCCTGCGTTATAGGGTTGAAAATTAGGGTTTACGAGAGAGACCTGTGCTGACGTAAGTGGAAGTGCATTCCAAGGTACAAGATTAAAATAAGGCAAAACATTCAAATCAGGAATGTTTGCCACTGCCCCCTTTGCATTTGGGCTTGCCTGTAGAAAAGCGCCTAACGCAGTTGAATATAACATTGAAAAATTACTATCCGAGGTAAGCAAGGCAGGATTAGCCGCGCCTAGCAGCGCATATCCCAAGACGTCATTTTTACCAAGCCAAAACGTAAAGAAAGTGCCGCCATTTGCCAAGGCTGCTGCTGCGTCGCCTACTAAGGTGGACGTTCCGGGATTGCTCGCAAATCGCGCATATTCAGGATTAAATGCAGGATGATTTTGCTGGGCAATATTTCCTGTTTCCGGAATTAACGATGTGCCTAAACTGATTCTATTGACACCGAAATTGTTCAATGCGGCTTTGTTACCAGCAAAGGGTGTAAATGGATTACCAGGGACAATAGGCGCTGGGAGTATGCTTCCAGTAGTTGGGTTAACCCTTAGAATCAATCTTCCTAACGCAACACCCCCGGGACCTGGACCAAAAAAGCCAACTTCCGCATTAATGTCAGGTACATTAAAATCGCCTCCGCCAACGGCTTTCATTTGCTCTGCCAAAATAACCGCAAACGAGTTACGTTGGGAACGGTTATACAGTGCCCCATCCATAACGCCTGCCGTGATAGAAGAGCCAATGCTTACCATTTTCGTAAAATCAGCAGCACCGGAACTTGGTTCTTCAACCGGTGCTTCGGGAAAATCATACTGACAGGAAAACGCTACAAAGAGGAAAAAAAATGCTGAAATTTTATAAATACTTTTCATCGTTTTCTGAGTTAGTTTAGCAATTCGTCAAAGGTGATGGATAAATAGTAAATTGCTCCCAGGGTAGGGCCGCCAAAGTTCATGATATACCTATTGTTAAATACGTTAGAGCCCCCCAGTTTTAAAATGCTTTTTAAACTGCGAAGTCTATAGCTTACCTGTGCGTCCACATTATGAAACTCAGGTACCTGCCCTATCGCGAAAGAAGATTCCCACAGGAATGCGCTTTGATACCGGTAGGCCACATTGAACCCGAGGTTATCTGTCAGTTTGCGATTACCAAACATGATGTTCATTTTGTGCTCGGGCGTGTTGAATCCGAGCAACAGATTCGGATCAATGTCCGTCAATAGCTGATTGAAATTGTAATTTCCACTTAAACTATAGTTGTTTGGAAGATTGTAGGTTATGCCAATGGCTGCACCATGGGCCCTTACATTTTTATCAATGATGTTTGTATAGGTCTGAAATGTATTCTCTTGCCCAGGAGTGGTAATGGGTGTGAGAAGGGAAGGTGCGTTAATGGCATTAATAGCGCCCTGATCCGTGGTGATACCTGCTCCTGGAAATACCGGCCCGGGTACTTTCCGTATTGCAGTCTGGGCGATAAAGTCGGAATAATCGTTGTAGTAATACGCGAAGTCTATCATCAAACGATTGTTTGAGAGGAGCCCCTTGTAACCTACTTCCGTAGATCGTACTTGTTCCGGCCTAAGATCCGGTAAAGGAGTAGCTGCCTCAAGGAGCGCGGTGGCCGCGGGGCTTATTGGGCTTGCACCTGCACCTACTGCTGCTGTATAGCGCTGTACGGATCCTAGGGTGAATCCGTTTTCGTAAATCCTATACTTGTCTCTATAGAAGGGAAGTCCTCCTATAAGACGGGCTGAAACCACATTGAGATCTATATGTTGGGCCTGCGTTGTCGGCATACGGAATCCTGTCTGGTAGGACAGTCTGAAATTACTGTTTCCTGCTGTATACACCCCGGAGATGCGCGGGCTAAATTGCCCTTTGAAATTCTCGTTTTTGTCGTAACGTACAGACCCGGTAAGCTTTAACTTATCGTTGAGGAGCCGCTTTGCTCCCTGTGCAAACGCACCAAGCTCCTGAATCGTAATGTCGTTCCCCTCCACATCTGCGAAAATTGTTCCGTTGGATCGTAGGTCATAAATTCGATACGAACCACCCACTTGTAGGTCGATCACACTGATTTCATTTTTGAAATCATATTGCCCCTCCACCATGTTCATTCTGGAGCGGTCATTGAAAAGAGACCCGGCGGGAATTTCCACACCTCTTATACGACTTGCTTCTGCATTAAAGTCAGTGCTTCCGGGTCCATACCGGCCGACATCTGCTTGGGACCGGGCAAACTGATGGGCAGCTGCTTGTTGTGCAACCGTGCCAAAGGCTCCCGGAGCTACCTGTTGTTGAGCCAATGCGCCTATGTAATTCAGCGTATACTCTCCAAACCATTGAGAATTCCCCTTCCACGAGTCATTGATATTCACGCCAGTAAGGTCAGCAATGTAGGAGTCCCCAGAGTTTTCACGGGTTGTGTAGGCTCTGGCAAAGAAATTATCCCCACGAAGCTCCACCTTATGCTGCGTAATGTTGAAGTTATTAAGCGAATACCTTTGGGCGCCTGTATAAACTGATGTGCCTGACCCATAATTTACTGTATAGGATAGTTCAGCGCGATCCGACACCCTGTAATGTAAGGCTCCGTTCAGTTTGTAATTTTTAGCGCCATAATCAACCAAGCTGGGTTCTATGTATCCTGTTCGAGAAACAACTTGGTCTGGGATGCTCCCGATATAGCCGCCTAATCCTAGGGCATTGGCCTGGGCTTGTATGGCGCCTACGTTCCGAAGTAGCCCAATATTGTTGGATACTTCGTCACCGAATACGTGGACAAGGTTTTCACCTGGATTGAAAGGTAGATCGCCTTGTGCACTACTGTTAAGATCCGTTCGGTCAGTCCCGTACCAGTCTTCAGCTTCCATAAACGACGCATTTATTTTAAATGCTACCTTATTATTAAATGCATGGGCGTACCGGATGGCACCTTCATACATGGGTTGAGGGGATTGCGGTTCGCCCGGTCTGCCGCCAATATGGTTGAACCCTTGCTTGTAAAAGGCACTTACTCCTTGATAGTCGAAAGGGCTCTTGCTGTTTACTAACAAGATCCCGTTAAATGCGTTGGGCCCGTACAAGGCGGAAGAGGCTCCCGGGATAAATTCCAGACTCTCTACATCTAGCTCCGACGGCCCATTGAGGTTACCGATAGGAAAGTTTAGCGCTGGAGCCTGCGTATCCATTCCGTCGGTTAATTGCACAAACCTCGTATTTCCCGTCGAGTTGAATCCTCGTGCGTTAAGTATCTGAAAATTGACGGAAGAAGTTGTTACATCCACCCCCTTTAAATTGGCTATGGCTTTGTAATAAGTATCACTTGCTGTTTCACGTATATCCAGTATATCCATTTTTTCAATTGAAACAGGCGACTGAAGAATACTTTCCTCAACACGGGATGCAGAAACTACTACTTCTTGCCCTAAGAACAACTGTTCTTCCAAGCTGATGGTTAGCCCTTCCACGGAGCCTGACGTTATTTCCCTTTCCTGTGTTGAGAATCCCACCATGGAAAAAACAAGGGTTAATGGGGGATCCTGGTTTACCCGAATGCTAAAGTTGCCGTTTAAATCAGTAATTGTGCCGAGGACCTTTCCCTTTACCAGTATATTTACTCCGATAAGAGGGTCGTTAGTTGAAGCTTCTACCACTTTGCCAGATATGGTAGTTACCTGTCCAAGTACCTTAAAGCAAACACAAAAAAAGAGCACGCAGGCAGAAAAGGCATGCTGAGAGGATATTGTTTTTGTATACATACTAGTGCAGTTTGGATTATTACATTTTTTTTGCTTTTCCTTTAAGTAATCAATAAGACTATCACACAATAATAACCGTGCAACTTTCCACTAAAGTGATAAACTTAATTTTGATTTTCAAGAAAATGGTAAAATTTTATTTAATAAATTGTCAGTGAAACAACATACTCTTCCTTTGTTAGACCAGTCTACCACAGGAATCCATTCGTTACCGTACAAGAAACCTAATTCCCATTGGCCGCATAGGTACAAAATCCATCTTTTTAATACGATTTTTAACTTGATACGTTACGCAAATATTTTTATTTCAAAGTGATTTAACTCATCTTGACTGCTAATTACCTAAATATGACGGTAAAACGCTCTTTCGCCATATACTTCGACGTTTTAAATAAATTTTAGAAATTGACAGGTTCATTAAGCACCATCCTGTTGCAATAGTAACAAATTTGTGGTATAATTCCACCTTTATGTAATGGGAGACGATGAAAGGTGAATGAAACGTACCTTCTCGTTTGTCAAACCATTACCTTTTGCATAAAAACGCTCAACCCAAAACAAACATAATAAAATTTTATAAACTAATTGTTATATTTAAAAAGATAGTTAATCTAATTAAATTTATAATTAAAATATGAATAATATAAATATGTATAAAAATATATATTTTTTTTAAAAATTTGGTCTACTTTGTATTATACCTACTTTTGATCAATTCTCTAAGGATTGGCATTAGGTACCGATATAACGAGAACGGCAAACTCCCCACTTTTTCGTTTAGTGGGAATAGGAGCATCGGCAGGAAAGTTTGGGATTTTAAGCAACTTGTTACTGTCGATCCTAAGAAATTCAAGAAACGGCTTATCGGTTTGTACAGTCCCGATGTGTGGTCAAAGATCCGTAAAGGTGTCGCTTTTACTTCGCACTTCATAATCCGGAGCCGTTCTCGTAAAATGAATCCGAAGCAGAAAAAGTTGCTGCAAGGGTCATTTCCCAAACGATTTTTGGGTAAAAAGATATTCTTAGGCTCTGAATGCCTCCTCGGTATTGCATTTGGATAGCTAAGGGATATAAACCATAATCCAAATACGATGACAAAATGTGCATGTATAACGATGATTCTTTACTTGTCGACTTATAATATGGCCACTTACGGACAAAGCAGCGGTGAAATCTGGATAGCTGGAAAGGTTGGCAACTTGGTTTTATGCGTCATCGTGGGTATTTTACTTGCGTTTGCGTGCCAGTTCTTACTGGCAAATCTTGCAGTTGCTATTGGTATTACCGCTATAGGTGATGTTCTGGAGATGAGAAATGATTCCGGTTCATCATCTTCCGAAGATAACGGTGATTCGAGATCAACGGGTGTTAAAATATCAAATGGTGTGGGAATTTTTCTTACAATTTCAATGGCTGTTTTGCTATTGGGTGGGATTGCGGCATTTTAAAATGCTATTAACAGTATAAAAGCTAGGCCTCTTTTTGAAACCTGGCTATTGTTCTTCCAAGATTCTGACTTGTTTGCTATATTAGAAACCATAGATGGTATCTCATTTAGCAAAATAATGAAAAGTACTTGCCGGACTGAAATTGTCTCACCATTTGGGTTTAGCAGCTTTTTTTGAGACTTAAAGTATATCCAGATAATTGTCGCTAAACCTAATAGCTCAAAACACTATAAAAATTCACCGCTGCAAATACCTCGTATATATCCGCGATGTCTAAATCAAACGGCGTAACTAAAGAATGTCAAATTTTGTACAACGGAAATACATTTAAACGAAAAAAAGCATCTTTGGCATAATATTAGTCCCATGTAGTAGTATATATCGATGTTGTGAAAATTCTAGAAAATTCAGTTTTCACTTTTTTCTGGAAAATCCAAACGGCATAACGAATACTTTGTTACCTGCCATTTATTGTACTATTAACTAAACTAACTATTATTATGAAAAATTTATCGAGAACTTTCTTATTCGGATTAGCAACACTTGTTTTTTTCGGTTGCTCATCTAAAAACACCGTAACTGTTGGTGCAGATGAAAGATTAGATGCGAATATTTCGGAGTTCAGAACGTATAATTGGGTGTCTGATGCGGGAGAAATGCCAACTACTCATATTTTCTTTGGGTCTCAAGGTACGTATGTGTTTCACAAAGAGCCTGCTAGAAGTGACTTAAAAAAAGCAATTGACACCCAGCTTGAGGCAAAAGGCTTTACCAAAACATCAGATAATGCTGATATGCTGGTAAATTACTCCGTTTTGGAAGAAGGGGGGCAACTAAGGACGTATACAAGAGAAAACCACTCCTATCTTGGAGAGGGACCTGTAGAGCGTGATGCAGAGATGGTTCAGGTAGAACCAGGAACTATTTTGGTTAATTTTCTAGATGCAGATACCGGGATGCAGGTTTGGCAAGGATTTGCTTCAGGTGCGCTGGAGGAAAGTGATGCGAAGGACAACAATACCTTGCAGGCTAAAGTAGCTGCCATATTCGACCAATTTGATTTTAGTGCTTTTAATATCACCACCCGACAAGCGGCCACTAGATAATCGTTTCACTCCTTTCGTTAAAAAGGAACATAAAGGCAGTTATTCGATGAACGAATAACTGCCTTTTTTTATTTTATCAAAAAGCAGCGAAAAATTTTCGTCGATTTCGGAAGTTGTTCAATAACTTAATCCAACAAATGATTTGAAAATAGTTCTAATCTCCGCTGAATATAGTTTCATTTGTTTATTAATTCAATAAATAGCGTCCACTTCTAAATTAAATTCTAGGAATGGAACGACTTTTATAGGAACCTTTTTGTACCTGTTGAGAAACAATTTCCACAGATTGATGCATTTTTGCGAAAAAAATAACAGGAATTTATTAGCAGCCATTTCAATCGCAAAATGATTTCGCTGTATAGGCTTCTGTAATCGGTGGTTTTGAAAGGAAAACTTGGAGGTTCTGACACTCCCATTTCTTTGGTCTTAGTTAGAATGATACCGATTCAGCTTTCGAACGATGTAGGCCCTATTTTTCTGATATTTTAACTTGGTGGCTACTATATTCCCTTAAATCAACTTATTTTTGACTTCTTGATCAAAACACACTAATCCGATGAAGCCCATTTTCCTTCTTCCGCTACTTTTAGTCCTATTCATCTGTAATGCGGCTGCACAAAGTACCACCCTTAAAGTAATAAGCTATAACGTGTGGAATGGCTTTGAGTGGGGAAAGGATTTGACTCGTGAAAAGGCTATGGTACAGTGGCTGAAAGAGCAAGATGCCGACGTGATTGGGTTGCAGGAACTTAATGCGTTCACTCCTGAGAAATTGGCTTTGCTCGCAAAGCAGTGGGGACACCCGTATTCGCTACTTTTAAAAGAAGAAGGGTACCCTATAGGTATTACATCCAAAACGCCGCTGGAACTGAAGAGCCGTATGCTTGGAGGTTTTTGGCACGGGATGCTCCATGCAAAAACGAGAGGTATAGATTTCCTAGTTGTTCATTTAAGTCCACATAGCTGGCAGGTTAGAAGGAGAGAAGCGGAAATAATTTCTTCCTATATCGAAGATGTTATCAACGCAAATCAACAGGAAAAATACATGGTACTCGGAGATTTTAACTCTCATTCTCCGTTTGATGCCAATTTTGACCATGCAAACCCGGAGACGCTTAAACAGAATCAGCAGGGAGATAGTCTACGTTACGCGGAAAAGGGAGCTGATGCCCACCAAACTTTAAGAAACGGTGCCTTTGATTACAGCGTAATGTCCCGATTCCTATCGCTTCCTTTGATCGACGTAGTACAAAACCACACAGCGGAAACTAGCAAATCTTCGTTTCCAACTCCGTTGGTCGCTCAGGAACTGTCACCGGAGAAGCGGGCACAGTACCGTCAACGAATTGATTACATTATGGTGAGCCCTTATTTTGAATTTCGTTGTATCCGTGCCGAGATCATTAATTCCGGCCCTCCTGATGCCTTATCCGACCATTATCCCGTAGTTGCCCTATTTGAATTAGACTAGCATTGTTTTTAAGGCCAAGTCCCTTATTGCTGTCACTGACGGTAGACCATCCGCGTTAACAGTTGATTTGTCAGACCAGTCTAATTTGAATGATATCCTTTCTCATTAATTAGATGGGCGAAGCTATCTCCTTAGGTTCAGAGAAAGTATGGTTCCGGTCCAAAGACTGTATCATACCTAGGTTAGAGTATCTACAGTAGGTAATTCCAGCGGCGATTATCTTGCAAGATACCCCTTCTTATCTCAGTTAGCCGCTGCTTTATTCCATACATGGCGGCATCTAGGCCTGTATAGGTCGAGTAGGATTTGCCAAGGTAGGAGATCGACTCAAAAGGTGAAATAACCGCGGCTGTTCCAACGCCGAACGCCTCAACGCGAACCCCAGCTTGTATCCAGGAGGTCAACTCATCCACCGCCACGGGAGTTTCCTCAACTTCAAGGCCCTGTTCGGGCGCAAGTTTCAGAATGCAGTCCCTCGTAATACCTTCCAGAATGGTATCGCCGGTGGGAGGGGTAATCAGCGTCTTACCATCAAGAATGAACATCACATTCATTGTTCCGGATTCCTCGATAAACCGTCGTTCAGCGGCATCAAGCCATAGGATCTGGTCAAATCCTTCCTTTTTGGCAAGCCTTTGCGGAAGCATGGAGGCACCATAATTCCCGCCGTTTTTTGCAAATCCCGCTCCCCCATGGGCCGCACGAATAAATTCGGTTTCTACTTTGACTTTCAGATTTTTCGCGTAGTAGGCCTTTAGCGGGGAAAGAATGATCATAAACAAATACTCATTTGCGGCATCTACCCCTAATCTGGGTTCTGTGGCGATGACAAATGGGCGAATGTATAGGGAATAATCAGGATCATCAATCACCCATTGCGCCTCGGTGGAGATCAAGCTCTTTAACCCCTCACTAAAAAGTTTTTCAGGAACCTCAGGCATGGCCATGCGGCGTAAAGAGCGGTTTAGCCTGTCATGATGGTTTTTCATCCTGAACAGGTTTATTTTTCCGTCAATCATCCGATACGCTTTCATGCCTTCAAACACGGTCTGCCCGTAGTGGAAGCACATAGATAAAGGAGATAAGGTGACCTCTCCAAAGGGAATAATTTGAAAATCCTCCCAATCCAAATCTTTGTATCGGGCAAGAAGCATGTGGTCAGTAGCCTGAACACCAAACGTAAAGTTGGCGAAATCAAAGGATGGCTTTGGGGAAAGCGTAGATGGCATAGTCAAAGGTGATTTGAGGATTAAAGGGATGAATTAGCGGCGGCAATTAGGTTTAGGTGCCCAAGATGATGATTCCCATGCCATTGATATAGGAGTACGTTTTTCCGAAGCGTAATGCTTGACTTATTTTCTGGATGGTAGAATGTTCGTTCCCATTGTTCGTTTGAAAGTGAAGAAAGCAGGAGTTCCAGCCGATTGTGGATGGCTGAAATAAGCTGCAAGGATGGGTCCACTGAGGTGGTATAGTCAGGCAAATTAGCCCAAAGCGCTTCTTTGTAAGGCTTTATAGTAGGGTTATCTTCTGTTAAGGCCAATTTGAATCGGATTAATGCGTTCATGTGGCTATCCGCAATATGGTGAATCACTTGACGGCCTGTCCATCCGCCGGGTCGATAGGGTTGGTCTAAAGCAGTTTCTCCCATCTGTTGTAGCACTGATAGGATTTTTTCCGGCAAGGCGCCAATATCCGCTATGGCAGCTGATACCAATTCGTCAGAAATAGTTTCTGGAAAGGATAACCGTCCAATCGGGTATTTTAATGCGTCCATAAGCTAAATCAAAACAGATCTGACTGCAAATTAAACAACCTTCCTTGTATGGTTACAGATACATTTTTGATAAATTTGTAGGGTACAGTTAAGCCGTCAATTGAAGCAAAAGAAAAACCTCACGCAGAGGAGCGATTAGCTTACGGGCGAGATTCTCCCGATATGGCTACCCTGTTATTTGGGAAGAAGTTATAGGCGCCGAAACAAAATTTAAGCAAGTGAAAGATAAAACCTTATATGCAGGATTGGCGGACACACTGAGCCAGCTAATCGCAAAGGGGGCCATAAAGTCAGGAGAAAAGCTTCCTTCTATCCGGACCGTCAGCAAGGCTTACGGTGTGAGTAAAAACACGGTGATTGAGGCATACCTTCTTTTAGAAAGCCGTTCCCTGATCCATTCGCGACCTCAATCAGGCTTCTATGTAAGTGGAGAAGCCACCCGGGTATTGCCCGTCCCGACCGTCAGTAATCCGGGTCAGGAAGCCCCGCCTAAAGAAGCAGATGGGTTGATCGGAAAGGTGTTTCAGAACCTAAATAATAATTCCATTACCCAACTTTCCTTAAGTGTACCGGATCAGTCCTTTCTTCCGGTCGCTAAGCTAAACAAAAGTATGGTTGCCGCTATACGTGCATTGCCTGGGGGAGGGACTTCCTACGGGGATATACAAGGCAACGCCCGGTTGCGAAACTACATAGCCAAGTGGTCTTTTACGTGGGGCGGAAATTTAGGAATGGATGATATTGTCACCACTGCGGGCGCGATGAATGCGATATCCTTTGGACTGATGGCGCTTACAAAACCCGGCGATATGATCGCTGTTGAAAGTCCTGTGTATTACGGTATCCTCCAATTAGCAAAACATTTGGGACTAAAGGTACTGGAACTCCCCACGCATCCTGTGACGGGGATAGACGTGAATGGACTTCGGGAAATAGTGCAAAGCATACGCCTTTGCCTATTGGTGAGTAATTTTAACAACCCGCTCGGAAGCTGCATGCCGGACGAACAAAAGAAACAAGTCGTGGAGCTTTTGACAGAAGCCCAGGTACCGTTAATTGAAGATGATTTGTATGGCGATGTCTATTTTGGGGATAAACGACCAAAACCCTGCAAAGCTTATGATAAGGCAGGTATCGTGCTTTGGTGTGGTTCGTTCTCGAAAACGTTAGCACCGGGGTACCGCGTCGGCTGGATAGCGCCCGGAAAATTTATCAAGAGCATATTGCGACAAAAGGCCTTCCATTCCATTTCAAGTACCGCCCTTACGCAAGAGGCTACCGCCCATTTTTTGGAAAATGGCTGGTACGAGAAGCACCTCATCCAATTGCGAAAGAAACTTTTTCACAACAGCCAACAGTTTATCCGAAGCCTCGGAGAATATTTTCCCGAGGGTACGAAAGTAAGTAGGCCACAGGGAGGCTTTGTGCTTTGGGTGGAATTAGGAAATAGCATCAACACCGCAGTGCTTTACGAAAAGGCAATGGCGCACGGGATAAGTATAGCGCCAGGAAGGATGTTTACCCTTCAGGATCAGTTTCACCATTGTATGCGCCTTAGCTATGGGCTGGAATGGAACGATCGGCTGGAAGAGAAGCTAAAGACGTTGGGTAAACTGGTAGCACAATAATACCTTACAACTCCTCAACTAAAGGCAGACGTTTGGTTCTGCATAGAATAAGGATATCGGTGTGCCTATTGGTTTATTATAGAAATTACAACAAATACGTGCTGGTTCAATTTGGAGCCACTGTAAAAAATAGGCTAAGTTCCATTCTACTCAAATCTGCACTTTTTGCGGGTTTCCTATGGTGCCAATTCTTTTATGCGAATCTCACGAAACTCAACTCCTTGTCCCTCGGCTTGCAAGCCTATGTACCCTTCCGTAAGTGCCTTTCCGTCGATTTTTATCTGCGGATCATAACCATTCGCGACGCCTCCGCCAATTTGCGGCTTTGTATATTCGAGGACATTTTCTCCATTTACTTTGTGGATCACAAGTGAATCTCCATACACGATGAGGTCCGCCTTTACCCATTCGTCCCAAGGAAATGTAGGAGAGGAGGAACTGATACAATGTCTGGGGTCCATTTCCCCTCGAAAAAAGACTTCAGTTCCAGGAGAACACATGTTTCCGGTAGGACGTGACTTCCCCGCTTCCTCCTCGGCCAACATCTGATATTCTACCGAAATGGGCCAGTCCTGTTCCTTTAAGATAGATTCCGGCGCCTGGGAATGAAACATTACGCCACTGTTGCGATAGGTATAGCTTGGGGCATCTTTCATCCACTGATCGGTAAAGCGGTATTCAAACTGAAGGTGGTAGTGAGAAAAAGGTTTGTTAAAAAACAAGTGTCCATAACGCTGATCAAAGGTATCATATTCATCGTAATTGACCTGGATAACGCCGTCTTTTACCCGAAAGGTGTTGGCGTAATTATCGCCTACCTCATGGTGGTGAATCTTGGGAATCCACCCCTCAAGGTCCTTTCCGTTAAACAACACCTGCCATTCCGATTCTTCTATCGTTTTTAAGGAAGATGAACTACAGGCGGAAAGAAGGAAAGCAGAAAAAACAACTAGGAGCAAAAATACTCTTTGATAGGATGAAGTCATACTAGCGAATAATGTTTAGCATATAAAGGTAAAGTAAAAGCTAAGCCCTCAAAGCATTGATCAGAATCAAACGGAGATCTGCCTGCTTTTCAATATTAAACTGTTTTTTTGACAAGATAAATTAAGCTATTGATTGTTAGCTACTAATAGTCAACGATATTAAAGGTGTTTCACGCCTTCGACCCGAACGTTACCGACCCATGGTTAGTCGCGTCTGGGCGGTAGATCCGTCTACAAGTTCGATTTTCAAACTTCCTGAACCATGCATGTTTCTATCTATGGCAACGGTTATAACTTGTTTCCCTTGAGAAAGCTCAGGTGAAATTTTATTGGCCGTGAATGATAAGGGGTTATCTCCAGCCCACGCCTTAATCCCGTTTTCGTCACTGAACGCCATTTGTAAGGTTCCCGCTGTAAGTACCTCTACTTCAAATTGCAGCATACTGATCAAATTCCCGTTTTTCAGTGGGATAGAAGCAATCTCACTCAAAGGAAGTTCTCCTGATACCTGACTGTACGTAGGTTGCAAACGCATGCGTGTATTATCTTTCAAAACAACATCGATGCTTTCTTGATTAATTTTGGTAACCAATTCTTCAGTGGGAGAGACAGCTCTCCATCGGCGTACAAAGCGTTCGTTGGGGACACGGAAATTTCCCGATTCTCCAAGTTTTGAAAGGTAGCCTACTAAATCCACAAATTCCTTTCTATCAAGACCGGCAGTCAACCCAGGAGGCATAAGCGATCCGGGAATATTCTCTCGGGTAGCGATTTGGCTCTTTGGAATGGACTCTTCCATGCCGGCAACATTCCGAAGGACCAATTCATTCGCGCCATCACCGACCAGATACCCCATTACCACACTTCCATCCGCCTTTGTTATTTTTTGAAGCTCATATCCTTCTTTTATAGATTCAGTAGGATCTATCAAGGATTTGATGATGTTGTCGATCGGAGAACTGGTGCCCAAGCTGCTTAAGTCCGGACCAATTAGTCCGCCGGCTCCTCCAAGGGCATGGCAAGTTTGACACATCAACGTATTTCGTCTGTAGATCGCTTCACCCAGTACCGGATCGCCATTATTTTTAACATCCTGTACAAGCGCATACATTTGACTATCCGACAACTGCTGAGGCATTCGTTCAGGAGGTAAAATCCCTCCAGATGCCTCTAGTGCAGTCCTAAGAGCTTGGGAGGCGTGGTTATTTTGTCTAAACCAGGAAATTTGCCGCATCGCCTGCCTTCCGATTTTTGCCATGTCCGCAGGAACCTTGTTCGTCGTCAGCGTATTCGCCAACACAGTGACAGCCTTGTCACTTTCCAAGAAGGCTCCAAAAAGTTCGCCGGCATCAGCAGGGTCAAGCTCTTTGTTGAAGAGGGCGACTGCCAATAGGGCAGCATTTTCGGGGTCAATTCGTGCTAATTCTGCTGTTGCCATTAGCTGTATGTCAGGGGAAAAGCTGGTGGTGGTCATCTCCTGTATCAGCCTGCGGCTTTGGGAATCATCCAGTTTTGCTATCGTACTAACAGCCGCTTTGCTAATCGGACGCGCTCCGTTTTGGGCCAATAATAGCAGCCGGGGAATGAGCTCAGTTTGGTTCCACAAGCCGGCAAGCTCTAGCGCAGCTACGGCCAACTGTTCATCTTCCGCGCCTATAAAGGCACCAATTCTTCCCGGATTTTGATCAGGTTTTAGTCCCCGTTGCTTTGCCGCGCCACTTAATGCTTTAATTTGCAGCGTCTTATCGTCCGTTGTGCCCGGACCATCTACAGCTATATCCAACACTGTATTCAACGTAGAAACCGATCCATATTTAGCAATAGCAGCAAGAACATCATTGGCATAGGCACTAGGAACCGTGCCCCCCCTGTAAAGATCGACTAGAAGATCAATGGCTTCAGGATTTGTTACGGACTTCAACGCGAAGGCCGTTTTCCTCTCATTTCCCAGAAAAGTCGGTTCAGTAGCAAGATTTTCCATCCATAATTTTTCCTGGGACTTGACCGTCTGCCATAAAGCATAATCCAAAAACTCATCCATTGGGTAGTCCAATACGGACAAGGCGATACGGGAAGCCTCAGCTGATGGAATGGATTGCAACGCAATTACTGCCTCAAGCCGCACTCTTGGGTGCGAATCTTGGGCCGCCTTGGCTAATAGGCCCAAAGGATCTGGGGATTTTTTTAGCCAGTTACCCAAAATCCTTACCGCAGCGGCTCTAGCGTTTGGGTTTTTAGCTACAAGCAATTGCTCTAGCAAGCTTAAATCGGTATCTCCAAGAGCCTGCACCACCCAAATCCCCTCGAGAATATGATGTTCATAATCTAGATCATTTTTATCCAGGCCTTTGATCCACACATCCAATTCCGGCAATACCTGTGATCTTCCTTTACTTTTCAATAATTGTTTCGCCTGTATTCTTGTCCAGTCCTCCGGCAACTTGAGTATGTCCAGCAATTCTTTTACCGATAATGTTGTTAGATTGGGGATAGTTACTGTAGGGCTACCTTTTGCCGAAATGCGCCAGATTCTTCCATGTTGTTGATCCCGTCTAGGATCGTGAAAGTCTACTTCCCCATGCTGTATAATGGGGTTATACCAATCTGCGACATAGATGGCCCCATCTGGGCCTATGGTAATGTCTACCGGTCGGAATGCGATGTGGTCCGTCCACAATATATCCTCCGCTTGCCTTGAAACAAAGCCACTTCCTTGGTCTTCTATTACAAATCGGTTTATACGATTCGCCCGGAAATCATTGGTGATTAAGCTACCCTGCCAGGAAGCAGGCAGGTGACGGCCTGACACGCGGTCCAACCCACTATGTTTGGGTTGACCTGGGTTAAGCCCTCTTATAATTCGCTCTGCACCCGGAGCGGATACAAAGGTAGCGCCTGGAAATGCAAAGTTAATCCCTTCTCCCCCTGCCCCGTCCGTAAGGAAGGACTGACCCCATCGGTCGAATTGAAGCCCCCACGGGTTGATAAGTCCCCGCGCGTATACTTCAAGTTCCATCGTACTTGGCCTGAATTGCCATACACCGCTCCCTTCTAAGCGTCTGATCCCCCAAGGGGTTTCAACATGGCTGTAGATATATATGGACTGGTTAAAATACATCAGACCATCTGGACCCCAGCGGAAAGTATGGATCAGATGGTGGGTGTCGCCAGTACCAAAGCCGGTGAGGATGACTTTACGTTTGTCCGCTTTTCCATCTCCATCTGTGTCACTGAAGTGCAAGATTTCTGTAGAATTTGCCACATAAACGCCCCCGTCGCCTGGAAGAATGCCCGTTGGTGTGATTAAGCCTTCTGCAAAGACGGTAGATTTGTCCACCCGACCATCGCCGTTTGTGTCTTCCAAAACAAAGATTTTATCATTGGCAGTTTCACCGGGTTTCAAATGGGGATAGACGGTACTACTGACAACCCATAGCCTTCCCTCCGCATCCCAGTTCATCTGAATGGGTTTGATTACTAGCGGATCTGCCGCGTATACGCTCACTTCAAATCCCTCTGCAACCTGGAATGATTCCAGTTGGCGCTGTAAATCAGGGGAGGGAATTTCGCGGAGATTGTTTTGTGCCCACGTGCAAGTCGGTATAAGGCCCACTACTACCGCAAAAACCTTCCAAAAAGACCGGGTGTTCATTCGAATATTTTGCATTTTAAGTGTTTATTTTTTGGTTTTAATCGGCCGCAACTTGTCCTGTTCAGAATCGGGAGAATCGCTCGTTAGTATTCATCTGATAACTTGGCCGGTATGTTGCGCTCGATCTCGTTTCAATTTTGGGCTACTTGATTGATGATGAAAAAGCAAATGCGTGCTCCTCATCGGACAGGGAATAATCTATAGTGCATTTTCAAAGGAACTTTTGCAGCAGTGATTTGTCCCTGAAGCCAAGTGAGTACCACATCAAAATCCTTCAAATCATTCACGTGCCGTCCCTGTTCATATTCTCTAAACCCGATAATATATGTTCTGTTTAAAGGCCTATACTGATAGAAAAAGACCTCATCTTTTTTGTTTAGCAATTGCTGTAAATACTTTGCCTGGTCAAGATCCCCACCACTTCGTAGGTTCTGCCCTTTTTCCCAATCGGTAGCAGAAGCAGTGGCGACCAGTTGCCCGTTGATTTCAAGTGAATAAATACCCTTCTTAAGTCCTTTAACAGCTAGTGACCGTTCTCCGCCCGTCAAGTAGTCGGAAGGCGCAGGTACGGGAAGCATGGTCGGCGTTATATTGAATGCAATAACCCGGTCCTTGGTATCGTGGGTAAATGCAGTGACGGGAACCGCACTGTCAACAGTGCCATCAATAGCATTAATGGAAATTTCGAGTAGGTTTGGCTGAAGACCTAATTCCGCTTCTATGATGGTTGCGAGTGTATTGTATCCTAGAGCCGTAAGGTGAACACCGTTTTCAGAAAGCAGTGTCTTTTCCGAAAACTTGTTCATTGGCTCAATAACATCCACGAAGCGCAGGTTGTTGGATTGGGCTACTTTCCGCATCCGCTCCGAGTATAGCTTTAGGTTTTGGTTTCTTTCTGCTATTATCTCGGGAGTAGCTCCGCCAAACTGGGGGATAGGGGAAATAAGTATCGTCTCGGCCCCTAATTCGGCTATTTTCGCGAGAAGCGTTTCAAGTCCATCTTCGAAGTCATCAAGGCCATCTGAACCATTAATAGCCTCCATTCCTCCATATGCCAAGAAAACATGTGTAGGCTTCGCTTCAGTTAACTGCGAAATCAACAGCTCGTAAGGGCTAGGGGGACTCGTGTAATAACTTCGGGCTTCACCAAAAACATTGTCTCCAGACCACCCCAAATTTCGAAACGTAATGGATCTTTCGGGCCAATGCCTGGTCAGTCTAAACTCGAGGAAATTGAAAGCTCTTTCATTTTCCATCAGTGCGTTACCCAAATAAACCACGCGGTCTCCCTTTTCGAGTTCTAAGGGCGAATGGCCCCCTCTTTGGCCAAAAGAACTGGTAGGATAAAGACCAGCATAAAGGCATACTAGAAGGTGAAAAAGCGATGCCTTGAAAAACGCGGTAGGAATGGCATGTGGTCGGAATTTTGGGTTTACTGTTTGTTTCACGGGTTTATATTAGAATGCAGGTAATGTATATTTGGAGCCTACATTAGCTATACGAAGTATAGGTCCAAGGTCCCTTTCATGCCACTTGCTTGACTACAAATCGACCAAGAGCATTGTGACGTGCAATATAGTTAAGTGACCGAATATCGAATGGATATAGGGAGACATTTTTTATAAACGGATTGCCAAAAAGGTTTTACCATTGGTCAATTAAGTTGAACATTGTTTTAGCCATACCTTTGTCTTTGGTCGATTAATCCAAATACTGATTAAAATTAACACTTGGTCAATTTATTTAAATACTGTTAAAATTATCAGTTGGTCAATATTGTTAAACAAAGTTTAAGACGCTTTTTAATTGCAACTGCCGATGGGATAGTACCCTTACAAACGATTCATCCATCTAAAACTAATTCTCTAAAAATCAGACGGATAGGATAGGGGGTTTCTTATACAGGTTGAAAATGACTTTATTTACGGATGGTTGAAATTTTGAAATTAAATATACACCCAATGTTTATAAAAAAGTGCTACGCTCCATTTCTTGTCACGCTAATGTTCATGGGGGCGAGTATAACAACAGGCGCCCAAACAACGAACTTCTATTATGGAGACCCACTTCCTGACGCCCCCGAATTAGCGGCACCTGGTCCTTTTGCCGTAGGCGTGACAGCCATGGAACTGATCAATGAGGCACAACTGAATATACAGGAAATTTCAGCGGGAGTAGCACCAACCTATGACAGAAAATTGACCGTTGAAGTCTGGTATCCCGCAAAGGGCAGCAAAGAGGGCAATGCCGTTTATGCCGATGTATTGGGGATCCCCGGCAATCCCAACCGCCCCCTAGTTCCTTTTAGTTTTCTCGGTCGTGCAGTCAGAGAGGCTGAACCAGATCAATCAGCGGGTCCATATCCATTGCTGATCGTTTCCCATGGATATTTGGGTTCACGCGTTCTCATGACCTATCTCACTGAAAATTTAGCCTCAAAGGGATATGTGGTAGTTGCCATTGACCATCCGGAATCCACGCATCGTAATCCGGGTAAATTCACCAGTACATTGTATTACAGGGCCTTGGATGACCTATTTGTGCTAAATGAGGTCGCTTCTCTTGGAGCGCCCGGATCAACTAGCCTGCTATCTGGCATGGTGGATTCGGATAATACCGCGCTCATTGGGTATTCTATGGGGGGATATGGTGTGCTAAACGCCGCAGGTGCAGGGTATAGCGATCAATTGCTTCAAATGTTTTCCCAAATGACAGGTGGAAATAAAGCCATTTCAATTCGTACAAGCGGCGATAGTGAATACCAGGCGTCTATGGATCAGCGTATCAAGGCCATAGTGGCATTTGCTCCTTGGGGTATGCAACGTGGTGCATGGACGAAGGAAGCATTAAGTGGGATCAGGGTTCCTACCTTACTTATCGCAGGTGATCAAGATGATATTTCAGGATATGAGGATGGGGTAAAGGCCATCTACGACGGAATAACCGATGCTGAAAAATACCTATTGGTGTATCAAAATGCGAGACATAATGTAGCTCCCAATCCACCTCCTTCTGAATCGCTTGCTCCGGGACTGGATATAAATGAATACTACCACTATGCAGAGCCCGTCTGGGATCAGCGGAGAATCAACAATATCAACCAACATATCTTGACTGCATTTCTTGGAAAAATCTTAAAAGGACTGGATTATGATCCTTATTTGAAGCTACCGCAAGAATCAGGGGAAGGTGAATGGAAAGGATTTAAGCCAAGAACATCTCTTGGGTTGCAACTTTTTAGTGAAACTACGGCCGAGTAGTCTTAGCTTGCCCGATTACTTGCTGTTTTCTTCTTTTTCAAAAACTAGAAAGTGCTGAATGCGCATGAACTGTCCATTTTGAGTAAGTTTGAATCCATTTGCGTTTAGTTCTTTCTCAATTTGGGCAACGGTCATCTTGTGAAGCGGTTTGATGGCTACCTTTGGATCTTCACCGCGGTACTCTATAAGCAGGAGTTTGCCGTCGGGCTTTAGCGCTGCTTTGATTTCCTGAAGCATTTCCTGAGGATGAAAAAGTTCATGGTATACGTCTACCATGATGGCCAGGTCGGTGGAATTCTCTGGAAGATTGGGAGTTGCATCAGAACCTTTAACTGTTTTTACATTGTTTATTTCCAACTCCTCTGCCCTGCTTTCAATGTATTGAATGGCCTCATCCTGTATTTCCACGGCAAATACTTTCCCTTTAGGTACCATGGGAGCGATCCGAAAGGTATAGTAGCCTGATCCCGCCCCAATATCCGCCACGACACTAGCAGGAGTAAGCGGGAGATTTTTGAGCGCTAGGGATATGCTTTCTTCTTGTTCCCGCGTTTCCCTTTCCAACCAGTCTTTTCCATGGAAACCCATGATGTGTGATATTTCCCTACCCATGTATACCTTTCCAGTACCGTCCCTATCCGGGGTTTTGTATGTATATGGCAGTTTCTCCTCCGATTGTTGCTGTTGCGCTTGGCAACAATTGAAAGTCAACGCCAACGGCAACAGTAGGACTACTACCCATAGTGATCTCATCTTTCTCATAATCTTATTAATGTAACAAGTTACTTCCATTCTTGTTGGATTCCAATTGTTATCATCTTTTTGCATTGCCCATCGGTTAGACATTCAATGGGTGGCTATTCTCTCCGGCACCGCGGTTGCCAATGCTGTTGGCTTCGAAAATTCGTAAACTGGTTTTTGAAAATCTCTACTGAAATTAATCCGTATATTTGTAAACGCTTGCGACCATATTTTCCTTCACGTGGTACCAAATGGGAATCAACTATTCCAAGAAATAGTCAAGCGGATTGTATATTCTCGATTGTTTAAACCCAAACCTACAAACATATGCTCTTTAGAAACTGTCCTTGTATATTGGTTTTCCTTCTTTTGTCCCACACTTTGATCGCGCAGGGGCAGTCGGTACCTCATGATACCGAACAAGCGTTAGTTACATTAATTGACAGCTATTCATCTGCCCGTGAGACGCAGGATACCTTACTGCTTAAGGAAATCCTTACCTCAGATATAGATCAGCTGGTATCTTCTGGAGAATGGCGGATTGGGCTTGCCACTGCTGTGAACGGCATGCGTCGAAGTTCTCAGGTAAATGAAGGAAAGCGCACACTAGCCGTCGAAAGAATCAAATTGCTAAATGCTACCGCTGCCTTGATCGATGCCCGATACACTATTACTCCCACCGATGGTAGTGCTATTAGGAACATGTGGAGCACATTTATCGCTGTGTTTGAAGATGGCAAATGGAAGATTTCTGGTATCCGCAACATGCTTCCATCCGTGGAATAGGCGGTTGGAAAGTAACCTATTCTATAAAGTTTTTTCAAAAAATTAAAGCATGAAGGACGATATCGGGAATCCGATTGTAACGGATTTTAAGTTGGATGAAGCACTGGAATGGCAAATGTCCCGTGCAGAAAAATACTGCCTTATAGGGCTTATGAAGGAATTGTCTCCGGATGTGGCGATAGAAATAGGAACATTCAAAGGAGGTAGTCTGCAAGTAATAAGTGCCTACGCCAAAAATGTTTTTTCCCTGGATATCAGCGATTCGCCAAAAGCGTTTTTGGCATCCAAATTTTCAAATGTAGATTTTGTCGTTGGTGATTCTGCTACCTGCCTTGAACCCGTATTTGATCAAATAAATCAGGAAGGCAGAAGACTGGAGTTTATCCTCGTGGATGGCGACCATACGCGAAAGGGGGTTTACCGTGATTTGGAAACCATTTTTGCCTATCCCCACAAACATCCAATCACCATTCTGATGCACGATAGTTTCAACCCGGAATGCAGGAAAGGTATCCGTACGTTTCTTGAAAGGCATCCGGAACATGTCACTTACGCGGAGTTAGATTATGTTACGGGCGCATATTGGCACAACGGAACCTACCGGGAGATGTGGGGAGGTCTGGCACTTATTCAGTACAATCCGGATAAAGCAGCGTCGCCTTTGTATATCAACCAAAGCCAAAAATACCTTTTCGAAAGTACCTACCTGCATTCAGCGCATGTTCTAAAAGATAGGCTGGCTTTTCTTTTTCCATTGAAGAGAAAGCTATTTAAAGCACTGGGAAAGAAAAACAAAACGGATGTTTACCATGATTTCTGACTATAGTTCAACAAAGTTAAATTATGTTTAAACAAGGTGAGATTTCCCATTAGTTGTTTGATGCTGTTCAAATTAGCTATATATTTCAAGCACCATTCATGCCTTTGGTTGTGATAAGTGGGATACCCGTATGCTTTACATCACCAAGTGTTACTGACACAACAATACCACCTCATTCCTCTTTTTGAGCTTTTAATTGGGCCTTTTTTTCAGCGATGATGGGGTAGAGGTCATATGTCGGATAAAACTCGGTGGAAAATGCTCCCCAGACGCTTTTTTCAACAGACATATTTAACGTTCTTAATTCGCTTGCCGGTAGCTTCACCGTAACTACCTGTCCTATACCCATCATTACGTACCAAGAGACCACCTTAGCAGATTCCGGTGGAAAGTTTTCTGTGAATCCATTGCTTTCGCGTATTCTAATCAGCTCATCAATGTTTTTATCCTGATGATGCTTTAGCATGATCGTAATCATGATACTATCATTCTTGGCGTCTTCTTGCGAAAAGGCATTCTCACAAAAGAAGGAAATCAGTAGCAATAAGTAGGTCGTCTTCAAAGGATTATGATTCATTTTTCAGTGGTTCTAATAGGTCCCCGGTAATTACTGTCGGCGAAAGGTGTTCCGATCCGGCATAACCTTGTGGGATGTCATCATTTTTCAGCGTGTTTCTAATGGTATGCTCTATTTCATGGATTTCGGTTGAAACACATATAATGAAAGCGATAGCATATTACAGGTTCATCAAAACAAAACCAACTTCTTTTCCAATTAATGTCATCAAAATTACCAGAAATAATACCAGCCGCTAGGAGGTAGGAGAGTTTCGGCATCACCTTTCATATAGGGGTTTTTCCGCCACCGATTTGCGGGGATGATGATTTTTTGGCAAGGTTTTTTAGAATTTATCCATGTGTCTTTTCCCCTTTGCTAATGAAATCTACCAAACGGATACTAATTGCCAGCAATCACCTGAACACCGTGGGTGGTTCGAAGATATACTCCTATTACCTGATTAAATCCCTCCGATCGCTTGGCTATCAGCTCGAGATGAGATTTTGCTTGAAATATAAAGCGAGAATGTATTTCGTTAAAGGTGTTTTTTTTAACTTCAAAGATGGATTCAAAAACCTACACCTTAATCACCGGGGCTAGCATGGGGATAGGGCGTGCATTTGCCTTTGAATGTGCCAGCAGAGGCATGAATCTCATCTTGGTGGCGTTACCTGATGCTTTCCTGGATGAAACCAAAAATAAACTATTGTCTTGTTACGAGGTTGGTATAGTTGCCTTTGGTGTAGATCTTGTGCAGCAAGAAGCCGTGGAAAGGTTGTTTGCCTTTTGTAAAGAACATGAATTCCGGATCAATATCCTGATTAACAATGCAGGAATGGGTACAGGTGGAAGATTTGAAACGATTCCGCTGGAGAGGTACCAAGCTATCGTAGATCTCAACAACAGGGTCCTTATACAGATGACTCACTTTTTCCTGCCGATTATTAAGAGGGAAGAGAAAGGATACATTCTCAACATGAGTAGTCTGGAGGCTACCCTTCCCCTTCCCTATAAGGCGGTCTATACTGCTTCAAAGAGCTTCGTTTATGCGTTTTCGCTTGCGTTGAGGGAAGAACTAGTGAGAGAAAATGTAGTTGTCTCCGTGATGTGCCCTAGCGCTGTCGTTACAAATGCGGAAGGATTAAGGCGAATGGCCGCCCACGGGGCAAAAGGTAAGTGGGTGGCCAAGATGCCCGAGGAAGTTGCCGCAATTGGCATAAAGAATTTGCTGTTGGGTAAAGGGATCACGATACCTGGGAGGTTGAATTGGATGCTTGTTAAAATCGGTAAACTGTTACCGACAATGTTGAAATTAAAGTTATTGGAACGAATTTTTAGGGTCTATAGGGATCATTAAATCCTCATTGCATGTTCCTTCGACCATAGTCTCATGAACCCTTGGCATATACTTTGATAAATACTGTAAAAATTAAACGGATGAATGTAGTCATAGGTATCGTTGTTGTTGGATTATTGTTGTTAGTGATTGTATTACCGCTAGTTTACTATACCAGAAGAAGTTCCGATATACGCCTGATAGGAGATCGCTTGGAGATTAAATACCCTATGCGTCAACAGAACATAATAATCAACGAAGAGTTAAAACGCTGGAGTTTGCAACAGGCAACCCTTTTTTGG
>WGNT01000041.1 GCA_016124425.1 Cytophagales bacterium
ATATGATCAATCGAATCTTAATGACCCTCTTTTTTTGGGGATTGGTATTCAACGAGGCAGCCGCCCAAAACTTATCGCTTGACAGCTGTCAGGCCATGGCACGAAGAAATTATCCCTTAATCTCGCAATTAGATCTTATAGAAAAATCGAAGGAATACTCGTTAGAAAATGCCCAAAAAGGGTATCTGCCTCAAGTAAACGTTTCGGGATATTCAATGTATCAGTCAGATATACTGACATTTCCATTTACCATTCCAGGAACTGAAATAGAGCCCCTTAGACAGGATCTACACCGGATCTATGCAGAAATCAATCAGCCGATAACCGATCTTTTCAATGTAAATAACCAACGTGGTCTGATTGAAATAAACGCAGCCGTTGAGGCACAAAAAATGGAGGTTGAACTATATAAATTAAAAGACAGGGTAAATCAACTTTTTTTCGGGATGCTCCTAATCGATGCGCAGCTCCAACAATTGGACATCCTCAAAAGGGATATCAACTCGGGGATCGCCAAGACGTCCATCGCTGTTGAAAACGGCATTGCGTTACAAAGTAGTCTTGACATCCTGCAAGTTGAGCTTCTAAAAGCCGATCAAAACTACCTCGATCTAACAGCAAACAGAAACGCCTTTCTGCAAATGTTGTCCATTTTGACCGATCAGAAACTCTCTGAAAGTACGGTTCTTCTGACACCGGAGAATCCACTGCCGGTAAGGGATATCAATAGACCCGAACTACGGCTATTTGACTTGCAGACCCAATCCTTTGCTGCTCAAAGCAAGCTTCTGACAAATAAAACCCTCCCAAAGCTCAACTTCTTTTTCCAAGGCGGAGTAGGTGCGCCCGGGCTTAATATCGTAGACAACAGTACCGCAGCCTACTACACCACCGGACTACGGCTGAACTGGAACCTTTCCAGCTTTTTCACCAATAGAAAAGAAAAGGCGCTCCAAGAGCTAAATCAGCGGGGAATCTCGGTACAGCGCGATGCTTTTCTACTCAACACAGATATTACCCTCAGGCAGCAGAATTCTGAAATCGAAAAAATGAAAAACCTTATTCTTTCTGATGCGGAAATCATCCAACTGCGGACCCGCATCAAAACGACAACCCAAAACCAGCTGGAAAACGGTACGGCAACGGCAAACGATTATTTGATTCAATTGAATGCGGAGGATCAGGCAAGGCAAACCCAAATTCTGCATCGTATTCAGTTGCTTATGGCCCAATACAACTACCAGACAACATCGGGAAACTAATCAGGAAACCTTAAATCAAAAAGCAATGCATACGTTCAAAAAACTAGCCGCTGTAGTAACCCTCATCGTTTCAGCTTGCGACCACGAGGAAAAATTCTTCGACGCATCAGGTTCATTTGAAGCCATAGAGACCATTATCTCATCTGAAGTTTCCGGGAAAATCACGGAACTGAATATTGAAGAAGGGCAACTTCTCCAAGATGGATACCTCGTTGGAGTGATTGATTCTGTTCAGTTATACCTCAAAAAAGCCCAGCTGGAAGTGCAATATAATGCGATCCTAAGCAAGAGTCCCGACATAGCCATTCAGCTTTCGGCACTTGAATCACAGTTGGCTACTGCTGAAAAGGAAAAATTGAGGATCTCAAATTTAGTAAAAGGTGACGCCGCTACCAAAAAGCAACTGGATGACATCAATGCCTCTATTGATGTCATTAAAACGCAAATCGCTGCCCAAAAATCAACCCTAACAATCAGCAGAGAGGGAATTACCAACGATGCCAATGCTATTCAGATTCAGATCCAGCAAATAGAGGATCAGTTAAAAAGATCGCGGATTATTAATCCGGTGAGCGGTACAGTACTGGCAAAATATGCCCAAGAAAATGAAATCACTTCCGTAGGAAAACCCATCTACAAAATTGCAGACTTGTCTAATCTAATCCTTAGGGTCTACATTACCGGCGACCAACTAAGTAAAATTAAGCTCAACCAACAAGTGAAAGTGCTTACCGACAACGGGGACGGGGGATTCAAGGAAACAGATGGGATTATCACTTGGATAAACGATAAAGCTGAATTTACCCCAAAGACAATCCAAACTAAGGATGAAAGGGCCAAAATGGTCTATGCCATAAAAATAAATGTGGCAAATGACGGAAGTTACAAGATCGGCATGTATGGGGAGATTAAATTTTCATAACCATGGTGGATGTACAGGTAACCAACATTTCGAAAAGCTATGGGCAAGAGCGGCAAAACGCGGTTGATCAGGTTTCCTTTTCAGTCAGCAAAGGAGAATTATTCGGACTGATCGGACCCGATGGTTGTGGCAAAACAAGTCTGTTTAGAATCCTGACGACGCTGCTTTTGCCGGATAGCGGAACAGCCTCGGTAAACGGTTTTGATATTGTAAAAGATTTTAGGGAGATCAGAAGAAGGGTGGGATACATGCCTGGAAAATTCTCCCTTTATCCGGACCTGACAGTGGAAGAAAACCTGCATTTCTTCGCGACCCTTTTCGATACTACTATAAAGGCCAACTACGATCTGATTAAAGATATTTATGTCCAAATAGCGCCCTTTAAGGATCGAAGGGCTGGTAAGCTTTCCGGAGGCATGAAGCAGAAACTCGCCTTATGTTGCGCATTGATCCACAGGCCGACTGTCCTTTTTCTCGATGAACCAACCACCGGGGTGGACACCGTTTCGAGAAAGGAGTTTTGGGAAATGCTCAAACTGCTCAAGGGTGAGGGAATTACCATCTTGGTATCCACTCCCTACATGGATGAAGCCACCTTATGTGAGCGGATTGCCCTAATACAAAAAGGAACCATTATGTCCATAGATACCCCTGATCAAATCATCCATCAATTCCCCAAAAAAATATATGCGGTGATGGCGAGAAACATGGGAGCCTTGCTGGCAGATCTCCGGTCAATTCAGCATATAAGTAGCTGCAATGCCTTTGGCCAATACCACCATATTACTTTCCAAGATGAGGATGTAAGGACACCACGCAAGCTCATCGAGGAACTCGAATACAGAGGGCATGTAGACATGGAAATAACATTGATTGATCCCACTATCGAAGATTGCTTTATAAACCTGATGGACCGACATGGAAACTGACATTGTAATCAAAACCGAAAAACTCACGAAGCGATTTGGGGATTTTATCGCCACCAATCAAATCACCTTTGATGTCCAGGCCGGCGAAATATTTGGGTTTCTTGGAGCGAATGGGGCAGGTAAGACAACTGCCATGAAAATGCTCTGCGGGCTATCCACTCCTACCTCCGGGAATGCAACGATTGCAGGATTTGATATCTATAGAGAGACCGAGCAGATCAAAAAAAACATTGGCTATATGAGTCAGAAGTTTTCACTCTATGAAGACTTGACCGTTTTGGAGAACATCAATTTTTTTGGCGGTATCTACGGATTAAGCAAAAAGCGCCTCAGCGAAAAAAGCGAGTCTCTAATTGAAACACTTAATATGAAGGAGCTCAGAAAAAAACTAGTGGGTAGCTTACCCCTTGGTTGGAAGCAAAAACTGGCATTTTCAGTCTCTATTTTACATGAACCAAAAATAGTGTTTTTGGATGAACCAACCGGAGGCGTAGACCCTGTCACAAGACGTCAATTTTGGGACTTGCTATACGCAGCAGCCGATAGGGGCATTACGATATTCGTAACCACCCACTACATGGACGAGGCAGAGTACTGCAACCGCATCACCATGATGGTGGACGGGGAAATCAAAGCCTTGGATACGCCGAAAAAATTAATGCAGCAATACTCCTCAGATTCAATGGACGAAGTCTTTTATGAATTGGCAAGGGGAGCAAAACGAAAAGCCGATTAGCGATGAACCAGTTTCTACTATTTGTCAGAAAGGAGTTTTACCATGTTTTCCGAGATCCGAAAACATTACTGCTCTTATTTGGAATGCCTATCGCTCAGATAATCCTGTTTGGGTTTGCATTGACCAATGAAATCAAAAATTCGACTATTGTAATTGCTGACTATGCCAATGACATCGCGTCCCACCAGATTATTGAGAAACTAGCTGCCAGCAATAATTTTGAAATCCAAAACCAGAATCTAAGCCACGTTGAAATCGAAGGCGCTTTCAAAAAAGGGGATATAAAACTGGCCATAGTTTTTCCTGCAAATTTCAACAATGACCTTCTACATACCAATAACGCGCAAGTTCAGATCATTGCAGATGCCTCCGATCCCAATACAGCCAATACCCTCACCAATTACGCTTCAACTATCATCAAGGATTATCAGCGAGAATTGACAGGAAATATAATGGCACCACTACAGATCAACACCAACGTGCGCATGATTTACAATCCGGAACTGAAGGGAGTATTCAACTTTGTACCGGGAGTGATGGCGTTGGTTCTATTGCTGGTTTGTGTATTGATGACATCCGTATCCATTGTAAGAGAGAAAGAATCCGGGACCATGGAAGTGCTTTTGGTCTCTCCGTTCAATCCCATTTTGGTCATTATCAGCAAAGCAGTCCCGTACTTTTTTCTATCCATTATCAACCTCACTGTGATTCTTGTCCTTAGTACCACACTGATGGGAATGCCGATCAACGGAAGTATAGGGCTCTTATATTTTGAAAGCTCATTGCTCATACTCTGCGCATTGTCTTTGGGATTGCTTATTTCCAATTCTACAGACAGCCAACAAGCTGCTATGCTAATTTCGCTAATGGGCATGCTGCTACCGGTCATGATGTTCACCGGATTTATGTTTCCCCTAGAAAATATGCCAACCGGACTTCAGCTCTTTGCCAATATTGTCCCATCTAAATGGTATTACATCGCTGTCAAATCCATCATGATCAAAGGCCTCGGTCTGTCAGAAATTTGGAGGGAAACACTCATTCTAGCAGGGATGACAGCAGTTTTATTAACCATCAGCAATAGAAAATTTAAAATAAGGTTGTCATGAGAACGCTAATGTTTTTACTCCAAAAGGAGTTCCGCCAGATATTCCGAAATGCGATGATCCTTCGGATGATCATAGCAATGCCGATAATCCAATTACTGATAATGCCTATGGCTGCTGACTTTGAGATTAAGAATATCACTATTTCGATCGTTGACCATGACCGTTCAAGCTATTCACAGAAACTTGTCAATAAAATTATTGCTTCGGGGTATTTCAGATTGAACGATTATAGCAGCTCGTTCCACGAATCCTTCGGAGAGTTTCAAAATGACAACTCCGACCTGATATTGGAGATTCCACTAAACTTCGAAAAGGACTTGGTCCGCGAAAACTCAAGTGATCTCTTTATCGCTGTCAATGCCATCAATGGCACAAAAGCTTCCGTTGGAAGCAGTTACTTAGGTAGGATTATTTCTGATTATAACTCAGATATCCGCCTTCAGCGTTCGGAACCCCAGCAAATGACTGCTTCTCATCTCATTGAAATCACCACCTTGAATTGGTTCAATCCTTTCCTTAACTATCCGTTTTTCATGGTACCGGGGATCTTGGTGGTATTGGTTACCATGGTAGGAGCGTTTATGTGTGCCCTGAATATTGTGAAAGAGAAAGAAGTCGGAACAATAGAACAGATCAACGTGACGCCGATCAAAAAGTACATCTTCATTTTGGGAAAGCTAATTCCGTTTTGGTTAATCGGCATCTTCATTTTTTCAATAGGACTATTTATTATAGCAAGATTTGTTTACGGCATCATCCCAATGGGCTCTGTCATAGTGTTGTATAGCTTTTTGGGAATTTACCTCATTGCGTTGTTGGGAATAGGACTCATTATTTCCACGTACTCCAACACGCAACAACAGGCCATGTCATTGGCATTTTTCTGCATGATGATTTTCCTGCTGATGAGTGGGCTATTTACGCCGATTGAAAGCATGCCTGAATGGGCAAAGGTAATAGCAAAATGCAATCCCGTCACGTACTTTATTGAAGTGATGCGGATGGTGGTATTAAAAGGGTCTGGATTTTCTGACCTTATCTGGCAGTTTTTGATCATTTGCGGCATGGCCGTTTTCTTCAATACCTGGGCAATAGTCAATTATAAAAAAACATCCTAATCATGAAAACAACATTAATCATCTTATCCATTCTAGCGTTGAGCTTCTCTGGTACAGTCCTTTTTGCACAATCTAACGGACAGCCCATAGAGGGCAACTGGTATGCCGAAGACCTCTCTAAATCAACCATTTTGATTTATAGGGACCAATCCGGTGCATACTTCGGCAGGATTATCAAGTCGGCTGATGACAAGCTGGTCAACAAGGTACCCCTTGTTGCTTTTACCTTTCATTCAGATAAGAACCTCTTTATTGGCACGATAAAACCTGCCACCAGGAATTTTGAACTAGACGGAGAGCTTTCCATGATAGATGAAAACACAATCCGCTTGGTAGGACGTATGCTTTTCATTTCGAAAACTTTTCTCCTAAAAAAGGAAAAATAGCAACCTTGAGGTTTTCTCGATTAAAAACCGGATAACGTATCACAACTAGCAATAAAATATCAGGCAATGTTTAAAAAAATAATGATCGGTTTCTCAATAACCTACTTTATGACCTGCGTTCTGCTTTTGCTAAAAAAAGGCTTTTGGATTATTCCCGAAGGGGTTCTCTTTAGAGAGGAAGAGAATTTCTTTCTTCTGTTTCTATTGTTTCAGCTCTCTATGTTCTATTTAGCCGGAAGCGTAATAGTTGAAAAGCGGTTTCAGATCCTACTAATGCTTAGCATTTTGGTTCTTTCCGTTGTCCTGTCAATACGTGAAATGGCAGATGTGGTGTTTGAGCAAATAAAAGCTTTTAGCAGACCCTTGATACTTTTAGCCCTTGGACAGGGAATCTTTGCGCTTTCTTACCTAATAGCCTTTTTGTATGAAAAAGACAGCCTTTAATATATGGAATTACACAGTCGAGTTTTTAAACAAAAACCTACGCAATCAAGCGCGGCGACACGTAACACAGTCTGAGGATAACCAAACAAGCGGGATACTCCCGAACCAAATCGGGACAAGTTATGACTTTTCAAAAGCAAATAATAAACACATGAAATCGACCATGAGGAAAACCTCACACGGAGGGATGATTATAATTCATGCGAAGATTCCATCTGACCGCTGAAAAACAAATTTTAAACATATGAAAAATTATTCAAAAATGCGCAAAATCATCGTGGTGTTTAATCAGTATGGGATAAACTTATCCGGGAAGAGAAAATTTGTAAACCTCTACGATGACTTGAAAATGGATCAAATATTTGTATTGGGGCTCATCTACGAGCTCGAACTTGTAACGAAGCGTTGCATGAAAGATGAGGACGCCTATAAAGTCAAGGCCCCGGCACAGATAATCGAGTTGCTTATCAACAAAGCGAAACAATAAAATGAATGACTACCATATCAAAACTTCCTTTTTATCCGACCTGCTGTTTTTCTTAAAAAGTGGAATCACGGTAAGGAATTCATGGGTGGAGTTTGGCAGCAAATAGGATTTTGCCATGGGAAGTTCGTACACGTACCCAATGCGCATTATGGGAAGCACGATCCCAAGCTGGAAATTGTTTGCGTACTGAACTCTATGCCCGGCACCCAGCCAAATTTTGTTCATCATCAAAATCTTGAAATTAAATTCAATATTGTCAGGAAGATCCGCCTGACTGCGGAACATAAAGTTGGTAGCCAAAGCCAAATCGTCACTCATCGCATTTCGATAACCCGCTTGCACAATTCCAATCCTGGGTTTACGATCCGAAAAAGTATCCCCTGAGGAGATAGCACCTTGATTTACATTGTGCACCGTATAAGAAATATAATAGTTGGGATGTGTTAAAGCCATGCCAATGTTAAAATCCAACACCTGCATGTTGGCAAAGCCATTTAGGTATTGGTTTATCTTGGGGTCATTGGATTGCTCGGTAGTCAGGTTGTTTCCGTCCAGTTGAATCCGGTTATAGTTTACGCCCACTCCCAATCTGACGGCCGTTTTTTCATCAATCATAATTCTTGAAGCATAAGAAGCGATCAGTTCCGTTTCTACGAAAGCACCAAATTCATCGTGAAGAATATTGATTCCCAAGGCATTTTTATCCGCATCGCTGCCTTTGGCAAAATCGGCGATATCAACTTCCAAAGAACCAAAATAGGTCATTGGGGCACCTTCGAAACCAGCCCATTGGTTTCTGACTAACCCACGGAAACTGGAACCCTCATATCCTGTTAGAGCGGGATTGAAGTAACTCTGCATATGGCTGAATTGCGCAATGTATTTTCTGGACTGGCCGAAAACAGCTGAGCTCGAGGTGACAAGTATAAAGAGTAAATATATTAGTTTCATGGTCTACATTTTAAGCGTTAAACGTACTACGGTGAAAAGGCCTTTGTGCTCCAATTCTCTGGGGAAGGTCTTTCTTTTTTCTCATGGTCCTAATTTCTAATTAAGTTGAGCATTCCCTTTCTGATTTCTCCTGTCTCGCCTACTTGTATTGTCCAGTAGTACGTCGCTACAGGCAAATCAATCCCGTCGAACATACCATCCCATCGCACATCCGGATTCTCTGTGTAGAACACCCTTTTTCCGCTTCTTTCAAAGACTTGAATGCGGACATTTTGGTAAAATCTCAATTCATCCACACCCCATGTATCATTGACGTTGTCACCATTTGGAGTGAATGTGTTAAAAATTTCAATCGTGTTTACAGAAGTTCTGTTTCTCGTGATAGTGAATTCTTTTTCCAACATATTTCCGTCACGATCCACGGCACGAACAAGGATTTTAAATGCTGTTTTTCCCGCTGCACTTTCTTGTGAGTTCCAAAACAGCGTACCATTATCAATGGCAAAATACACATTATCATAGGCGAGGTTAGAAAGTGTTATTTCATGCTGATCGTCAATGGGGTCGATTACACTCAGGACCCCGATGGCAATCACGTTCTGCCCTGCTTCCGCCTCAAACCGGTTGTTGTCAATTACAATGTCTTCAGGGGCAGGTTTTGGAAGAACCGTGACCACTATCTCAGGAGTCAAATCATTGCTATTCAAGATGCCAGCTGGTAAATTAAACGCCGCAGTCACTGGGTACACCCCTCTTCCAAAAATATAAAGGGTCTGTACGTCCCACGTGACTGGCAATTCAAGAAATTGTCCGTCAGCAGTCATTACCATGATGGTGGTTGGCAAGGTTGGAGATATCCCCCAAGCTGTTTCGACGGGAGAAGGCTGCATCAATACTGCAAGCTCCGCTGGTATGATTTCAAAATCTGCACCGACAAATTGAATAGTATAATTCATTCCGGCTGTTAGGGTTCCGAGAGTGATCGCATAAATCCCCACGCCCTCTCCTGCTTCTCTTGTCAAACTACCTGATAACAGCTGCTCGTCATCACCTGCTACAAAACCCGAAAAGGTAAAGGTCAAAGGTGGATTGGCTGCGCCATAAACCTTTGTCTTATCTTCCGCATTTACGGCGAGTACCGCCGGACTAATCTGGAATACTGCCGAAGTGAAGTCAATCATGTAATTAGCTCCTGCGTTAAGGGAACCTTGTTGGATCGTATAGCTGTTAATACGTTCACCTGCCACCCTGACAAGTGCCCCTGTCAAAACCCCTTCATCGTCCCCTGTTGCAAAGCCATTGGCTGAAAACGTTAAACCAGGATCATTTTCTCCATAAACTTTACCTTGATTTGGATCAGCGACTACTGACAGACTCCGCGGGGTGATTCCAAATTCTGCTCCGGTGTAGGCAAGTGTGTAATTGCTACCAGCAGATAGGCTTCCTAGGTTGATGGCATAGCTTCCTACGTCCTCTCCCGCTGCTCTTTCGAGTTTACCGTTTAGGATACTTTCATCATCCCCGTTTTCAAATCCGGATGCCGTATACGTTACTATTGGATTGGCATCACCGTAGATTTTGGTTTGACCTGTAACTGCGGTTATATTCAAGGTGGCTGGTGTAATTTCAAAGTCCGCACCCACGAAGTTGATCGTGTAATTGCCACCTGCAGAGAGGCTTCCTAGGTTAATGGCATAGCTTCCTACGTCCTCTCCCGCTGCTCTTTCGAGTTTACCGGTTAGGATACTTTCATCATCTCCGTTGACAAATCCGGTGGCCGTGTAAGCTACTAGTGGATTGGCATCACCGTAGATTTTGGTTTGACCTGTAACTGCGGCTATATTCAAGGTGGCCGGTATAATTTCAAAGTCTGCGCCTACGAAGTTGATCGTGTAATTACCACCTGCAGTCAGGCTTCCTAGGTTGATGGCATAGTTTCCTACGTCCTCTCCCGCTGCTCTTTCGGGTTTACCGGTTAGGATACTTTCATCATCCCCGTTGACAAATCCAGTGACCGTGTAATTAAACCTCGCCGGATCGCCTAACCCATATACTTTTTGCTGTTTCGCTTCGATTGTGACCGTCAATGGACTCGGTAAGTCATTGTCGGCTATAGTAAGCGTGGCCTGACTTGGCTGACCAATAGTAACTAGGCTATTATCACTAGCAATTAGGCTAACTATAACGGTCTCATTCCCTTCAACAATCAAATCATCAACCACAACAATCGGAAGGATGATACGGGATGTATTCGCGGGGAAAACAAAGGAAGTTCCCAAAGATTGGTAATCAGCACCAGGGGTTGCAGTACCTCCCATCTGAATGGTAATAGTAGTGTTTGCAGCAAACAGGTTATCCGTTACTACCTCAAATTCACCATCAACGCCGTCCTCATCCGCTGGATTGAACATCGAAACAGTCAATACTGCCGGCAGAATTTTGTCCACTGTATCAGTAGTCTCCTCACCGGTATTTCCAGAAGAATCAGTAAGTGTTACACGGATTGTGAGTACTCCATCAGGAAGACTTGAAACATCTATGTCTTTAATTAACTGATTGGCGGAATTTACGGAGCCTATACCAGCTATTGGAGTTCCGCCACCACTACTGCTTATTGAATAGTAAAAATCTGCAGTCAGTTCCCCATCTACTAGATAAAAGGAGAATTCGGTTTCATTGATCCCGTTTATTCTAGCAGGAACAATGGAAACGGAATACCCTTTAGGAATATCTGTATCCACCGAATAGTTATTTGATACCGAAACGCCTGAACCACTGTTTCCTGCCGCATCCTCGAAACCGGTATTGTCCAATGAAACCAGGTTAGTGGCATCTTCAACGCCAGGTTGTGGGATTAACAGAGCAGTCCAAACAATTCCTCCATCCGAAGAACTCAAATCCGATAGGCTCCCATTTTCAACAGTAAAATCAATACCTGTTAATCCAGTTACTGCTTCAGAGAAGGAAATAGTAACAAGAGATGACTCCCCAATTATCAACTGTGTTTTGTCAACGACTACTGTCCCACTTGGTCTCTTGGTATCGACTAGGTAGTTAGCCGAACTTGCTGTACCTAAACCGTTGTTACCAGCCAAATCTGTATACGCTGAACTTTCAAGTGTTATCACATTTGTATCATCCTCAACTGCATTATCTGGTGTAAATATCACTGTCCAACTAACCCCGCCATCGGATGAGGTTAGGTTGGACAGACTGCCGTTTGCGACTGTAAAACTACCAGTAGTCAGCCCGATGATTGCTTCGGTGAAGGTGACGGAAAGTGTCGCGGTTTCTCCAATTGCTAGCGATAGAATATCTAAGTCAAAATCAACTACTGACGGCACAACCGCGTCCACTAGCACGTATTGTGTTGATCCTACCCCATTCATACTTAAATTTGCAGCATTTCCCGCAGCATCGCGAATAGTTCCTCCATTCAGGGACAAACTTGCTACAGCAATTCCATTATCATCCAAATCACCGGATTGAATTGTATAGCTGAATACAAGAGAACTTGTGCCGGATCCCGATCCATAACCTGCCACTCGGGTAGTTGACCCAAGAGTCAGGCTGATTTCCGGATTGCCATTCACCACAACCGCTTCAGAGAAATTAACTGTAAAATCAAGCGTTTCTCCTGCCACATAGGTTCGGTCGGCTGGTACCGAAACGCTCGCTATCACCGGAATTACTCCATCAATCTGTAGATTCTTTTGTCCCGACAGGGAGTTTGGGGATCCTGTTGGAGGCAGAGTGATTAATGCTGCATCTCCCGAGATATTTTCAATTGTGCCACCATTAAGAACCAATGCATTTGTAGCTGTATAATCCAAATCGGAAGAAGTATCTCCTTGCTGAACGGTATAGGCGAAAACCAAGGTATTGCTTCCAGAGCCGCTTAGGTAGCTGGCTTCCCGATCTGTACCTCCTGTTTCTAACGTTAAGGTTGGATCTCCTCCAGTTGTATTTACAATAATAGCCTGATCAAAATTTACCAAAATGGAAAGTTCATCTCCAACCTTATAGCCTCCGTTAACAGCACTGCTTGTCACTCCAGTAACCACTGGAATGATGGAGATAACAGTTATAGAAACTACGTCAGTGTCAGTTTGTGCACCACCAGATCCAAAAAAACCCTGGTCATCACTGGTGATGGTTAGGCTTGCAGGCCCATTGAATCCCGAAGTCGGTGTGAAAGCCATGCCACTCAAGGCAGTATTGATGTTAGCAAGTGTGCCTTCAAACTCCATGTTGGAGAAATTGACTCCCGATCCCAGAGTGAAAATCAACCCTGAAGTACTGGATAGCGTAATCATACCGTTGGTGGCTGATAAGGATAATTTAATTGTTTCTCCACCCGCATCCACATCACTGACGCTGATCAGACTGCCGTTACCACTGGAAAAAACCAGAGCAACATTCTGATCAGTCTGCTGTGCTCCCGGTATAGTATTTACCGGAGCATCATTCACTGCTGTGACTGAAAGGGTAACAGAAGTTTGATCATTCAATGCCCCGCCAGAACCTGTATTTCCATTATCAGTTATACTGATAGTTAAATTCACATTTATAGTGGCATGTAATGCAGTAGTGAATGTTACTTGGCCGTCAGCAATAAATGCGTTGATATCGGAAACACTCCCCTCCAAAATCAAGGAACCTGAAGTTCCGGAAACTACCACTCCGTTTCCTGAACTGGCAGCTAAAGTCCCGGAGGCTACACTAAAGGTTGCTGTGACAGGACTGGAACCCGCATCAGGATCTGTAAAACTTATGCCTGTCAAAGTAGTAGGAATATCTTCTGTGACGTCTACTGTGATAGGCGCACTAACTATCGGTGCGTCGTTGACACTGGCAACAACAAGATCAAACATGGCAGTGACAGATCCTCCATTACCGTCATTGGCAATGACATCAAGGCTGACTGCACCGACATTGGTATTTGAAGGCGTCCCACTAAAGGTCCTAGTCACCGGATCAAAAGATAACCAGCCGGGAAGTGCCCCCCCTCCTGTTCGCTGTGCTGTATACGTCAGCGCATCACCCACATCGATATCATTAAACGTATTCGCCGCAAACTGGAAGTTGAAGGCGGCATCCTCTGTGGCATTCTGGTTTGGAATCGGATTAGCCACAGTAGGTGCATCATTGACATTGGCAACAACAAGGTCAAACGAGTCGGTTACCGACCCACCATTTCCGTCGCTGACGCTTAGGTCTATGCCGACAGTTCCTACATGTGTATTTGACGGTGTTCCGCTAAATGTACGGGTAGTAGCGTCAAAGCTTAGCCAAGCAGGTAAAGCACCCCCTCCGGATAATTTAACGGAATAGGTCAGAATATCTCCGTCTACATCTTCAAAGGTGTTTGCCGGTACTACAAACTCAAAAAGTACATCTTGAGTCGCAGCCTGATTGTCAATCGGATTGGCTACAGTAGGTGCGTCGTTGACATTGGTAATACTAATAGTAAACGGAAGTTCCAAAGAAAGCCCGCCAGAGTCAGTCACACGAACTCGGATGGAATAGGTATTTTTGGTGTTAAATTTAAAAACAGCTCCGGTCTGAAGTTCATTGTCTGAAATACTGAATGCTGAATTATCAACATCCCCAGCCCCTGCAGCAAAAGTAAACGTAAACGTATCTCCGTTATCCACATCTGTGGCTGAGAATGAACCCACCAAAGTACCTACAGGCTCGTTTTCCGCGACACTGTTATTATCCAGAAGTATATCGGACGGAGCATCATTTACCGGTGTGATATTTATGCTGACAGTGCCCGCAGACACATCCGTCCCTCCCCCTGATCCTGTATTGCCATTATCATTAATAAACACGCTAACAGTAGCTGCTCCATTTCCGCTAAGGTTGGCATTAGGTTTAAAATAGAGGTTAGTTGGAATATTGAAATAATTATTCAAGTCAACCAAATTACCTGAGAACGTAGCTGCATTCGAATTCTGCCCTGTAAGTAAAATCCCGGTTCCACTTGCATAATCAAACACTCCTCCGGTGGCCTCCAACTTGAGTGTTAATACCCCGCTACCTGCATCGATATCACTGATCGTGACCGCTGAAATATTGAAAGGATCTGTAATAGCATCTTCTGTAACCGTTACTGAAGAAGGTAAACCTGTGATGAACGGTTCGTCATTGACTCCTGCAATATCAAATGTTACTGTGGCCGTATTGGAGTTGACTGTGCCATCATTTGACACAAAAGAAATTGAACCTGCATTGGTGCCAAATAAATCCGAGGTTGGTGTAAATGTGGCGGCATCCAAGGAGGTATTAATAGCTGCCAAGGTTCCTGAAGCGGTAAAGCTGGATGAACCATTTAACCCACCTCCAAAAGTGATACCAGTTGTTCCCAAGGTGACGGTTCCTCCGACAACAGTAAAGGTCACAACCTGATTGTCATTCTCCGCATCGGCAATCTGTATAGCATCAGACAAGGCTACCGCCAAATCATCTTCATTGACAACAGGGGCAAGGGGTGGAGTTGCAAGCGGTGACGTGTTTAAGATTTTTGCACTAGTATCTATGGCAGGGGATCCGGTATTGGATGATGCATCGGTGAGGGTCACATTAAGCGTAACGGTACCTTCTACAAGTCCGCTTAGGTTGATTCCAGTGATCTGTTGGTTTGGAGATGTTACGGTTCCTGAACCTGTTACATTAGCTCCACCACCAGAACTGCTGAAGGTATAATTGTATATAGTCCCAACTTCTGCGCCAGCAAAAGTGAAACTTACCGCATTGTGAATTCCTGTTGTAATCGGATCCTGATCTATCGCCACACTATAGCCGGCTGGGGCTTCAGTATCTGTACAAAACTCCACGTTATCCACATTCAGATACACGAATCCTCCACCGATTTCTATTTCCAGTTGATCAATGGCTACTGCTGACAAATTCTCCGAAGTTAGTGTGGCAAAGTCAACGATGGTATATCCATTGTTGGTAGTTCCAGTTTCAAATCCACTGTTCTTTATTGTTGAAAAAACGACAGTTCCATTATTTTACCCTCTTAAGGTCAATGTTCCACTCCCCGTCGGCGCATTGCCATCCGCAGCAGAGGAGAGATAGAATGCGATTGTTTTCAAGAAGACAACTTTATCATTGTCGACAGAAATGGTATAAGTCCCCACTCCTGAATTTTTTAATACGTTCTTGGAGCCCCCAATTCCAAGAAATGGCACTTCGGTATAAACCGCCAAATTCCCCGTGACAGTGAATGTATTTACGCCCGTAGAAAACGATTTGCTTCCCACCGTTTCATCTTCAAACGACTCAATCAGACAGGAACTAACAAAATGCGATTGTCCGACCGTAAATGTGGGGGTACCTGTGTTGCCGTTGGCATTGGTAATATTTGTTCCGGATCTCAAATCAAGCCGTAAACTTCCTTCCCCGGTAATAGTATTGACAGTGACGGTGAAGGAGGTACCTGAACCTGAGACAGTAGCAATATTTCCATTTGCTGATCCTGTACGCGTCAGTATAAAATCATCTGGACTTACATTTGAAGCAGCTTTGCTGAAGTTGACAGCAAAATTCACTGACGGTACATTGGATAGCGGTGCCCCGATGCGATTAATGGACGTTACCTCTGCCGGTATTGTGGCCCCGTCCACAAAAACAGAACCATAGGTAAAGTTGTCTAAAACAACATATAAATCATCTCCTTGAATCCGAATTTCATCAACATCAAAGAAATCAGGGTCCGCAGAAAAATCTCGTGGACCGCTAGTAGAAGAATCAAAATTTAATGCTTTGGCAGAACCTACCGCTATATTATTTTTAAATCCCTGAATCGTCCCAGACACAGAGCCTGCGTTTCGCCGCTGAATATAAATGCTTCGAAATTGGAACTCTGAACCACCATCACGGGTAATCGTCCATTTTTTTAATCCCCCTATGTCGAAATTAGTATCAATTAATCCTCGTGAACCTCCGAATCCGGTGCCACTCGAAACCCCTATGTTTTTAGGAAGTGAAAAATCTGCTGCAAAGGTAAATCCCCCAATTGAAATCGATGTTACCGCAGTAGTTAGCGTTGGTGGATTTTCAAAATCAATAACAGTAATCTGAGCAAATACCTTCGGAGGGGCAATTGAAATCAAAAAAACAAGAAAAAAGAAAGGCAGAGATAGAAATTTTTTCATCGAGATGGGAGTAAACAAATTCGATTGATTAAAAAAACACCCTTGGAACCACATTTAAAGCTCCAAGGGATTTCTGATTAAGACCTTGGAGGGTAAACTCCTTCCATGCAAATGATGTAATTCAGACCCAGATAGGGCTGCATGTTGTTATGGGGCAGGTTGTCGCCTGTTGGCAAGATCGTAGTGGAATTAGACGAAGCAGGCCCTGTTGGAGCATCGGCATAAGCATTAACAGGAATCTTTGGACCTGATCTTTCTACCTGAACTTCAGCCGCTCCAGGGACTTTGCCAGTTGGATTATTGGTAGTCGCCTCATTGGCACTTACGTTAACTTGAGCAACATGAGTGTGAGCTGGCATTTGACCTTGTAATAATGTTACGCTTTCCTGTCCACCAGCTTGCCCAAGGGAATATTGGCTGCCTCCTGGGCTTTGACCTGTTCCTACTGGCACTCTACCGTTAAGATTGGGCAAGGCAAATGTGGTTCGGCCATCCCCACCGTAGGTAACTCCTAAAATGGAGAAAAGTGCTTGATATTGTGCGATTGGTAATAATTGACCTTGACATAAAGCATATCCTCGTGGAGCAAAATTGCCTGCAAAGATTTTAACAATTCCCATGTACTCATCCATACTGATTCAATTTTTAAAGGTTAAGAATTATTTATTTATTATTCGAAAATGTTCATTCAGCATGAATAATAGTAGCGCTCAGAATTTTTGAAAAAGAAAAGTGCGGAATCGACGCTTCGCTTTATCGGACACGTTGAAAATCTGGCTTGCAATCAGTCAAAAATAATGAGTTTCTTTTGACTTAGAGTAACTATTATTTTAAATAAAATACAAAACAAAATATCATTGCTAATATAGTTTAAAAAACCATTCTATTATTAATATTTGAAAAAAAATTTAGCTAGATCATGAAAAACCTATGTATTCTATAAGTCTAAACCCCATTTTTTAGTTGAAAAAACTGATAATCCGGTAAATACGAAAGAATTCGCAAAGCTACCCTATCTTTCTCGAAATTAATAAAAACGATGCCACTGCATTGGTTGAACGAATGACCACCCACGACTTGTCAGGGAGTTTATTTTCGAAAACCCATTTGGGCAGAATGAATTTATGGCTTATTAAGAATATGTCGTGGATAGGCTGTTAATTAGACGTAATTTTATGGAAGGAGAGAAATTAACGTTTATCCGCAAAAAAGGGCAATAGCATGAAGCATTTCACACGAATTACGGGTATTTTTCTACATCTTATGATCTTGCTGCCGCAGCATGCAAACGCACAGAAGGCATTGGATCTTTTTATATGGGCCGGTCAGTCAAATGCACAGGGATGGATGGGAGATGCCGCTGTCTATCCCGAAGATCCGGAGGGTTTGGACGAATCAATTCTTCTAAACTGGACGTATGTGGACAACGGAAGTTCCGGTGGTAAATGGGTCACCCTTCAGCCTCAAACTGGGCGGTTTCCAAAAGGTCACTTCGGCCCAGAGGTGAGTTTTGGCCGTGAACTCAAAGAAGCGGGGTACAATCCCGCTGTATTCAAGTACACCAAGGGTGCAACTGGCCTTGCACGCGACTGGAAGGCCCCCGGTGAGCGGGGGATTTATGACCGCATGACCGAGGACCTGAATGCAGCCATCAAGCAACTCGAGGGGGATGGCTATCGGGTAACCGTCCGTGGGTTTATTTGGATTCAGGGTGAAAGCGATGCCGGAGAGGACGGTACAGCTAACGAATTTTATTCCAACCTGAAGACTATTATCCAGGATTTACGGCGGAATGTCGTCAATGTGCCCGATCTGAAAGTCATATTAGGGGTCGACGAACAGCATCCCTTTGTCAAAGAACGTCTGGCGGTGGTTGAAGCCCAAAAACAATTGGCATCCGAAGATTCCGCGATTGCATATACCAGCATGCTAGGCCTTCCAAAAGCGGATGCAACGCATCTTACTCCTGAGGGATTGGAAGCCCATGGAAAACGGATTTCTAACGCGTACCTGTCGCTACTTTCCAAACCCGAAAAAACCCAATCCATTATTTTTCCGGGAAAAAAATCGGAATGGAAAGGTTTCGTGCGGTATACCTTTCCGTTCGAAGACAGAGATGCCCATATTACCCTTCCTGAAAATCCCCTTCGCGGTAATCCTTGGGTTTGGCGGGCACGTTTTCCGGGGTGGCACACAGAAATGGACAGCATACTGCTTACTGAGGGATTTCATATCGCCTATGTGAACACCGACAACATGTATGGCAGTCCGGCGGCGGTCCATGTTTGGGACCGCTTTTACGACTACCTGATATCCGACTTGGAGCTCCACCCTCAGGTTTCGCTGGAAGGGGTAAGCCGCGGTGGCTTGTTTATTTACAACTGGGCCAAGGCAAACCCTGAAAAGGTGAACTGTATCTACGCAGAAGCGCCAGTATGCGACTTTAAAAGCTGGCCGGGCAGATTTGGAGGAGGGAAAGGAAGTGAAGCGGATTGGGAACGGCTGAAGAATGCCTATGGCTTTTCTTCCGACGAAGAAGCCTTGGCTTACAGGAATAACCCAATCGATAATCTCGAAGCGCTGGCTTTAGCGAAGGTGCCTGTTTTGCACATGATAGGATTGAATGACGAGGTGGTTCCACCGGCGGAAAATACCTTTTTGCTTATTGAGCGCTACATTAAACTTGGCGGCCCGGCAACGGTCATTCCCTGTACAGTGGGGAAGCAGGACCTTTTCGGGCACCACTTCCCGATTGAAACACCCCGGCTTGGTGCCGATTTTATTAAATACCATACGGAATTGCCCAAGGAACGCCTACGCGCTGAGACCTACCATCAGCAGCGGAATGGTATCAAAAACAGCCTTCTCAAGTTTCAGCGGGAGAAAAAGGGCCGGGTTGCTTTTCTCGGCGGTTCCATCACCTATAACGGGGGCTGGCGCGACAGCATTGCCAATTACCTTCAACAGCGGTTTCCGGATACGGCCTTCGAGTTTATTGCGGCGGGAATTCCTTCTATGGGATCGACTCCGGCTGCTTTCAGGCTAGAGCGTGATGTACTTGCCGCCGGCGCAGTTGATTTGCTCTTTGAGGAGGCGGCTGTAAATGATTCGGGCAACGGAAGAACGAGTCAGGAACAGATCAGGGCCATGGAAGGAATTGTCCGGCATGTTCGCCTGCATAATCCGGCAGCAGATATTGTGATCATGCATTTTGTGGATCCGGGAAAGATGGAAAGCTACCGATCAGGTCAGATACCGGAGGTCATTCAAAATCATGAAAAAGTAGCCGCCCACTACCAGATCGGCACCATAGATTTGGCAAAGGAAGTGACCGAGCGCATCGATGCCGGTGAATTTTCTTGGGAGGAGGACTTTAAAAATCTCCATCCATCGCCATTTGGGCAAGGAGTGTATTTTTATTCCATAAAAACCTTTCTGGAAGATGCCTGGCATGGAAATATCGCAGAAGATGACAAGGTGGAGGGGTATGATTTGCCTGATGCGATAGACCCCGCAAATTATGAAAGCGGAGCACTGATCGACACGAAAAAGGCCAACATAAAGAATGGTTGGCAACTGATGGAAAACTGGAAGCCTAATGATGGAGCGGGAACACGTGTCAATTATGTAAATGTACCCATACTCGTGGCCCAAGGGGATGGCGCGACGCTAGCACTTGACTTTAGCGGGAATGCGGTCGGAATAGCTGTTGCCGCTGGACCTGACGCCGGCATAATCGAATACAGCATCGATGACCAAGATTGGCAAAAGCTGGATCTTTTTACCCGTTGGAGCGCAAATCTGCACCTTCCTTGGTATTACACATTGGCGGCTGGGCTGGCGGAAGGCGAACACGTGCTGCAAATCCGGACTACCGGGGAAAAGAACCCGCAGAGTAGTGGAAATGCTTGCCGAATAAGGTATTTCTTTGTCAACCGGTAAATGTCCATAAAACTAGGAGCAAAAAGGTGACTGACGGATTGTTTGGTACAGCCAAACGATTTGGACGGGAGGTAAAACATCGAAATGAGGAGTTTCTGTGAAGTTGAGAAAGATAATTGGGGTAAGATATTTGTAAAATGGTTGAAAAAATGGCATTACTCATCAACATTATCAAAATAAACTTTTAGGTGAATACTCATTTTATCCCTAAAGCTAGATGGTGTTCCTTCTTTTAATTCTGTCAACAAATGTCTATGAGTTACAGCATTTTTAACTTCCGTTTTACCAATTATCTGACCGCTGTGCACAAAATTAAAGATAGGATACAACATTTTTTGAAACCTAAGGATTGTTTGATTCCCTGAAATTTCATAAAGCATGGCATGGAATTCAGCATCAAAACGGTTTTTGAGGAATCTATCTAGTGTATTTTCCTCTCTCATTACCAATTCTTCCAACTTTTGCAAATTTGCACTTGTCTTACGAATGTAAAGTAGATCAGCTATTCCCATTTCCAACACCAAGCGAAGTTCGAATATATCCTGTAAGGTCGTGCTGTCTAACAGCATGGGGTTTAAAACCCGCTCAAAACTTCCCAAAATATCAGGTTGGGTCAATATGATTCCTCTATTTCTTTTTGATTCAATTAGCCCTAACGTTTTCAATCTAGACAAGGCTTCCCTCAGGGCAGTCCTACTTACACCCATCGCTTCGGCTAGTTCAGCTTCCTTAGGAATTGGATCCCCTGCCTGCAAGTTTGCCTCCACAAAATACTTTCTAAGATTAAGTTCAACCTTGTCCACCAAAGACATGGATGAATCAACTATTGGTTTAGGTTTTACGCTCAACAAATTCACTCCCATTTCTCAATTTAAAGTACGCACAAATATAATAAGTAATATTATAAGTACAGGTTTATTGTACCTACAGATCTACAATCTACAAAATTATCATTTCCGATTAACCCATTAATTTTCAAACAACTAGTCGATAACTTTAGCGCTGATTTTTTCAAAAAAATATTTGTCATTACCATTTATTTTTTTTAAAATTAAAATAAATAATACATATCTAATAATTCAATGTTCCGATACTGCCCTGACTATGAATAACTTGTCGTATTTCCTCTTATTGGCCAGTATGCTTTTTACTGATTTCACTCATAGAGGCTATCCAAAGAAAACAGCTGAATCCCCTTCAAATGAGGCTGTAATAATTTATGATAAGGGAGTATTAAGACTATTTTATATCAATAGGCCGGGCAATGCGGATAGAGTTATGTCAATGGATTGGACAGGACAGAAGTGGTCCGATCCTCGGGAGGAATTCATTTTACCTGGACAGGCATATTATGCATTGCAACTTGCAGAAAGTCAAAAGGAGGATTTGATTTGTGTTTTTCACGTTTTCGGGACAGGTTTAAACGGATACAAGGGCAGACATTTAGACCTCTGGATTAACAGACGAGTAAACGGAATCTGGGAAACTCCTTTTAAGATTTACGAAGGGTACGTTGGTGCAATTCGCGGATTTAAAAAGCTTTCCAGCGGCAGACTTTTATTGACTTTCGGCAAAGCAATTCCAGACAGGCAAAAACCTTCTAAAGCCGGTGATATTGATTTTGGATGGAATACAATTATTTCTATGTATTCAGACGACGATGGACAAAGCTGGCAATTATCAAAAAATGAAATCGAAATTCAAATCGACAATACCAAAACGACAAGATACGGTGCAATAGAGCCTGATATTGTTGAATTGGAAAATGGTATCATATGGATGTTAATAAGGAATACAAGTGGATTTTTATACCAATCTAAATCAATCGATGGAGGTGCCACATGGTCATGTCCACTCCCCACCTCATTTATTTCTTCTGACTCGCCGGCATCATTCCTGCGTCTAAAAAACGGGAAACTGGTTTTGTTTTGGAATAGCTGCCAAAGATGGGACGACCCGAATAGCTATGCTATTGGGGGAAGAGAGGTACTACATGCGGCAATAAGTTCTGATGATGGTCTAATTTGGAAAGGAGTTCGGGAAGTTGCTTTTGAGAGCAGAGGCATAGCTGGTATAGAAAAAGGAGATAGGGGGACAGCCTACCCTTCAGCTGTTGAAGATCTAGATGGAAAAATTTTACTGGTTACAGGCCAGGGTAGTTCAAGAGGACTATACACAATTAACAGCCAATGGCTTGAGGAAAATCGCCAAAAGCGTTATATCTTTATTAGTGACACACCTAACAGATGGATTCAAAAATCAAATGGAGACACGCTTTTTTATTCATCGACATCTGGAAAAGATTTAGTCACTAATTTCCCGACTAGCAGGATCGGCAGTCTTGAGATTGGGCCACTTCCAGCAGCTGAATGGTCCAACTTAGATTTCGCATTAACTGATCATTTTTCCTCGGATGTGGATTCCTTAGCATTTTCAAACTCAGTTTTCCAGATTTCGTGGTCTGAAATAGTTGAAGATATAGGATTACAAAATAAAAAAGATTTCAAATTAATGTTTGAATGGAACATTTCAAAGCTAGAAGGTGAGTTGAAAATATTAGTTGATGGAAAAGCCTTACAAACGGCTGTTGCTAAAAGACATTCAATTCTAGGTATCAATTACCTCAGAATAAATTCCAAATTTGGTTATTCTAGCATACGTAATTTAATCCCAATAGTCTCAAAATCAGTTGAATAAAATTCAACTATTGAATTTATTGAAACATGATTATATCCTGAATTTTTATGTAAATAGGCTCACTTTCACTTTTCAGTTCTTACAAATCTCCCTGGTTAATTTTTTAAAATTCCAAATTCCTAGAAAAAAAATGAACCGGCATTTTGGTAATGATGAAAAATCGGTATATTTGAATAAATACTACATATTATTTAGTTAAAAATCAGCCTAAAAATCAATTAAAAGATAATTACAACAATTATATCAAAATAAATAATACAAATATGAAGGGTAATTTTACGTTCTTATCAAAGCAGCGATATTTTCCACTGTTTTTTTTAATAATGATGGTTTTCTTCCAAAGTATGGGTCAGCAGGGCGCCACAATCAATGGTCAAGTGGTCTCTGATGAAGATGGAAGTACCATTCCTGGTGTGAATATTATTATAATTGGTACTACCACGGGGACAGTAACGGATTTGGATGGAAACTATACGTTGACAGTTCCGGATAGAGAAAACATACTACGGTTTTCAGCGGTAGGTTTTGCGGCAAAAGAGGTGAAAGTGGGAAATCAAAATACAATCAACGTTAGTCTTTCAACAGATTTGGGAGCACTAGACGAGATTGTCGTAGTGGGATATGGTACTCAGTCAAGAGAGAAGTTAACCACAGCAGTAAGTACAGTCGATACCAAAGTATTGGAAAATGTACCCATGGGAAACGCCGCTTCTGCTTTACAAGGAACGGTTTCCGGAGTTAGAGTACAAACCCTTTCGGGGCAACCAGGAGCGGCACCGAGAGTTATTGTGCGTGGTGGGACATCTATAAATAATCCAAACGGCGCCCAACCACTGTATGTCGTGGATGGTGTAATCCGCGACGATATCGAGGGAATTAATCCTATGGATATCGAATCCATGCAGGTACTTAAAGATGCTGCATCCACAGCAATCTACGGTGCGAGGGCTTCAAACGGCGTTGTAATACTCACAACGAAAAGTGGCAAGTCGGGCAAGACGAAGGTGGATTATCGGTATACCATTGGTACCTCACAATTGAGAGAACGCTATGATTTGCTTTCTGCACGGGATTACATTTATTTCGGAAGACTTGGAGTTGCCGCTTCGGGAGAAAAAACCCCCAGTCGGCTTCCTATGCTTGGCGGAGCATTTGGATTCGGAACCGGCAACGATTTAACAAACAATACGCCCTACACCACCCAATTTTTGACACCTCAAAACGAATATAAACTTAATGAAGGTTGGCAGCAAATGCCTGATCCATTGGACCCTACTAGAACGATTATCTTTGACGACGTAGATTGGCAAGAAATTCTTTTCAGAACAGCCGTAACACATGATCATTACCTCAACCTCTCCGGTGGTACAGAGAAGGCTACCTTTAATCTTGGAGTCGGCTATGCTGATATGGAGGGAACCGCGATCACAACTAACTATAGGAGGTTTACCGCCAATATGAATGGTAGATTACAGGTAAAGAGCAATCTATTTGTTTTTGGAGGGTTTAACTTTACGAGGTCTACCGACAATGTTGTTTTTAGTGAAAACGCCCTATTCGAAAGGGCACTGGCACTTCCACCCACTACCAAGTACGCATTTGAAGATGGTACATTGGCTCCCGGAGTCAATCGGAGCCTCGGAAATCCCGCCTATCATTTGACAAGAAACCGCAATGATAACACCCTTAACATTATGACACTAAGTGGTGGGGCAAATTGGTTGATTGCTCCCGGACTTAGTTTTGAGCCAACCGCCTCATTATTCTCGAGGAGCCGGACCGTTAATAGCTTTTTA
>WGNT01000037.1 GCA_016124425.1 Cytophagales bacterium
AAATGACCAAGCAGATCGACACCTTTCAGCAGCAGGAAAAGGAATATACAGGTACCTTTGTCATCGGAAAAACAACTGAATCCTTCGATTTGGAAAAAGAAGTGGTAGAGGTAGCTGATTGTAGCCATATCACCGAAGACGCGATAATCGCTGCGGCGGCGGAGCTCACGGGAGAAATCCGGCAGATTCCCCCCATGCACTCCGCCATACGGAAAGAGGGGAAACGGGTCTATGAATCCGCAAGAAAGGGAATTACGCTGGAGCTGGAACCCAGAGCGGTGAGCGTTCATACCTTTGAGATTACCGGAATTTCATTGCCGGAGGTACATTTTCGCATTGTTTGTTCCAAAGGTACCTATATCAGAAGCTTGGCAAGGGATCTCGGAGAACTCCTTGGCGTCGGAGCTTATCTTTCAGCATTGGTCAGAACGCGGATCGGAACGTACAGGCTGGCGGACGCGGACCAAGTACCTGTAGTGATCCAAAAAATAAAAGACGGACTTCATGAAAATTTATGAAGATTTCAATGAGTTTGAACCCATTGCGCATGCGGTGGTCACAATTGGAACCTTCGATGGGGTGCATTTGGGGCACCGTAAGATCCTAAACCGTGTTCGCATACTAGCCGATAAGGCCCAAGGGGAAACCGTACTGATTACATTTTGGCCGCATCCGCGGATGGTACTCCGACCGGATGACCATAATATCAAGCTGCTCTCGACCTTTGAGGAGAAAAAACGTCTGCTGCAAGCCTTTGGGGTAGACCACCTGATCAGCATTCCGTTTACCAAAGCCTTTTCTGAAACTACCTCGGAAGAATTTATCCACCACATATTGATCGACAAAATCAACACAAAGACCTTGGTCATCGGCTATGACCATAAGTTTGGCAAGGGACGCGAGGGCGGATTTGAACATTTACAGGCAAATCAGGAGACCTACGGCTTTGAACTGGAGGAAATCCCACGAGAGGACATCGACTCCATCGGCATTAGCAGCACCAAAATCCGAAAAGCACTGGAAGCGGGCGACATCACTACGGCAAACAGCTTTTTGGGAAGGCCGTACGAGATTACCGGTACGGTCGTTACCGGCAAGCAGATCGGAAGAGCAATGGGCTTTCCGACGGCAAATATCGCTGTTGCCGATCCCAACAAACTCATCCCAAAAGACGGTGCTTATGTCATCACTGCCTTGGTGGATGGAAAACCGGTAAGGGGAATGCTAAACATCGGGCAGCGCCCCACCCTAAGTGGAGATACCAAAACGATCGAAGCTCATTTGTTTGATTTTACCGGTACCATCTATGGGCAAGAACTACGCGTCTCCTTTCTGGAGTTTCTGCGTCCTGAACGGAAATTTTCCGGATTGGAGGAACTCAAAGCCCAATTGGCGCTTGATAAAGAAAATGCCATTCGTTTTTTTGACGGGGAGTGACTTCAGTAGCTTTACCCGCTCAAAAAGACCGCTAATACACGTTTTACTGACAACCCTGTTGCTAACGAGCATAAGGCTTTAAACCCCTTAATTAAATCGAACATGGCGAAAGTTGCACAGGATGGAATGACTATAGTAACGACCTGCCGCAGGAATTCTATCCCGATTGTGATCGGGACTAGTTCAGACTAATGAAAAAACAATTAAATATAGATGAAAAAATCGGAGATCAAATTTACGGTAACCTTGGATGAAAAAAACCTTCCTGAGGCGATAGAGTGGGATGCTACGGACAAGGAAGCGGAAGGACCGGAATCAACCCGGAGCATCAGCCTAAATATCTGGGACAACTTGAATCAAAGTACCCTGCGCATCGATCTGTGGACCACGGATATGTCGGTGGTGGAGATGAAACGCTTTTACATTGATATTCTTGGCGGTATGGCACAAACAGTATTGAACAGTACCGGGGATGAGTACTATGCCGAAGAGATTAAAGAACTTTGTGACCGCTTGGTAAAGCATGTCAACGAGGAAAACAAAAAAGTATAACATGGGGCAAAGAGGAGGCGCAGCGACCACTGCGCTTCCCCTTGCATCGCTGAGAAAACAGCTTAGCCCTTTGCCAGTTGTGCTTTAATTTCCCGGATTCGGTCGCGAATCGGTACTTTTGAAATATCTATTGCATCGGATACTGCGGTCAAAAACTCCGCCACGGCGCCTTCGTGTGGGGTAGATTTCCCGTCTTCGATGCGCACATAGCGCATGGTCGTCCAAAGCAGCGTTTTTAGTTCTTCTTTACTGTCGTCGGTCATGTAGTATTCCACGACTACTGTCTGATGGTCGTGCCAAATGACGCGGGTCATAATGCGTACCCATTCGCCTACCTTAGCGGGCTTGATATAGGAAATGTTGTGGTTGTACACCACCCAAGCGGCCTTGTACTTGCGGATAAAGTCTATCATCTCCACGCCGTAAAGCTTCGGTACCTGGTCTTCGCGGGCGTTGAAGAAATAGTCAAAATACTTGGCGTTGTTAAGGTGCTGCAGCGGATCACAATCCTGAAACCTGACCACTACGCGGCTTTCGGTTTCTCTTGGATAATGCCGTTCCGAATCGAATTCAAACATGTATCGGTATCTTGTTGGTTTAGACCTGCTAAAATACGGGAATATTACTGATTTAAATCATGGTTCATTCTTGAATTAATGCCTAAATTGATTTTTCAATCATCTACTAGACATCAACACCCATGAAAATCCTAGTTCCAACCGATCTCTCCGACAATGCCCGCAACGCACTTGAGTTTGCAAAAAGCTATGCCAAACAGCAGGACGCGTCCATCACGCTGTTATTTGCCTATTATGCGGTATATGACTTTGCTGCACAAGCAGCTGAGATTATTTCAGCCATCGAACAGGATGCGAAGGCAGCCCTGAAAAAGGAAATCGCCGCCAACACGGATGGCATAGACATCGATTACAAAATCGTACAAGGCACCATCTCCACGGCAATCAATGCCACAGTTTTGGCGGGAGATTACGACATGATCATCATGGGTACCCAAGGTGCCAGTGGGATCAAAAAAACCCTGATCGGATCCAATACCGCCACGGTGATCAAAGAGGGCGAAGTTCCCGTGATTGCTGTACCCGCCAAATCCAATTTTCACGGTGTGGAATCCATTACCGTAGCAGTAGCACTCAACAACGAAGACGAAAACCGCATCCGTAAGTTGATGCAGCTGACCGAAACCTTGAACCTGCCTTATGTCCTCTTGCACGTCGAGCAAGACTACGATTTTAACAAGGAGATATATTTCAAGGGAATGAAACAATTTGTCTCTGAAGCCTATCCCGACTGCACCTTTGACTTTGTAAAAGTACAGGGCAAGGATTTTGAGGCGGGAACCAAGACCTATTTGGACGATCATCCAAACACCATGCTGGTCATGCTTTCGAAAGACAGGACCTTTTTCGAATTCCTGTACAATAAGAGCCAAAGTGTGGCCTTTGCCTACCATACCCATGTGCCCTTATTGGTCGTAAAGTAACGAGTTACCTCTGCATGCAAGCCTGACAAACTTCTCCAATTCCGGGATGATTCTTGTAGAGATATTTCTATAGTTAAATTGGTAAATAGTTAAATTGTGACCGTCTACTAATATACAGGTGAGCCTGGCATAACGTTAACATAGATCCTAACAAGCCAATGAACGCAATTGTGATCAAAGATCCGGGTGCACCGGAAGTGTTACGACTCGAAACAAGGGAAAAGCCCAGCCCAGGTCCTTCGGAAGTCCTTATCAAAGTGGCCGCGGCAGGTGTCAACCGGCCCGACGTATCGCAGCGAAAAGGGCACTACCCTCCCCCACCGGGAGCTCCGCAGGACATTCCCGGGCTGGAAGTGTCTGGGGTAGTGGAAGCAGTTGGGTCTGAGGTAAAAACCTGGGAGGTCGGTGACGAGGTTTGTGCGCTAGTCGCAGGAGGCGGGTATGCGGAGTACGTCTGCGCCCCCATGGAACAATGTTTGATCGTCCCTGATGGCATTCCGCTCGAAGATGCCGCCGCCCTCCCCGAAACCTTCTTCACGGTCTGGAACAATCTCTTCCAGATCGGCAAGTTCAAATCCGGAGAGCGGGTGTTAATACATGGTGGCAGTAGCGGAATCGGTGTCGCTGCCATTCAGCTGGTAAAAGCCATGGGAGGAACCGTATATACGACCGCTGGTTCTACTGAAAAATGCTTCATTTGCGAGGAACTCGGCGCCGACCTTGCCATCAACTACCGCACCGAGGATTTTGAATTGGAGCTCTTGGCCATTACTTCCGGAGACGGCGTGGACATCATCCTGGATATGGTCGGCGGGACCTATGCTGAAAAGAACATACGCCTGCTACGCTACGGTGGCAGGCTGATAATGATCAATGCAATGCAAGGGAAAATGGGCACCGTGGATCTGATCCGAATCATGAAAAACAACCTCACCCTTACCGGATCCACCTTGCGCCCGCAGTCCGTAGCCTACAAGGGGCATTTGGCCAAATCCCTGATGAACGAGGTTTGGCCGCTTTTGCCTGACAAAATCAAACCGGTCATCCATGCCCGTTTTGCCCTGGCTGATGCCGCACAGGCACATAGACTGATGGAGACTTCCACCCATATAGGGAAGATTTTATTGGTACCGTAATTCTAAAACCCCGCTTTGATGTACGACCATCCTTCCGCCTGACGTTTCGCCACGTGAATGACACCGGCGGGAACAATCTGCACGCCCTGAATCAGCATATCCGGACGGATATTTTTATCCGTCATCGTGTTTTGGCAGACATCGAAGACCACCCCAGCTGCCAAGAATCCGACAACTTGATCTGCCACTAGAGACCGTTGGCTGATCAGCATATCAATGCCCGGACCATGGCAAACGACCTCTACTTGAGCTGATGGTTCGGCCTTGTAGATGTTTCGCAGTTGCTTCATAAGGCCTTTATACACCAATGTGTCGCCGGATGTCAGTTGAAACACAATCCTGACAGGAGCATGTGTTCCAGTTGATGATTGTGCCATCATGGATGGACTTATAAGTAAAAAACTTATCAGCGCAGCTAATACGTGTAATTTTTTCATATTAGTTAAATTGGTAATCAACTCCCCATACTTGTGTCAGTAATGTTTCAGGGGCGTCTAGAGGAATCGCATTTTGTTGTAAATCAGGCGTAACTGGAGAATTCTCAGCCAAATACCCGTGCATGGTTTTGTGCAGCGTATTGGGGGTATTTCTTGTGTTTTTCACACCTTTAAACCGGCATAGCATGTCCTCCGGATCGCCATCTCTTTCGCAAGCAGCGATGCTGTAGGTTTTGGCTTCATCCAAGGGCATACCGCCAATCATGACTTCCTGAACCCGCTTTCCATTTGGGTTAAATGCCATGAATTTCACTTTCATACCCTGGAATTTGATGACCCAACCGCCGAAGCGCTCTGAGGCCTTTTCAGCAAAAACATTGTTGAGCTCTTTTTCAAGCCATGCTTTCAACTGGGCACCCGTCACTTCTCCGGTACGAATGATGCTATCCACCGGCAGCATATCATACACATAGCCGCTCGTAATCGGAACATTTCCGGTGGCATCACGCGTGACTCGAGGCGGACAGAACCTGAATCCATTGGATAGGACGATGTCTATATTGGGCATTTGCCACCTAAGCGCATTCAATATCATGGTGTCGATGGTGTTCTCGATCACAAAGTAACGGTAGAGGGGTAGGGTGCTGTAGCCGATCACTTTGTAAATATCGGCTTTAACAGGCTCCTCATACCGCTCGATAAGGGAGGCTACTTCTTTATTTGCCTTGTACCGGCTTTCCGTTATTTCATCCAGCGTATAATCGTCTTTTACAACCCTTCCATTTTCAATGGTCAATTCCAGTCTTCCGACAAAGGACCCAAAAGCGCCGGGTTCTACCACTTTGGCATATTTTCCCTTTATGGGAACACGTACCCGTTCATGCGTGTCGCCCCCAAGGATATAATCAACACCTTCACAAAACGGCTGATTGGATAGGGCGATCTGTTGCGACAAACCCAAATGAGACAGGAGAATGACGAAGGCGCATTTCTCTTGATTTCGCAATACACTTACGAAATGAGCCAGGTTCTCTTCCGGATGCGTGTAGATGATACCTTTGCTGTAATTGGGAGATTGACGAATAGGCACAAGTGGATCGGTGTAAGATAAAAATCCCACCTTTACCCCGTTCACTTGCCAAATGTGATAGGGTTGGAAGATAAGTTCCCCTTTTTTGCCCTCTCCCAAATCGTGATACATATTTGTGCAGATTTTCGGCGCATACAATGAACCCATCAATTCCTGCATTTTAGCCTTGTAATAAATTACTTCCCAGTTTCCGGGGATGACGAGGTTGTAATTTAGTGCGTTCATAATCGGTACGATCGCTTCTCCGGTTGTTTTTACAGAGAGTTCGCTACCCTGAAATATATCCCCTGTATCCAGCAGGAATACATTTTCGTGTTTTTTTCTTGCTTGCTCCAGATAGGTCGCCAATTGGGCGTAACCTCCGGTTTTTCTAAAAACCGCCTGATCATTTTCCCAGAACATCTCATCATGGGGATGAATTTGACAATGGATATCAGTGGTTTGCAGGATGGTCATTTTAAAAGCGGCTTCATTGACAGAACCCATCCGGGTGTCTGTGGGATGAAGTGATTCCGCTGTTGATTTAAGTGGCGAAGAGAGAACCATACCTGTGGCGCCGGCCATCCCCAGGTGGGTTAGGAACCTTCTTCTGCTGTTAGTTCTATGCATTATCTTTTGGGTTTACGTTCGTTTTGATTTTCCTTAAATGCCTCACAATTTTGGAACTAGTCCTTTATGCTGTTTTTTGATAGTACGAAAGGCACATGGTCCAAGAGGAAAGTCAATGGCTTTGGACCCTAGTTAAGGCCAATCACCGTCAAATACATCATGATTATGGTGCATGCGTTATAATAAGCTCGAAGAACCGAAGCTTCCTGATCGGAGAATTTCGGTTTTTCTGAATTTTGCCAATTAATGCCTAACAACAAAACTGGATGAATTGATTTTTCTAACGCGTGACATTTGTTACACAAGCAAAAAATTCATGTTAGGTAGCCCATTTCTACCTCCTGCCGGTTTATTCTAGAAACAATTTTCCTAATCAGTGTCGAAAAAAAAGACGGTGTATTCTATCCAACCTAGCTTACGTGAAGGGGATATTGAACAAAGCACTTCCTTTCTCCAAGCTAGGAAAGGAAAAAGTATACGCTCTTTCGCTTATGAACAGCATGAAGCGGATGGGCTTTTGATTGCGTTGATAGGGTGTCATCGCTTTTCAAGGTAATTTAGACAAAGGCATTCCCCTCCTTGTTTCGTTAAAAAATCCATGTTCGAAAACGAGGTGCCCATTCACGAAGGTATGGGTCACTTTTGTCTGAAAGACGGTACCTTCAAGGGGAGACCATCCGCATTTAGCGAAGCAATTTTCTCTTTCCACCGTCCAACTTGATTCCAAATCCACAATCGTAAGGTCAGCGAAATATCCTTCGCGTACAAAACCCCTTTTTTCAAGCTTATATAGCGTTGCCGGATTGTGGCACATCTTTTCAGCGATTTTTTCCAGAGATATAAGCCCCTGTTTGTAAAACTCAAGCATAATCGGCAACGCATGTTGAATAATGGGCGCACCGGACATCGCCTGGAAATAGGGCTTTTGTTTTTCCTCCAAGGTATGCGGTGCATGGTCTGTCGTTACGATATCTATCCGATCGTCGAGCAATGCCTTCAACAGTCCCTTCTTATCTTTTTCGGTTTTTATAGCAGGGTTCCATTTTATCAAGGTGCCGAGACGGGAATAGTCTTTGTCAGAAAACCAAAGGTGGTGAACGGAAACTTCTGTAGTGATATTTTTTTCCCGCAAAGGAATATCATTACGGAAGAGGTGGGTTTCCGCTTCCGTCGTCAAGTGAAGAATGTGCAACCGTGCGCTGTGTTTGTTGGCTAAATCAATAGCCCTTTTGGTGGCTTCAAAGCACGCCCTTTCGCTTCTGATGAGCGGATGAAATTCGATGGGTACATTTTCCCCGTACATGTCTCTGTAGCGGTGCTCGTTTTCTTCAACGAGCTGCTCTTTTTCCGAATGTATGGTGATAAGTGACCTACAGTTCGCAAAAAGCTTTTCCATGGTCTGCGGATTGTCTGCAAGCAGGTTTCCTTTTTTTGTGAAATAAAGTCCGTCATCAGAAACAGCCAGTAATTCGGACGTATCGTCGTTAATGACTTCATCGAGGTTGTCTCCGTTAACTCCCAAAAGAAATCCGTAATTGGCCAGGGATTTGCCCGACGTTAGTTGGTATTTTTCATTCAGGATGCTTCGGGTCAGTACATTAGGTACTGTATTGGGCATATCGATAAACGAGGTGACACCACCAGCCACTGCCGCTTTACTTTCAGTATACAAGTCGGCTTTATGGGTAAGTCCGGGGTCCCGAAAATGCACTTGTCCGTCAATGATTCCCGGAAACACATATTTTCCTGTTCCATCTATTTCGGTGGTCTCCGAATCCGGCACTACCTTTCCAATTTTTTGGATTAGCCCATCCCCTATCAGGAGATCTATAACGATTACTTGACCCTCATTTACGAGACTAATATTTCTTATGACAGTTTTTTCCTTCATTTTAGCATTGGACTGATTTAGATGCTTGATACTTTTTTCGTAGTAAGTTTGGTGGATTACGAAGATGCATTACCTACCCCAAAACTTAGATAAAGCTTACGTTAAAAAATCGTCGAATTTATCTTTAGTTCTCAAAGCACTAAGATTTTATTCCTTCCTCTTTAACAAAAAATCCAGTCCTTCCACGTAATCCCCGTCAGCAAGGGCTTTGATTTCAAATTCCAATATACTGGGCGTCGCACTTACCTTCATATATTCCAGTTGCTTTGGATCTATTTCAAGGGTGTATTTCCCAGGTAGCAAACCAAAAGCATAATACCCTCCATCAGAGAATGTTCGAATCGTCTCCAAGGGTTCTTCATCTCCCATGCGCTGCAAGGTGATCCGAAGTCCACCTACTCCTTGTAGTCCCTCTGCTGTTTCCGTTTGGATGCTTCCCATTATAACGCCAGTCCTATAAAGCGGAATATCGATGGATTTGACTCGATTGGGATCTGCCATAAATCCAATTACCTTTTCCTTCGGTGCCAACGTGATATCTGGCAGGGCATCTTCGTTTACCTCCAACCTATAGACCCAATAACTCTGGAGCTGGGTGATTCTCAGAATGCCGTCGGATCCCAATACCATATTGGCAGATTTGTCCAGACGGATTCCCTTCGCGGGGATGATCGCTTCACCTTCGTCAAATACACCATTTTCGTTTTGATCTACGAACATCCGCACCGAAATCCCGGATCGGTTCACTTGCTCTCTATTTGACGGAAGCAATTTCCCCGACTGATTATCCAAGGCCAAAGAACCACTTAAGCTTTGTCTGATCGAGTAATCCCCCTTTCTCCCGGTAAACTGAGAAGCGGAACGGATAAAGTTAAAATCATATAAAAACCCAATCTGGATCGCGCCACTCTTATTGACGATATTCCGATCATAGGACAACGTGAATCTACCACTCGTAAAGAGTGTCTGAGAAACCTCCACATTGACTGTAGACAACTGGGATGTTTGGGTATTGTATGCCGCTTGGGCACGGAAAAACATGCCCTTAATAAAAACCGGCAGTATAGGGCTTCTAGGAAGGGAATACGTCATGGAACTAAGTAGTATCCCCGGAGTAAATTCCGGGGATAAATTATCAGTCACCCGTAAGCCCATTACCTGCGCACGGTAATTGAACCGGGTAGCGACTCTACCGAATTGATAATTAAAATCAGCTTGAAGATTCCCTTTATAGCCGTCTTGCAACCAGATATTTTCTCCACCAATACGGATTCCCGAAAACTTCCCGAATAGCTGGAAGGGTACAAAAACATTCAAATTACCATCACCAAGGGGCTTTGTACCTCCATTTACCTCCTGCGGCTGAGTAAAATAGTCTGTTGTCTTGGCACTGATAGTGATATTGTTTGCATAGAATACACTCGCATTGACTCGATAGAATTTGGAGGGCAAGTAATCCACATCCAACAAGTATTGCTGAAAAAGCCGCGTGGAAATACCAAAAGAACTCCTTGTCCGATCAACTCCAACGTAATCCCCATAGTCAAAGCCTGCTCGGACCGTGACTGCATTGGTCACTCCTACCGAGAAATCAGCATGGCCTAACAGATCAGAAGCTAAGCTATCGGGGGCATTCATCAATTTACCGCCTTGGAAGTTGTAGGATACGAATCCTTTTGGAAGAAAGGTAAAAGGAATCTGAAGCTGTTTCTCCTGGGTGATTATTTCTCCTTGGGGAGTATAGATTCTCAAGGTGAGACGTAAGGTCCCGTAGGTCACCGGGGCATTGAAGCGGTAGTAGCCCACTTCATCGGCACGCATAAAATCTATCAACTGCCCTCCGATCAGCAACTCGACCTCGGAATCTTTTTCGGTGTAGCCATCGACCACGAAGACGTCTAACTCCCGACGTGGGATCAAGGGATTATTGCTGAGCGCAACGCCAGTCAGTTGCGCACTGAAAGTCTGACTTGAGGTACTGATTTGACCTAGTGTGACACTGCTTAGCAAAGCATTTCTTTCCGGGGCTAGGCCTGATGGCAACACATACCGCCATCTCATTCCGGATAGGTTTACGGTCTGGCCTACATTGTTTTTGCTGCCATTCATGTTGACTTGAAAGTCTCCTCCAAGGATTTCCGCACCCGCTCTCATTTGAAGTCCGAAACTGGATTTTCTGGAAGAGTTATCGACGTTTAAATTATAATCCAAGACGCCCAATCCCACAATTTTCCGCTCGAGTGGGTAGCGCATTTCCAACGCGTCCTGCCCACTTCCCTTGGATTGTATTTGTTTTCGAAGCGTTTCGCGTTTTCTTTTCTCATCAATTGGCAGTACGTTTCGCGATTTCATTGTCATGGAAAGATTGAAAGGATTTACCGAAAACTCCAAGCCGAAAATTTTGCTAAAATAGCTTGGCTCGAGGTATAGCTCCTGCTCCCCCAAGTAGAAGTCATCTGCCGGAAGGGGTTCGGAAACACCCTGAAGAATGAGCACGCCAGCCACCGGATCAACCATCCAAGTCTCTTTGGGACTCGGGTAGAATCCCTGTAGTCCAAATTTATTTGTTGATGGTGTAGATGGAATTTCCGTCAAACTGAGGATCTCTCCGAGAGGGAGGTACGCGTCGTCTCCAAAAAATACCACACCGATATAGTACTGCCCGATCGAGGGATGCGAAAATGTCAGAAGACCCTCTCCGTCCGGTTGCCGCTGACCATAGCCCCGATGGGGCAGTGCAAAAAATACGAGTAGGAGTACAAGTATACATACGTACTGCACACCACGGCCATTAGACATCTACACTGGTCACTTTTCCTTTACAAATCTTGCTAGTCCTTCGATACCATAAACGATCAAAAACTGAAAGTAAGCTTTTTAACGATTGGCTCAGCAAATACCAAATCGGAGGTAGAAATATCAGAGCGTGTTGTCTGGAAAGTAAGCGCTACCTCATAGGTACCTGTTGCTAGGTCTTCCGGGATTGGAATGCTAAAGGTTCTTATTCCCCCGTAGTACAACGCGACCGTCTGCTCCTGCCGACCGACCTCCTTTCCATCTGCTGAGCGGATAATTGCCTGAAGACTTCCTAAATAGGGGGAATTGCCTTGGACTGTAAATTCCGAATAAACCACAATGGAATTCTCTTTTTTAGCGGCTTCTAACGTACTAAAATCCAACCCGGTGCTGGTCTCTCCGTACTTGTAAAAAGCTGATATGATTTGTTCCATATCAAAACTGACTTGGGCACTGATGCCGTCTGTAGATGCGTCTTCCACTGCTGCGGTCTGTTCGCGGGAGTAGACCTTAACCCGGGTAAAATAAGTACCGGCAGGCTTGTTTCGATCAGGACGAATCTGAAAGCGCACCGTGCGCTGCCTTCCGGGCTCAAGGATAAAAGAGCTTGGAAAGGTACGAATCCGATCTCCCAAACCGGATCGCTCAGCCCGGATAGAATCATCGTACACCATTACCACATTTCCCTCCGGATCATTGCCCGGATAGCCAAATAGAAAACTGACGGTGACTTCCTGGGCCTTGTCTGATCCATTGGAGACGAAGAGGGCACCGATCCCATTGGCGTCAGCAAATACGGTCGTGGGGGCTAAGGATACTTGCGCCGCTGCTGACAAGCTTACAAAAGCAATAAGGGAAGAAAGTAGTATAATTTTCATGGGATATAAATATCAAAACACCGATAGAAGACAGTATTTCCATCGGTGTCTTTTTTGAATAGGTTTTAGTTATAGGTAGCGTTTAGCGTGATAGTTCCTGTATATGATCCTGCAGTAGAATTTGTCGCATCTACTGTACCTCCTATGAAAACCCTAACTCCATTGACGCCGCCTCCAATATCGAAAGTGGGAAAATTAGCAAACCTTTCGCTAGGAGAATTTGGATTAATAACATAACCTCCGTTACCTGGTTGAAAATTAACATAGAGGGTTGACCTGGTATATGATCCCTCCACTTCATTAAATAATGTTTCTTCAAATAATATAGGTAATGAGCCACCGCTACCTGTTAAAACATTTGGTAAAAGAAGAGATACTGTCACATCTGCTGGTGCTGCAACGGTAAACTCACCTCTGCTGCCATTATTTATTGCCGTTCCAGTAGATACTCTGGTATCTCCCATTTCAGAAACAATTTTTTTCTGATTTACTACGATGGTGCCAAAATTAAGGTCACTTACACTTGTTACAGCTATCTCGCTGATTACCGTTGCATTGGCAGAGATTGATGCAGACTGTGCATTAGCGAATGCTCCGATACCTATTGCGAGTGCCGCAGTGAGGAGAACTTTTACTGTTTTTTTCATGGTTTAAATTTATTTGAATATACCGATTTTAATTTTTATAAATAGACAAAAGCGCTATTGGGAGTACCAGCATCCGGGGAAAATGATTGCCTCGATTTTCCGTTATTTTATTGATTTCGAGCCAACCTATAAAAGCCAGATCAAAAGACAGTAGAATGTTTTTAAGGCTGACGGACATAATAAAAGCCGACAGAAATAACTACTTCCATCGGCGTTAATAAATTGCCTTAGTTGTAAGTAGCACTAAGCGTGATAGTCCCTGTATATGAACCGGCAGAAACCCCAGTGGCATCTACTTGAGCTCCAATAAAAACCCTAACCGAATTTGTTCCCGCTATGGCTTCAAATGTGGGAAAACTGCTATCATAAACGCTGATAGGACCGAGGGGGGGATTAAAAATTTGTGTCTGATCACCCTCCTGACCTACAACGAGAACATTATTAGAAGTCACAGAACCAAACGGACTAACATCTTCCCAAGCAAAATCAATTGGCAAAGTAGACGCTCCGGGTCCTGCTAAATTTGTTGGCAAGTTAAAGGATAATCGAACATCTGATCCCGCTGCAGCGGCAACCGTAAATTCACCCCTATTAGCGGAGCCTAATGCAGATCCTGTTGACACGAAGACAGAGCCATCATAAAAAATTGTTTTGATTTGTCCTGTCACTAAGGTTCCGAAATTAAGGTCGGCAACCCTAGCTACTGCAATCTCACTGACAACGGTAGCATTGGCAGAAATCGTGGCAGATTGTGCATGGACGAGTGATCCGAAACTTACTGCGAGTATGGCAGCGGTTAAAATTTTGATTGTCTTTTTCATGGTTTAAATTGATTATTGAAATATGCTACATCCCTTTATTCGAAATCATTAATAGAAAAGAGAGAAATAAAGGCATACCAGAATTCCGTAATTCAGAGAACAATAAACTAAAATAGCCGGCGAGATTTGTCCAATTATAGAATATCTGGACAAAAAAACAACCTCGGGCCAACGGTTGCTTTCATCCATTCTTCCCTAGAAGGGAAAACAGCATCCGACGACCTATTCAGGATCAATAAGTTAAAAGAGAAAGAAACACAAACAGATCAAAAAGTGATAATTAATGATACCAACATGTAATTAATATAGCTGCTTACTAAAATATTCCGAAGGGGTTTGGTCGGTTACTTTTTCAAAAGCACTGTAAAATGTATTTTTATTCTTAAAACCCGATGCTAACGCTATGGAAACAATGGTTTGGGACGTTATCAAACTTGGATAGCGTTCAATAAAGAAATTCACGCGAAATTCATTTACCCATTCCCTAAAATTCTTCCCGACATATTCATTTAGGATATAGGAACAGTGATGCTGGGGTAAATGCATTTTGTTGGCCAAATCCCCCAAGGAGAAATCGGGATCAAGAAATGGCTGTTCAGTTTCCATTAACGAGATCATTTGTGCTTTAAGCCTTTCTATTTCTTCTTCACGAATTGCCGGACTTTGTTTTCGCGTATTCCCGGAATTTTCGGATTGTTGGTGTACAAAATGCTCATCTTCCTGTTTTTGCTCACCCATATCTTTGCAGGTTGACTTCCCGGTGACAACATATTCTTTTGAGACAAATACAAAACCATATAATACCTTCGGTTTATAAAAAACATATCCAAAAAAACCCAACAAGATGGTAGATTGGATATAGACCCGATAATTACTTAAGAATAGATTTGCAGCTGAAGCGCCATTCGAAATACTTATAAATGAATTTATCAGTAAGTTCAAATTGGAAAGTGTTGTTATTACCATAAAGAATAAAATCCAATTCGTTATAATCGGATTATTTTGTCTATTCATTATAATATTTGACCGCAAGACGATGCGCCATGCCAAAATAAAATACGTCACTAGTAATCCATTTCGAACCAATATAGTGGCATAATATGGAAAAAATCCAATATTATTTTGGTTAAAAAATGCCCGGCGAGCAATTATATCGGAAATTAAATCCGCCCAAGGGACAGCATCCAAAAAATAGTAGGGTATTAAATCAATAAAACCTACTAAAAGCGGGATAAAATGAAGTAAATCTCTTCTCTTCAAGCAACTTTCATCTCTAATAAAACCTCTTACATACAGGTATAAAAAGGCACCATATACACCCAAAAATGGACCTAAAGATTTAAATAATATAGAGACTACGAAGGTCTCTCCAGTATTGACAGCGATGAAATAAACTATCTGAAGCCCACGCATCAGCATCATGGCAGCCAATAATTTATTCAAATAGGTATTACCTATATTCGTAAAAAGCATGTGAAGCGAAAAGCCCACTAATAAAAAGGTACTAAAAATAAAACCGTATCCGTTGTATTCCATTTCAGGAAATTAGTCTTTGCAAAAATTAAGTTATAGTTGCGGTGCTTAACTTGATGCCAAACGTTCAACCCATAGGTCAGCATGGACACATAAAGCACGCTAGCAGAAGATTCAAGTGCCGATGGTCCGTCTTCAAGAAAGGTAAACCGCCACAACCAACGACTAGATTATTAAATTTATTTACTTCAGTTTGTTTATGGACAAGTTGAGCCCGTTCTCAATGCTGTTAATTAGCCGGAAATCAAATTAGATCCGGGCTACAACCAGCATCTGAGAAGGGTTTTTTAATATTGATCTGATGAGAAAACTATTTCAAACCGTACAAAGTAAGTGCTGGCAACCTTCCCTACTGCCTTTATCAGAAAAAATTGAAATTAAATGGTGTAAAATGTAAATTAAATGACTTATCGCAAAGGATGCGGAAGTCTATTGCGCCTTGCAGCGATGAGTCTTTACAACTGGCAGAAAGTCAAAAATACTCTAACAGCAAGGTCACGGGCTGATTTTCCGGATAAAATCCAAGCCATGCACTTAGTGTGTTCATTCTGGGAACAAAACTTCTGATCAAAATCCCCTTTTGATTAAAATTCAAGAGCGCTGGAAATTCTTGCAGAGATTGGGCGTTCTGAAGATTGTTTGTGTTGTCGTTTAGAAAATAGACTGAACTTGGCATCATAAGGTTGTCCTTATTCTTAAAATCGAGCAGAAATTGACTGTTTTCATACGTCCTCATTTTTATCCAAATTAACGGAACAAAAGACCCATCTGCTGCTACCCACGAGAAATCTCTAACCTCGTATCCGTCGGAAAAAGCCTCCGGGCTTAGTCGTTCTGCATAGCTTGACGTTGAACTTGATGTCGAACTCAGACCTACTCCGGCGGGTAATTCGATGTTGATTCTTACCGTTTGGTTTTGAGCCATCCCGATTTGAGAAATGAAAAAGGCAAACATCCCCAAACATAAAACAAACTCAATTTTTCTCATCTGCTCTATTGACATTTATAGAAATTTGACTGCTATACGCTCCTGCGGAGACGGATCTAATCGGACCCAACGTCCCATAGACAAATAGATATACCACCGATTTGGGTCTTTCCATATTCCTTCCATATTCCGAAGGTGATAGGCTACCTATAAACCTACTGTTAACCGGAATCGTGATACCTGTAATCCCAGAAGGCAAATCGATACTTTCTTTTTTTGCAACGATTTCATTGGCGGCATTTTGGTTGTGATAGGCCATATATAAAACCATTGGAATAGACCGATCGGTAGAAAAAGCCCCTTCTTTGACCATATAAGGGGTATAGTCCAAATTTATTGCAATTTGAAATTCACTGGGAGCTTCTATTTCAAAAATAGCAACGGTATCGTCTTCTTTGCGAATATGAAAAGAGCCTGAATTAGCAGTAATTTTACTTGC
>WGNT01000079.1 GCA_016124425.1 Cytophagales bacterium
TGAGAATACGCCGGCGCGGGTGGCAAGCCAAGTGACGTGCGTCACCGCCAGGGTCCGGTAAGCGAAATTTCCGGTGGGATTCGGAAGCCCGGCTCTTGGACCATCGCCATACGCTGGATCCCAGATGTAAATCGAATTATCCAAGTTTTTCTTTGTCCACGCCTCCTCCCGGAAGAAGTCAATCACGGATGCCGTAGGGTTGGCGATAAGGTTGAAGCCCCTACTTAGCGTGGCTACTTCAATGTAGTCCGGGAGATCCACGTTTGGTTGTTGAAACCCTGAACTTGGGGGAGGGGTATAGGTGACAGAGAATGTAAAGCTGCTATCAATGATAAGGTTATGTTCTATACCCTTGACGTTTAATGTTCCGGGTAATGAGTCTGCATAAGCTTCCGATCTACCCGGAATAGTAGCTCCGTTAAAGACATACAGGTAGTGACCTCGTCCAAGTCTTGCAGCCGCGTCCACGCTCGAAGGAGCCCGCCACCCTTGCAGGGTTGTACCGCCATCCGTCTCATCAAACCACAACACGTTGGGTTGTAAGCCAGGGTAGTCTGATCCACTGAATCCTTGGCTTACAAGGCCTGAGAGGAACTGCCGATAAACCGCGTCTTTTACAGGGACTCCAAGCATGCGCCATCCTTTCTCTCCGCTGATGGTTTGTTTTACCTCAAGGTTGGGATTGCTTCGGCTTAGATTAAGGTAAGTGGATCCTGGGTCCAGAATTAGGCTGGCAGATCCTTCCGTGATCAGATCAGTTTGTTCCCCAAGGGTAAAGACAGGTCCTGCCTCTAGAGTTAGGCTTGTACCGTCTTTTAAAATAAATATACCAGTCTTAAGAATATCATTTCCTGGACTGGTCCCGCTAATTACCGGCGGATTGGCTGTCGTTGGGATAAGTATCGGATCATCTGCTCCTGGGACAGCCTTGTCAAACCAATTCGCTCCAGCGAACCACGCCGTAGTATTACCAGGTGTACCTCCTGTCCATATTTTGAGATTTAGTCCGCTAAGGTTTTTTGTCGCCGTTCGGTTTGCATCAGCACCGTCTCCCACACCGCCTCTGTATGCTGCATCGTTTGTTAGACTCCCCGGAATAGGGGTTTTATCTTCAATGGGAGTAGGGCTACTGCGAACCCCACGTAGGCCAAATGTATTCAGCCTTCCTGAATTAGCAGGTTGGGTAGCACCAATTCGGTCAGAAATACGCAGTGAGGAGACTGGGCTTATCCATGCACCACCCCGGATTACAGTCCCGGTTGCAACTGTTACTCCGTCAATCGATTGGCCTGGCCATTGCGGCACATTTGCGTTTCCTAGTTCCGTAAGCAACCCGTCTCCATGTTGTCCTGTGTAGTCCCTGCCGGCTTCATCACCCACGGATACAGTCCTCTCCCATAAGTTTCCGCTGAGCTCCATCACTCCCCAGAAGCTTGCACCGGAAGGCTGCCTGTTGCTCACTGTAGTGGCAAAAGCCCCCACTCGTATTGGACCTTGTACATTTGATCGATTGCTAAAGACCGCATTTGCGCCAGCCGTGCTTGTAGTTTCATTTGCGGCGCCAGAATTTACAATCGTTGTTGCAGCTTTTATAGTCGTATTTCCCCAAGCAAATTCATTCGCTACAGGTACCGCAGTACCGCGGCTTGCTTTCTCGTACTCCAATTCCGTCATAGGGCGTAATCCGGCCCAATCCAGATACGCCGCCCCGTCCGACCAACTCAGGTAATTCTTCGCTACAAAAGGAAGGTCTGTCCGGTAAATGCCGTCGTCCACAAACAACGAATGCCTAAACTGATTTTCACCGAGCAAGCGACGGGTCGTCGCTTGACTCTCGGTAAGTGTGTTTAAGAATTCAACATACTGTCCATGACTTACGGAATATTTCATGATATAGAAGGCCTCGTATCCTTTTGGGAAGGTACTTGGCAATTCACTTCCGGAAATTCCCAATGCAGTAGTAGACCATATAGCAGCCGGTTCTTTGGCAATTCTCAGTGCGTTTTCAGATGTGATTTCAAGTGGGATGGAGGCCCCACTAACCCAGCTTCCGTTGGTAAAACTCTCGGTTTCGGTGCCGCCGCTTCCTACAAAAAACCCTCCGCGCGGTACGTACACCATTTCAATGGCATAAACTTCTATTTCTACGACTTCTATGTCCTTTAACCCAGCCGACGCATAGTGCCATCGGAGTTCTACATTTTCTAAATTGATGGAACCCTCTCCCGGTATGGATCGGTAGATAAAAACACCTAAGGCAGGGTTGGTAATTATATCAAAGGGTGCTGCGGGATTTAACAATCCACCGGCTGCCTGCATGCCCTCACCTGGCTTGTGCCCGGTTTCCGTTAATTTGGCATGTTTCCAGACCCCATCTCCTCCAAGTAGTACCGGAAGCCTGTATTTCACAAAAACCCATGCTGCATCCCAGTTATTATTCGCGGATAGAGAATCCAACCGCCAGGAATTCTCCCAACTTAAATCAAAAGTCACCTGCGTAACGCCGTCGGCAGTTTTTTGACCTGTCATTGTCGCGTTGCTAACGCGGATATTATTGGCATGGGTACCAGAACTTATAAAAAGAAAAATACCTCCGATAACTATCCATAAATTGCCATTTCCATTTACTGCTTTTTTTTTCGTATAGGTGCATACAGAAATGAGTGATGGGTAAATGTACCAATATAGCCCCAACACACAATTTTCAATAATTTTTTGATGTATACACCTTACAAAAATCATCCCCATAAAAATTTAAATCTGTACTTTACCTCTTTTAAGGAATACCGATATTTGTTGAACAAAATTACCTGAAGGGTTTGGAGGAGATTTATTTTTGAAATTAAATGACCTTTTATGACAATCATCGGTAACCCCAACCAAAGGGAGAAATAGAATAGGCGCCCGATGTGGCTTTTTACATCCTGTCCTTTCGAATAAAAAGTAGAAAATACCTTTTTATGGTCCTACCTGCCAAGCTTGGTTCGTCGAAAAGGAAGGAAAATGGCTATTCGGATTGAATTTTGAGGATTTTTAGTCGAAAAATCCGAAGAATCTGTTGTTTATATGCTATAAGTCTATCTAAAAAAATAGTTACTTAATCTTTATTCGGTGATATACCACTAAATCTTTATCCGTTTCTTGTCTCAAAGAGATCCGCCAAAGTAGATTATGTATCATTCTACAGCTATAACCAAAAGGAAAAGATGGACACAAAAGAAGTGTGTTAGGAAATGCTTTTTAGAATACTCTACGGGTAGGTTTTTTCCCATCCATATTCCCTTTGATGCTAGTTAACAGTCCATTATGTCCATATGCCCACATGGATGAAATTTCCTCGTAGTGTTTTATAATGAATAGTGCTATCCATTTACGTATCTTGCTTTTTGTCGATGTTGGTTTCACCATGGGTTGACAGCAATTCAGAATACCAGTTAGTAAAAGTCTCTTTGCGTAAGTGGTCTTTTGTAGGTTCTCCGATAAGGAAGCTATAGGGCTCTGTACGTTTGTTTAAGCCCAATAGGATTTTTAATACGGCCATAATCGGAATAGCCAAAATCAGGCCTGCAAGTCCAAATAGCATTCCTCCCAAGAGGAGGGAAATGATGGCAAAAAGCGGATTCAGGTTTACTTTGCCTCCGACGATGTTAGGGGTGATAAAATTTCCCTCCAAAAACTGCACCACCTGAAACCAAATGATTATCCCCAAAGCATACCAATAGCTGTCCATGGTTGCCAATGCAAACAGCGCGGGGATAATGGAACCGATAGCGATGCCAATGTAGGGAATCAGGATCATTACTGCTGCGAATATGCCGAAAAACCACGCATAGTCAATACCCAAAACCAATAATCCCGCGGTATTGAGGATAGCCACAATACCCATGACCGTAACCATACCAAGCAGATAGCTTTGGATGACGGCATATAGTTCATGGGTGATGCTTCTTGTTTTACTAGGGGATTCGGAACTATTTAGTCGTATAAAAAACTCTAGAAAGAAATCCCGGTAATACAGCATGAAAAACATGTAGATTGGGATAAGCACGACATTAGCCAACGTGCCGCCAGCTGAACTAAAGGCAGATACGACATACGATCCGGCATTGGAAAGGGCAGCTTGCCCTTGGGTTCTCACCCGCTCCGTAAATTCCCCGCGTTCAATGCCAAAAGTGGTTTCAATCCATTTCGTGATGGAGTCATAGACATTGAGGAAGTTCCTACCGATATCGTCACCATCCTTGCCGATGATGATGACCTGATTGACAAGCAACGAAACCAAACCTGTAATAATCACTACTAAGACTACCAGGGAGATGATGGATGCCGCAGCCCTCGGAAGCTTCCAGCGCTCCAAAAGGTTGCACAGTGGGTACATCATGATGGAAAAAATGATTGCAAAGAGCAAGGGAACTAGTATCGACTGAAGTACATAGGCGATCGCGATTACGGAAAAGATTGTAATAAAAGTTGCTGCTGTAGTTACGCTTTTTGGTGTCATATAGTCAGACGGAAAAGATATTGCTTTCAATTTGAATCTCACGAGAAATCTCGCCTTCCCTACATAGTAGTTCAATAGATTACTACGGATTCTTAATTTTCTAATTTTAAGTCGAAACTCCAATTTTCATTCCACAATTTTTTTTGGGTTTACTCAGTTGGTTTTTCTATTTCAAACCAGCAAGGGCTGATTCGCGTCGGGTTTCATGGTCGTTGACAGCGTCTGTAAATGGAGGGAAGGCGGTGGGTCACTTTCCGGCTTGAATAGTATCAGCTTTCTTTTCCTCACTTTCGGCAGCTACTTCCTCAAGTAGGCCAAAATCGCCGGTTTCTGGTTCAAACGTCAGTTCAATGTAGATGGAAAAATGATCGGACCCTATATTTTCCAGTTTTTCCATACGCGTCAGGGCAAATTCTTTTGAATAGAAAACGTGGTCCAGCGGATATCGGAAGAATGGAATATTGGCATTATACGTGTTAAACATCCCAACTCCCTCTCTAGGATCCACTAATTCGCGTAGCGCTGAAATAGTTCTGAGGTATACGCTAAGAATTTCATAAGCTTTTCATAATGTAAGGACACATAAATGTGATGATGGCATCATTGCGTACGTATCAAATAAAAAGCCAAATAACGAGTCCGTTAGGATTTAAGTCTAAATCAAACGGTTATTTTTTAGTTTTAGTGGTTGAATTTCCTGTTCAAAAACCAATTCGGAGTCTTTTTCTTTATGAATCAACCTTTATGATCTAGGTTGAAGGCCTTCGTTATCACGTTTAAGTTAGCTAGAACTGCGGGCATGTACCGGGAATCGTGGGGAAAGTTTTTTCAAAAAATGAGGCTGGCCGGAAAGTTAATCTGCCTCTTTAAAAGTGGTTTTTCTCGCCAAAACATTTTTTTTGAGAGGTAAACTAAAGCGACTATGGCCAAGGTAGTTCTTAAAACCAAAAGGCAATAGCACCGAACTTTTCCCGATTAACATTTTTGACAAGATAGCCACCGACCATCTTGTACGACTGATGGACTCGTTTATTTTTAAATTGATAAATAGAATCACCTTTTATATATAAATAAATGCTGAATTACCTGTAAAAAATTTCGCTTCTAACTAGTTAAAAAAGAATGACTAAAAAGGGCTATTGCTGATTCGGATTCACAGAAATAAATTTGCCCAATATAAAAAAAATATATGTATCCAGAAAAATACAAATACGATGATTAGATATAATGATCAGAATAAATCAATTTTTCCTAATCTGAGGGGATTTCGCCAAAACATTACTTTAATAGAAATCGCCAATATTAAACTTTCCAAAATCATTATTTGTGAATATTATACCAATGAATTTTCTTAATTACTCTTGAAAATTATTAGTCTGCCTCTCAGTAGAGTGAGTCTATTTATTAGATACCCAATTAAAGAGAAAACCAAATTTAAAAGTTATGAAAACAAATATTATTTCCCTCGTCTTCTTATTCTTATTTTGTTCATTCAGTGTTTTTGGGCAAGATCTCATTATTACAAACTTTAAGGAAGAACTTAAAGCAAAAGTTATTGAAATAGATGAAGTTATTGTTAAATATAAAAAGTTTGACTTTCAAGAAGGTCCCATTTACTCTATCAAAAAAACTGATATTTTCTTAATCATTTATTCAAATGGTACTCGTGAAACTTTCGGACAGAAAGAGATTGAAATTAATTCCGATAGTCAATCGCCTGGGGGAAAGCAATACTCAAAAATGGAAGATGTAAATTTGAATACATCAGTAAGCAGTTCTAAAAGCAATTCTAATCTAAATCTTGGTAATCCCGACATTACATCTAGGCCGAAATCAAATTCACACATATTTAATGATGGCGAAAAGTTCCTTGCAATAGGAATAGGGACCGGAGCTTCTTTAGGTAATTCTAGTCCCCTAATTCCCGAAATAAACGTTCCCTATATAAGTGCCAGATTTGATAAGGTTTATTTTCAATTTGGAGATAAGATGGCTTTAGGAGCGGGAATATATGCAGCATATCACCATTATTCGATAGGTACTTTTGGATCTGAAAGCGATTTTAATGTTGTCTTAGGAGGTCTTTCTGGCTCCTACTATTATAATTTCTCTGAAAAATTAGCTATGGGAGCAGGGGCCAGGATGTTATACGTCACTATTGCTACTTCAAGTAGTGTTGGATCTACTATTGGTCCTGTGTCAAATGTTGATCTTATTGTTTACGGATCGGCATTCTATAAGTTTACCAAAAAATTTAATCTATTTTTCGAATTAAGTTCTGGAATTTCGAAAGCAAATTTAGGAATTCAGTTTCGTCCGTGATTCATCAAATATGACTTTTGTCGTGTATTGCAAATGTTAGAGACCTTTTATTGGAAAAAATAGTATTTTATATAAATCTATTTATTACCTAATATTGTTCTTGTAATTAAATATATATATTATTTGTAAATAAAAAAATTATTTTAATGCCTTTAATTAATGTCTTATAATAAATTTAATAACTTAAACCATGGAAAATTTAATATCAAAATTTAGAACAGTGTTCTTTTCCTCAATTCTAATAGTTCTATGTAGTAATTCATGTTTTGAATCCGATCCGCCAAATAGGTGTAATTGGGAGCAGGATTATAATAATTATTTAAGTAGTTATAATGCTTTTGCAACTAGGCCAAACGCTGCTAGCTGTGAGAATCTAAAAACTCAGGGCCTTCAAATGATCGATAAATTTGGAGATTGTGAGGAATTTCTCCCATATGTAGCTGACTTGCGTTCTGTATGGAATTCTCTTAACTGTTCTGCCTTCTAAAAAACATATCATGAAAAAGTATATTTATTCCTTCTTGTTTATTTCCTCCGTTTTGGTTTCCTGCTTACCCGATGAAAAACCTAGAAACGAGGTCAGTATTATTCCTGAATCCTTTATGGGCCGGGATAACCTTGATCTTGGGACCGTTAATATAAACAATACAAAAGTAACAATTAGCGTTTGGGATCATGGACAAATTGACGGGGATATTGTCTCCATTTATGTAAATGGAGAGTTGTTCGTTGATGAAGAAGTATTGGATGGTTTTAACCGTCCGATTACTTTTACTACTGATCTTGAGTTTTCAGGGTATAATTATGTGTTGTTATATGCACATAATGAAGGGTCAGTTCCTCCAAACACTTGTACCATTTCTATAGACGATGGGGAGGTTTTTGAGAAATTTGTCCTTAGTTCTAATCTTTCAACCAATGGTGCGGTCAATATTGTGGTAAATTAATATTGAATCTTTTGTCGATATTAGAGGTAAATTATCTTTACAGGAAAAAAGGGGAATACTTTAGACGAAGTAAGACGGTTCTTGATAGAAAAGTTAGACTAATATAAAATCTAAAAATTTAAATTATTTATTCTTTTAAATAGTATAGGTTCATTTCGGATTCCTTCGAATAACTAACTCATTGAATCGTAATTAATCACATAAAAAAATCCTGATTTAGCTTTTTAATGCTTTTTTCGGGTTTTTTATTTTAATGTTTCAATCTAAAAAAGCACTTAAGATTGTGGTGCATCTTCATCTTTTAAAGATTTCTACGAACATTGTTCAAAATCAGCCTTCTTGTAGGTGAGGTAGCATTTTTTTCAATAGGTCGTTTTAGTTGAGATACATGATTTCATTCCTCAGGATGATCAGGTATCCTATCTTATTCAATAACGCGCAGGAATGGGGTCCCAATTTGGTTTAGCGGCAAAGTAGTTCCAAGGATTTTCCTATCAGAGATATATCCATCATTGCAAGGTTCAGATGATAAAAGTCTTCGTATCACTTTTTGGTAAAAGGATAGGCTAGCTCCACCTGATCTTGGACTGCAATAAGGTTGCAGTTGTCCGTTTTCAGGATTTTATAAGTTTTGCGGTGATAAAGAAGGGTAACTGCCAGCGGAAGTTTTCGTTCGACAACTCGCCTTCGGTATTAAATGATAGAGTAGTTTCTCGGAAAAATCTTATCTTAGATTCTTTTTGAGAAGATAAGAAAATAAGCCAGCTGAGTTTGGGGATAAACCCCATATCCGTCAAGTAGGCGGACCTACTTTTGTAGACAAACTAAATTTCAATTCCTTCAATGAATGTACGGGACATAACTGTAAATGGCCAAAAACAGAAGGTTTCGGTAGGATTTAGTTTTACCCTGCTTTTTACTTTCGTAGGAATTTCCCAAGATGCCTTAGTTCAATAGTTATATTATTTCCATAATTCCTCATTGCTTTAGTAACAGGCATTAATGGATTATTAGATCCATCCGTGAACAGTTGCCATTCGAACCAACTCAGAAGATGATTGACAATTAAGTCTTTTTAGCATATTTTTTCTATGATTCTTAATAGTATGCTCACTTAGAAATAGACGGTTCGCAATCTGTTTACTTGAAAATCCTTCTGCCATGAGAGATAAAACCTTTTTTTCGGATGGAGAGGGGCCAAAGTCCTTTTTTTCGTCTACTGAAAAATATTTAATATCTATTTTTTTCACTCTATTTAAATTGCTTGAATCTATTATATAATGTTTATACGTTCGAGCAATTCGGAGTTTCGATATATCTGTAGCAATAACTATGAATTTAATTATTTCATAATCATCATTCAAGAGTACTGGAATGCTTTGGATAAGTGAGTGAACTTTCTCACCATTTTTTTTGATAATGTCTATAACCCTATTTGATTTAATTAGACCGCGATTCTGTCCTGGTTGTGAGTAAAGATATTTGTAATAGTAATGGCTACCAATCAATGAATGTATCATATCTATCGTGGTATGTAACTTAAGAAAGGCGATAAGTCCCTTATTCTCAAAATAGTCTTTTTGATAACCAGTCATCTCGCTTATTGCACCTCCTACTGAGTCTATTTTTAACCTTGAAACATCAACTATTGCATATGTAAATATATCAAAGTTATAATAGTTTTGGAGGATTTTCTCCTTGTTAAAATTAATCCGTTCAATTTCTGTTTTTGGTTTTCCTACCGCTTTCTGTGCATTTTCTGAATATTTTGAAAATAATTTTGATATTTTTTTGAATTCAGGATAATTCATACAATTTCAATTTTATTAGTACATTTTAACGCAAATTAAAAAATTGTTTTCTTAGATAGAAATATTATGTATATAAGTTCAGTTGGTACTTCCTTAATTTATTCTGAAGGAGATTATGATATTGTTATTATTCTTTACAGCGGAATATTATGGTTGGTACACTCCTATGTATAGTTTTTGCCTTTCGCTACTGTATATAGTATGTAGAATTAAAAATCTGATACAATCTTTCAATAGAAAAATATTGAGTTAGGCTTTTGTTCAATACTACATTTCAAACCTTTGAACCCAACAAAAACTCAACGATAAATCAATTTGACCTTCAAAGAAAATTTAAAAATAGAACCACGGAGGACACGGAGGTAACACAAAGGACACGGAGGATTTTTACATAAAGCTTTGTGCTCTTTTTGCCATCTTTGTGTCCTCTGTGGTCTTTTAAGCTAAATCTGAAATTGATCGAATGATCTACGGCGTAGGGTTTTCTCTTAACAGTAGCTTGGTGTTATGATAGTTCATAGATTTCGAATATTGACGAAGTGCCTAGTTTGAAAAAAATAATAGCGTCCATGCCCAAAAAAAAGGTTTTTAGAAAAAGCAAAGTGACAACATCCCCTACTTTGCAAAATCCGATGTTTTTAAGGGATGTTATATATCAAAACAACTTGATTTATTTGTCAGTAGCATGGAATAGGCGACATAGAAGGTATTCTCAGATTAGTGGTATAAGAAAGGCTGCCCTTTTCGGACAGCCTTTAGTTTCACAGGGTTCAATGGATGTGATATAGATAAGGTGATTATTTTTAATGAATTAGGTTTTTGTTCAATAATCCATGTCAAACAGTTGATCCCAACAAACTCTCAAAGATTTTTCCATTTTAATCAATTTGCCCTTAAAAGTTTATTTTTAAAGAGAACCACAGAGCACACAGAGGTAACACAGAGTACACGGAGGGTGTTTAAATATACCTTTGTGTTATTTTCGCCTTCTTTGTGCCCTTCGTGGTTTTTTAGTTAAATCTCGAATTGATTAAATAATCTATGGCGTCGGGGTTTCTCTTAAGAATAACTTTGTCTATTCCTATTCCTCAGAATTAGCGTCGCTTTTCACAAACTTATAGCGTAGGCTTAGTCCAATTTCAAGCCCCATCATGGACACGTTGCGGGTGACCGGTGTGGCTGCAAATTCAGGGATGTATGTTTTGTCATAGCTGCCGGTGTTGTATCGGCCGTCTAAGACTACTGAAACCACGTCACCGAGAAGGTACTCTATACCAAGTTTTCCGTATGCTCCATAGTCGTTGCCATTGAAGGTTCGGGCGGCTACGCTTCCCTCGCCGGCGGACACCGTACGCTCGGAGGTGTTTTGGATAAAGTATCGGTTTACGCCCGCGCCAACAAGAACGTTCATCTTGTCAGGGACGACATTCGAAATGGAATAGTAAACACCTGTGGTTAGGGGAATTACCGTTTGTTTGATGGACTCGCTGATACGCAGTCCTCCTGTTAGGTCCAGTTCTTCGGAGAAAGTAGCTGACCAAATCCCAATACGTCCGTCTATGCCGAAACCATCAAAGAGCAAAAGCCCCGCACTCACTTGGGGAATTGCAGCGCCTTGGCTGAACCCTCCGTCTCCGGGGTAGTTTACAAGAAAGCTGCGTTCATCTGCACCGGAATAAGACCTGTTCCAATAAGACACCCCGATCCCAACGTGGTCCAAAGATACCTGTGCCACAGATGGAATGACCATCACTAACAGGGCACCTAGCGTTAATACGAATAGTTTATGTATATTTTTCATCGTTTTCTTAGTTTCCAGCTCCTTGGTTGTGACATGTATTTAAAGCTGCTGACAAAATGCTATCAGCGTTAGCTACAGCGTTAGCGAAATTCGCCTGTATGGTAGTCCTTACTGAATCTCTCTGCTGCTCCGCATTTGCGATATCTCTATCATAAGCTACCTGACTTGCTTGCAAAGCAAATCGGTACAATCGGTCGATCGTATCCCTTGTTCTTATCATGTAGATCCACGCGTACCAGCGGTACCATCGCGCCCAACTAACGTTAAAGCGCGCAAGCCTTGTAGAAACAACAAGCAGTCGGTTCACGAAGACAATGCTTGCCTGCAATCGATTTTGGTAGTCAAGAATTGCCTGGAGATTTCTCGCCTCAAACCTTTGCTGTGCGGCTAAAAAGCGGGTTTGAAAGGTAGCTTGTGCCGTCGCCAATTGTCCGTCCCTGATAGTGACCAAACGGCTTATCGCAGCATCATATGAGTCTCTCGCTGCATCGGCACAAGGCCCTACGAGAGTCGCGGTCCGGAGATTTTCGATAATCAGATTTTTATCGAATGGCATGCTGTAATCTTTTCGTCCGTCCACGTTCTCTTCATCAAGAGGAGGAAGTATGATGTCCGGAAATAACTCCCCTATATCCAAATCTTCATTAGCTTCTTCGGCCAAAACTATAAACTCCGGATCTAGTTCAGTCTCTGCATCAAAAATTGCTGCAATTTGCTCCTCAGTTAGCACATCGGCCAATTCTATAACTTCATCCGAGGTTTCCTCCGGTTGCTCTAATACAAACTCCGCTATTTTTTCCAAGATCGTTACCGTGGAAGCCTCCACATCCGCCTCGGATTCTGCGGCACCCAATTCCTCCTCTATATTTTGGACTTCTTCGGACTCCAAGATTTCTCCCGCAACAGGCTCCTCTATTACAGGATCAGGGTCGGCGACGGCTGGTAAATCGACGATGCCATCAAAATCATCGTTTACAAATTGATAGGGTTGCATAAACTCAAGCTCCTTAGTCTCACATTGAAGAAACATCCATCCTATCAAGGAAAAAAGCAGAAATTTACCACACCCCCTAAACAGGCTGGTTTTTTTGTTACAATTCATCTTCATAAAGTTTATTATTCATTTTTTTATATTTCAACTGAGGATATATGGGTATAAGGTAGAGAATTCCGGTATTGTTATTGAGAATAAAAGTAAATAATTAAAATCAAATACAAAATAATAGATTGATAAATGCAATTATTTCATTTTTAAAATATGCTATAGAAAATTTAATAAAATTTTATTTGTATTTAAAATGCGTTTAGGTTGATGTATAATATTGTGATTTTTTTTGATTGGGAAGGAAAAAAACGTTAGCAGGCAAACTAAGCGCAATCTGATAAGGGGAGTAAATATGCCGGGCAACCTTTGGTTTCTTCCAGGCTGTTTACAGTAATTTCACCACGTCTTTATCCTCATATATCGACGAACTTCAGTCTATAGGTTTATGATGGTCGTTCTTTAATTGAAGTAAAAGAAAGATGCTGTACTCCTATCTCCGTACATGAAACGGGTTTTTCATGTGTCGCTAGACGGAATTGATTTGTCGAATTTGGTTAGAAATGCGGCAGCTTTTTCCTACCTTCAACAGAAAGTAACCCTATCCTGATGAAATCGAGCCCGCCTACAGGAAAGGCTCGACGAAA
>WGNT01000188.1 GCA_016124425.1 Cytophagales bacterium
AGCAGGTAAACAACTTTATTTCGCAAGGGGTTGACGGTATCATCGTCACGCCAAAGGATGCGCATACCGTCGTCCCCATCATCAAAGCAGCAAACCGTGCAGGCATACCTATCGTGATCTACAACCGCCTTCCCGCAGAACAGGCAGGCGATCATGTGGCAGTAGTGGCCGACAACTACGAAATCTCCAAAAATACCGTGCGGTATATGGGTGAAATTGCCCGCGCATCCGGCAAAAAACACAAGGCCATGATCCTAATTGGCGATCTGGGTGACATAAATGCCATTTACCGGCGCAAAGGCTTTGACGATGCCATCCAAGAATATGCCGATGTGGTAGAAGTAGTGGCTGAAGTGCCCACAGAATGGAACCAAGAAAAGGCCCTTGCCGGTGTCACCAATGCCCTGCAGGCCCACCCGGATATCAGCTTTATCTTTACTTCTTCTGATTTCCTGTTCCCGTCCATCATTTCTGCCCTTAAGAACACGCGCAAATACCATCCGATAGGTAACGAGGGGCATGTGATTATGGGTGGCTTTGACGGAGACGCCATGGCTTATCAGCTGCTGAAGGAGAAATACATCGATGCAGACGGCGTGCAGGATGTCTTCTACGAGTGCCGAGCTTCAGTAGAGGCCATTGCGGACATTATCAACGGCAAGCGGCCGGAGCAGACCATTGTCGACCCAGGCTTTGTCATTCACCAAGGCAACCTGAGTGAAAAAGCAGGACAAATGTGGGGGGCAGCGATACAACCGCATTGAGCTGCCATCTCCTTACCAGCGCTGTACCTTTAGGGCGGTAGAAGATCGGTAGGCCGATGGGCTTACGCCCACTATTTTTTTAAAAGTCCGACTAAAATAGGCGGGATTGTTAAAACCTGATTCGAAGCAAGCTTCCTGTACATTGTTGTTCTTCAGTAAAAGTTCACAGGCATAAGAAACACGCATCTCGTTCAGGGTTTGCTTAAAATGTTTTAGGGTGCGGCTTTTGTAGTACCGGCAAAAGGAAGTTACGGTCATATTCACTATTTCCGCCACATCTTTCACGGCGATATTCTCCCGAAAATTCCGCTGCAGGTATTGCCAAATCACCTGCATCCGGGCCTCGTCCGGCTCAGAGGCCGAATGTGCCGCCTTGAGCGATAGCAGCTCGTGGCCTTTCTCCTCAGCGAGCAGGTTCAGTATTTCCAGAAGGTCTAAAAGTTGCCTTGTGCTGCTGCGGGTACCTATGCCATGTAGCAGGTGCTGACAACTGTCTGTCAGCAAAGGTACAAACCTGATCCCTCCCCGTGACTTCGCCAGCAATCTGCTAATTGAATTCAGTTCCGGTGCCTCAAAGAAAGGGCTGCCTAAAAAATCCCTTTTAAATTGGATGACTACGCCGCTTGGCACCACACTGGACGTATTTTCATCCTTGGCCTTAAAGATTACGTGGGGAAAATTGCTCCCCAAAAGCACCAGTTCGCCCGCTTTAAAGTGGTAGAAACCATCTCCCATGATTCCCGCAACAGCGCCCTGCTGAAAGTACATGATTTCAATTTCTTCGTGGTAATGCCAACAGGTATTTAGGTCAAAAGGACCTTCCTTTATCACAAAAGAACAATGCTGTTGGTGGTTGATATGTCGGTATGTTGGTAGCCGCATCTGGATTAAGTCAGGTTTATCCGCAATGGTTGAAATATTGGCTTAAAATATAATTTTTTTACCTAAAAAGGGAATTTTTCTCCAGCAATCAGTGGCGCTCAACAGTGGCAAGCACCCTTACTGCGTTTTATACAACTCGGGATCGTGTTGGTACAAGGTTAGATGCATAGAATTTCAACGGTTCACCTGGCTATCCTTCTTGAATAAACCGACAGGTTAACTGATCTGGAAAAAAAACGTCAATAGACGGATAAATCCGTGCAGTAATGTTCGATGGCTGCGAACTATTTTTGCATGTAGGTAAAGCTTGGGTAATGAAGAAAACAGCAATTCTACCTGAATAAAATTGAAGCTCATGGAGTTGGGAATCAGTACATATGCCTTTGCTTGGGCCATCGGAGTGGGAGAAAGGATGCCGAGAGAGCCCCTCAGCGCCATGGTCTTCCTGCAGCGGGCAAAAGATCTCGGTCTAAGCCGGGTGCAGTTTGGTGATAACCTGCCCCTACATAAGTTGCCGAACGAAACACTACAGCAATTGGTCTCCTTTGCTGCCCAAGAACATATTCAGGTAGAGGTGGGTGCCAAAGGCTTGTATGTTGACCACATACAAGCTTATCTGGAAATTGCCTCCCAATTCCGTTCTCCCTTTCTGCGGATAGTGGTGGATGACCGCGGGTATGAACCATCCGTGGAGGAGGTGGTAGACCTGGTAAATGGCCTTGTACCCGAGCTAAAGCAGAGGAACATAAAGCTGGCAATTGAGAATCACGACCGATTTAAAGCAGCGGAGTTCGTAGAGATGGTGGTGCATACCGATCCTAAGTGGGTGGGTATCTGCCTCGATACCATCAACTCCCTAGGTGCCGATCAAAGCATAGGTGAAATCCTCCCTCTATTGGCACCCCACACGATTAACTTCCATGTAAAAGATTATACCATACACAGAAAGTGGCACAATATGGGCTTTGATGTGACCGGAGCCCCTGCAGGGCAGGGAAAGATGCCCATTAAAAACATTATTGCAGCGTTGAAAAAACAAGGAAAATGCTACAGTGCCACACTGGAACTGTGGCCTGCACCCCTACCGGATATCGAAGACACTGTGCAGCTGGAAAACCGATGGATAGCGGAAAGTCTTGCTTTTCTGAAACCGCTTTTCAGCACCACAAATGCGGAAGATTACTAGCTAACAATGACCGGAGCTATGAACAAACAAGTGGGAAATATAGCTAATCCCAGAAATAGGCTCCGTTGAGGAATATGTAGCGGTAAACTTAACATTACACACCTGCAAATGGTAAAGGCCATTGCTATTAGATTAAATTTCTTACAGAAAATCTTCCTCTGATGACTAATTAAATTACGTAAAAGTCATCGTTTGGCTGATTACCAGAATACGATAAACATCACTTTACACGGCAAAAAGCTACCTTGCCCTTCTTAGGCGCTGATTATATATTATCCAAAAAATGAAAAAAAAATGACTAAAATTGCTTTACTGGGAGCAGGAGGAAAGATGGGGATGCGCTGCACCAATAACCTGCTCAATTCGGAATATGAGGTAAGTTATCTAGAGGTAGCCGAGGCAGCGATTGCACGGCTCCATGAAAAGGGACTTGAGGTATCCCCAGCAGAGAGCGCACTGCCAGTGGCGGATATTGTGATTCTGGCTGTTCCAGATGTAGCCATAAGAAGCGTATCCGCGGAGGTAATCCCCTTATTGAAGTCCGGCGCGATGGTGGTCTGCCTTGACCCTGCAGCACCTCTCGCCGGCCATCTTCCCCATCGCGACGACCTTGTCTATTACGTTACCCACCCTTCTCATCCTTCAGTGTTTAACTGGGAGCCTACAGAGGAAGCACACTTCGACTTTTATGGCGGTATTGCAGCCAAGCAAACGGTAGTCTCAGCGATTATGCACGGGACAGACGACGATTTTACTGCGGGAGATGCCCTCACGCGGGTACTTTTCAGCCCAGTTACCAAAAACCACAAAATCACCGTGGAACAGATGGCCATCCTAGAGCCGGGCTTCAGCGAAACCCTTTGCTCTACCTGCATCAAAAGGGTACGGGACGCATTGGATGTGGTGGTTTCGAAAGGCGTGCCCGAGGAAGCTGCCCGCGACTTTATTTTGGGTCATATCAATATACAACTTGCGGTACTTTTCGGCGAGCTGCCAATTCGGTTTTCAGATGCAGCGATTAAAGCCCTTGAAAGGGCTGAAAGCATTCTTTTTAAGGAGGACTGGGAGAAAATATTCGAAATGGATGACATCAAAGAACAAATTAAAGCAATAACAAAGTAGGTAATTAAGATAAAGCATGAGGCAGGGGACGCAGGGAGGGATGATTATAGTTGCGGCCTGTCTGTCAGTAGGCAGGGATTCCCTGTTTGCCGACAGGCAAGACATCCCGAAAGTCGGGACAAGCTATGGGACCATTATACACCACTACAAACCCATCAATTAAAAGAATCCTATAAAGTAGTGATTGATAAAAAGCCCAAACAGATTGGACTGTGATCAAATAGTTTAATATTATTCGAATAGACAGTTAATCCTGATTTCAGGGTTAGGTTTTACTTTTTCTATACTTTACAAGTTTGAAACCTAAACCCATCGAATAAGCTTAAAAAAAGATGTTTTATTGTCTTTTTTAGTATTATTTTAAAAGAATAGTTGCAACTCTCGTTTTTTTTTTTTCAATTTAAGCGCCATTAAATCAATATTTTACTTCAAACTAAAAAAAGATGAAGCAATGGCTTAAAAATTCAAGAAAATTAATGGCAGCCCTTGGGGCTGTAGCAGTTATGCTGGTGGCCGGATGGCAGTATGGGGTTAGTGGTTCGGAAGCGGTGTTTTCGGAAAATGAGGTGGCGTTGGAGAAGGCGATTGCGGGTTCTAATCCATACGGTGGAGTATGTTGTGCTTGGATTATTGAAGAATGTAGACATCCGATAGGTCAGAATTTTGAGGATTCCTGGTGGTATGGTGGATATACCAGCTGCCCTTAAAATTAAATAAATGAGGAGAGGTAATTTATAATCTCTCCTCATTATAACTATGCAAACCTCTTCATCGCTATGCATACTCCACACCCGCTTTTGGTACTCCTCTTTTTTGGTTTTCTCCTTTCTTGTGGAACCCCATCCAAGGATTCTATGGCCTCAGACTATATTATCCGCACTTTCGGTCCGGAGGATATTCCTGCCCCGGATGCACTTAAGGGCAAGAAACTCAATCTTCCTGCCTTGTTAAACCCCAAATCAATTTTATGGACAGGTAAATACCTGGTGGTGGCAGAGCGCAAGGCCCTGGACTACCACCTGCACGTGGTCGATCCGGATAGTGAAAAGCTGATCAAAACAATGGGGAAAGATGGTATGGGTCCAGGGGAAATAGTTGCCGCCTATCAATTGCAGCGAGGGAAATCGGTAAATGAATGCTGGATTTACGATCATACCCAAAAATTGATGGCATTGTTTGATTTGGAATCATCAGATGCCTTGTACCAAAAGGCTTTTCGTCAACCCGAGAAGATGTACCTGGCAGTGGATATGCTTTGGAATTCGGACAGTACGCTTATTTGTCAATTGGCAGACGGCAACGAAAAGTTCGTGATTTATGATACACTTGGAAATCAGCTATCGAGCTATGGCAATTGGAGCTTGATGCTGGAAGATCGCTCCCCTCCTCCCAACGTGGTGAGTTCTGTTCACCAAGGAAAGTCCTCGATAAGCCCAGACCATAAAAAGTACGTGCAAGTAGGGTTATTAAGAGATTATATTGAAATTCTGGATACCCACAGTGGAACGATAACCTCAATTCGAGGGCCTGAACACACTATTCCTGATTTTGAAGTAGACTATTCGGCAGGCTATCCCATGGCGCAGTTAACCGATCTTAGCAGACCATATTTTTACACCTTTGTAGTGGCTGGAAAAGAATTTATTTATGCACTTTATTTTGGTAAGTCCGTTGATTTATTTTTTCAGGATGGTGAGTTGTCCCGTGAAATCTTTGTGTTCGATTATATCGGCAATTTGGTAAAAACCTATACCCTTGACCATGCCCTATTTTCCCTGGCAGTAGACGAGAAGAACCGGCGCTTTTTTGGTATTTCATCTGATGAAGATCCAAATGTGGTGATATTTGATTATTAGGATATTCAATCAATACGTTATGGTTTTATTCTCATTCCTCATATTAAGAAAATTGATGGTAAAGAGTCGGCTACTGGAATACTCAACACAAAAGCCGATTATCTTTTACAGAAGGGGAGTGAAAATGGTAGCAGCAGGTGTGTTGCCACCGTCACAGATATTACGACTACATTGTGTAATACTAGGTTTATGAATAGGGCTTCTGCTCAGCCTGTTGGGGAGACCGTAGATGGGAATTAAATTTGAATTTTTTTTTCTATTATTCTTTTCGCTTGTGTTAAGCCAGTTTTGGCATTTAAACTTACTGGATTTTAGCAAAGAAATATGTATGTCCTCCATCCACTATACCCCTACGGGTATAATAAATCAATAAAACCAGCTATTTATACCCGATGGGGTATATTTCTTTCGAAATTTGTATATTTGTACCCGAACGGGTAAATTCTATATAAATGAATACTGGAAATAGCTATCCTACTTTACCCTTAAGCAGCTTTGTAAAAGCCAAGAGAAAGGAACTGGGGCTTACTCAACACGATCTGGCAGATAAAGCTGGTGTGGGGTTACGTTTTGTACGGGAATTAGAACGTGATAAACCCACCCTCCAAAAGGATAAGGTCAACCAGGTATTGGTATTGTTTGGTTATGAACTCGGTCCGGTGCCAATAAACCGCAACAGACCGATCCATGAGAAAGGCTAAAGTGTATATGCATACCGATTGGGCAGGAATCCTGAAAGAGGATGAGGAAGGATATCGTTTTCAAAGCATTCGAAAATATATTCCGACGTTTCAAAAAAGCGATACCCAAATGGCATGAGTTTGTGGAAATAAGCTTTCTTCCGGATGAAATGAAAGAAGCCTATCACGTAATGATTGATAAAAAAGCCAAACAGATAGAACTATAACCGAATTGATAAAAATTGTTCGGTGCTAGGATTCTGCCAATTTGACACCCTTTTGATTTTGGAACAGGTCTTGATTACGATGGTTCAGTTCAATTACGAAATTGTTTTAATCAAAATCATATAAAGCCATGCAGGAAAAAGGTACCATTTCGATCCATACCGAAAATATTTTCCCCATTATCAAAAAATTTCTCTACTCAGACAATGAGATTTTTCTAAGAGAACTGGTCTCTAACTCGGTTGATGCCACACAGAAAATCAAACGCTTGGCGCAATTGGGCCAATATTCTGGGGAGCTGGGAGACACCACCGTCAAGGTAAACTTTGACAAAGACAAGAAAACCATCACCGTGTCCGACAGCGGACTGGGCATGACCGCCGATGAAATCAAGAAGTACATCAATCAGATTGCCTTCTCGGGAGCTGCCGAATTTGTGGAGAAATTCAAAGAAGCCAAAGATGCCAATGAGATCATCGGTAAATTTGGACTTGGTTTTTACTCCGCTTTTATGGTGGCTGATAAGGTGGAAATCCAAACGCTTTCCTATCAGGACGGAGCGGAACCGGCTAGTTGGATCTGCGACGGAAGCACCGAATTCGAAATTGCACCAGGCACCAGAACAATCAGGGGAACGGATGTCATTCTCTATATAAATAGCGAGTCTGAGGAATTTTTAGAGAAGTTTAAGCTTCAGCAGATCCTTGACAAATACGCCAAGTTCTTGCCTGTTCCAATTCAATTCGGCACCAAAACAGAAAGCGTGGAGGATGGCGAAGACGAAGAAGGCAAGAAAAAATGGAAGTCTGTGGAAGTTGATAACATCATCAATGACTCCTCTCCCATCTGGACCAAATCTCCCAGTGAGCTAACTGATGAGGACTACCTTAAATTCTACAAAGACCTCTATCCTTTCAGCGAGGATCCCCTATTCTGGATTCATTTGAACGTGGACTATCCATTTAACCTAACAGGTGTCCTTTACTTCCCGAAAGTCAAAAACGAATTTGAACTGCAGAAAAATAAGATAAAGTTATTCAGCCGTCAGGTGTTTATAACTGACGAGGTAAAGGATATCGTTCCTGAGTTTTTGATGCTGCTTCACGGTGTGATTGACTCTCCGGACATCCCGCTGAACGTTTCAAGAAGCTTTTTGCAGGCTGATGGGAACGTCAAAAAAATCAACAGCTACATCACAAAGAAAGTAGCGGACAAACTGTCCGAGCTTTTCAAAAAAGACCGCAAAGTCTACGAAGACAAATGGAACGATATCGGCCTGTTTGTCAAATACGGCATGCTCAGTGAGGACAAGTTCTACGAAAAAGGAAAGGATTTCACCTTATTGAAAAATACCCACGGCGACTATTTTACGCTTGATGAGTATCGGGATAAGGTAAAGGCCATACAGACAGACAAGAATGACCAAACTGTCTACTTGTATGCTACCAACACAAGCAAGCAGGATGCATTTATCCAATCTGCCAACAAGAAGGATTACGATGTGTTGGTCATGGATTCCCCCATAGACAGTCATTTTATCCAACACTTGGAGGGCAAGTTGGAGAAAACCTCGCTTAAGCGTGTGGACTCAGACGTCGCTGAAAAACTGATTCAAAAAGATGACGGCTATGCCAATCTGTTGACCGAAGAACAAACGACTAAGATCAAAGAGGTATTCGAGAAAGCCATTAACAGCAAAACCTATTCTGTCGAGGTGGAATCACTCAGCCCTGATGAATTGCCTGTTACGGTAACTATGGATGAATTTATGCGACGAATGAAGGACATGGCCCAAACCGGAGGCGGAGGGATGAGTTTTTATGGCTCCCTACCTGACAACTACAAAGTAGGCATCAACGGAAACCACGGGGTAATCGACAAAATCCTAAAGACCGAAGATGAGGCAGAACAGAGTAAACTGGCCAAGCAGGCTTTTGATCTCGCTTTGTTATCGCAAGGATTGCTAACTGGAAAGGACCTGACAGCGTTTGTAAAACGAAGCGTGGAATTGATTTAACTGGCTGGAACAGCAGCAATAAAAGCACCGGCGAAAGGACTCTTTCCCGGTGCTTTTTTCGTTTAATCCGCACATGTTTGCCAAATTATCCTATTTTTGTATCCTATGCTGTCCAAGAAGACCAAATATGCCTTCCACGCGCTAACCTATCTCGGCAAGCACCGGGACCAAGGCGCTATTTTGATTCAGGAGATTTCAGAGAAATATGGCATTTCCCACAAGTTCCTCGAAAACATCCTCTTGGAATTGAAAAAAGCCGGCTTCTTGGGAAGCAAAAAGGGCAAAGGAGGAGGGTACTACCTGATTAAAGATCCTACGGAAATACCCTTATCTAGAGTGATTCGGCTATTAGACGGACCCATTGCCCTGCTTCCATGCGTCAGTCTAAACTACTATGAACCCTGCGAAGAATGCGAAAATCAAGAACAATGCGGCCTCAACAAAGTCATGATACGGGTACGGGATGAAACACTCAAAATCCTGGAGATGAAGACACTACAGGATATTTTGGAAGAGGAATAAATTTTTTTACCAATAAGTCTATAAATTTTGTAGGTTTTGTATACTTTTGTAGAATGTTCCCGTAAAAGCCAATGGCGGAATGCCTTTAGGCAGAAAACGGCCGCAGCCACTACCTAAACAAACGTCACCGAGACCATGATTGACCAAACGACTATACCTGCACTTTCAGAGCGCATAGAACGCCTTGATTTCCTTCAGGCAATGGCGGAATTAGATGCACTATATCCGGGCAAACTTGTTTTCTCTACGTCCCTAGGACAGGAGGACCAGGTAATCACACAACTTATCGCCCAGCATCAACTTCCGGTGGAAATCTTCACGTTGGATACAGGTAGATTGTTTTATGAAACCTATGATTTGCTCGCCCGCACAATCGTTAAGTATGGTGTCGATATAAAAACATATTATCCCAATACAGCCTCGGTGGAACAGTTTGTGCGCGATAAGGGGATAAATAGCTTCTACGAATCGGTGGAAAACAGAAAATCCTGCTGTTATATCCGGAAAGTGGAGCCGCTCAAGCGGGCACTGACAGGCAAGATGGTATGGGTCACCGGCTTACGGGCCGAGCAAAGTCCCAATAGAAAGCAAATGAAAAAGCTTGAATGGGACCCTGCAAATCAGATCCTAAAATATAACCCCCTCTTGGACTGGACCATGGATCACCTTTTGGAATATATCCATGCGCATAAGATTCCCTACAATCCCCTACACGACAAGGGCTTTGTCAGCATTGGCTGTGCCCCATGTACCCGGGCCATACTTCCAGGTGAGGATGCAAGGGCAGGCAGATGGTGGTGGGAATCATCACAAAAGGAATGTGGGTTGCATGAAAACAGCGCCCTAGCAAAATAAATCCCACCATGCGAAGCCAGCTTCGCCGAACGGCTCTTAAACGATTAAAAATAGAAATTTAACGCATACGCTCATGCAAAGCTTCAGAACGGAAATAGAAAACCCCATAGTAGAGAAGGACATCATCGAATTGGAGAAAAAAATCGCCTTGTTTAGAGGCGGGAAAATAGACGAGGAGAAATTCAGAAGCTTGCGTTTAGCACGCGGCATATATGGGCAGCGGCAGCCTGGGGTACAAATGATCCGGATCAAATTGCCCTACGGCAAAGTAACGTCCGAACAACTCCACAGGATCTGTGAGGTCTCTGATACCTACTCTACTGGTAGGCTTCATATCACTACCCGACAAGATATTCAAATTCACTTCGTCAGCCTCGACAAAACACCGGAGCTGTGGGCAACATTGGAGAAAGATGACGTTACGCTACGCGAAGCCTGCGGCAATACCGTCCGGAACATCACAGCCTCTGAAACAGCCGGCGTAGACCCTAAGGAGCCGTTTGATGTAACCCCTTATGCGGATGCGCTTTTTCGGTATATGCTAAGAAATCCGATCTGCCAGGAAATGGGCAGGAAATTTAAAATCAGCTTTTCGTCAAGTGACGATGACAGCGCTTTAGTCTACCTGCATGACCTGGGATTTATTCCGAAGCTAAAAACGGAAAATGGGACCGCAGTACGTGGGTTCAAAGTATTGCTTGGCGGCGGCCTAGGATCGCAGCCCCGGCATGCGGACGTCGTCTATGAGTTCCTGCCAACAGATCAGTTGGTCCCTTTCACTGAGGCCGTGCTTAGAATCTTCGACCGGTTTGGCGAGCGGGCAAAAAGGATGAAGGCGCGCATGAAATTCCTAATCAGCTCAATGGGACTTGAGGAGTTTTTGAAGCTGGTCGAGGAGGAAAAAGCAGCACTTCCGCATCAAACCTATCCGGTAGATCACGAAAGCTACGAACGGCAACAAACCTTACCCAATCCACCCTCGGTGGATATTCCTACGCCGTCTGACCTCAGCTATGCGCATTGGAAGAAAACAAACGTGTTCCCTCAAAAGCAACCCGGTTTCGTGACTATAGGCATACGAGTAAAGCTGGGGGATTTCCGCACGGATGTTGCCCGTAAACTGGCGGACCTGGTAAAAAGCTATGCGAATAATGAAGTACGTTTCACATTAAGGCAAAACATACTCATTCGTGACGTCAAAGAGGAGCTTATCCCCTTCTTCTATGAGGAACTGAAAAAACTACGGATGGCGGACTACGGCTATAACACAGTAGGTGACATCACCGCCTGCCCCGGCACTGACACCTGTAACCTGGGGATAGCCAGCAGTACGGGAGCCGCAGGTGTGCTGGAGGAAGTAATCCAAAACGAATACCCCCAATACTTACTGAACAGTGATCTGACGATAAAGATCTCTGGCTGTATGAATGCCTGTGGCCAACACAACATGGCTTCTATTGGCTATCAAGGTATGTCCATCAAAGTAGGAAAATCCGTGCTTCCCGCCCTTCAAGTTCTCCTTGGTGGAGCGACCCTTGGCGACGGCGTGGGGATTTTCTCGGATAAGGTCATCAAAATTCCTTCAAAAAGAGGTCCTCAGTCCTTGCGGCTCTTATTGGACGATTTCGAACAGCATGCGAATCCCGATGAAGCCTACCATGAGTATTACCAACGACAGGGACAAATGTATTTTTACGAGCTATTGAAGCCGCTGTCCAGCACCGATGATGTGGTAGACACAGACTTCATCGATTGGGGCAATGAAGAAAATTACGTCAAAGCCATTGGTGTAGGTGAATGTGCCGGTGTGGTGATTGATTTGGTCTCCACCCTGCTGCTGGAGGCACGTGAAAAACTAGCCAATGCCCAGGACAGCATGTCCGAGGGCAGGTGGGCTGATGCGATCTACCAAACCTATACCGGTATCGTCAATTCCGCAAAGGCCATATTGACCTCAGAAGGGGTGAACACCAATAGCTATGCAAGCATCGTTACGCTCTTTGAGGAGCATTTCATGCAGAGCGGAAAAATCGAATTAGCAGGCAACTTCTCTGATATTGTCTATCAGATGAAGGAGCAGGCACCAACACAGGAATTTGCTTTGGCCTATTATGCGGACGCGGAGCGGGTATTTGAAGCCATTAGCGAGTTCCGGGCCAAAGAAGTACAGGCATGACACATGATATCCAACCAAGAGTAACCCTTGTGGGAGCAGGACCGGGTGACCCCGAGCTCATTACCCTTAAGGGTGTACTCGCTTTGAACAAAGCTGACGTCGTTTTGTACGATGCGCTGATCGATCCGGTGCTATTGGATCATGCACCCGACCATGCGCTAAAGGTATTCGTAGGCAAACGCAACGGAAGCCTAATGAATCCACAAGAAGACACGAATGCCCTCTGCGTGCATTATGCGAAAAAGTACGGACATGTGGTTCGCCTGAAAGGCGGCGACCCCTTTGTATTCGGAAGAGGCGCAGAGGAAATCGATTATATCAGTCAGTTTGGAATCCACACAGAGGTGGTGCCTGGTATTTCTTCCGCCGTATCGGTCCCTGCCTCCATGGGCATTCCTGTCACCAAGCGTGGCGTTTCGGAAAGTTTCTGGGTGATCACGGGAACCACCTCTTGCGGGCAACTTTCGAAAGACCTCTATTTAGCTTCTCAGTCTACGGCTACAGTAATCGTGCTCATGGGCACCAAAAAGCTAAGGGAGATCGCGTCGCACTACAAGCAAATTGGTTTGGGGCACATGCCGATTGCTGTAATTCAGAGTGGTACCACTAAGGACGAAAAAGTTGCTTCAGGGACCATGCTCGATATAGAAGCTACCGTTCACGCGAAGAAAATCGAAGCACCCGCCATCATCGTGATTGGTGAGGTAGTAAGAGAAAGTACAAAATTGATGGATGTCTATAGCGAAGTAGTCCTTTCAAAGAGGTACGCATAAAAACGAAAAACCTAGGCAAAGATGAATGAACTGTATCCCATATTTCTCAAGGTAGCCCAGCTAAACACCTTACTCGTCGGCGCCGGCTTTGTGGGGTTGGAGAAGCTTACATTTCTCCTAAAGTCAAGCCCCAATGCCGTAGTGACTGTTGTGTCCAAGGAGATCGCTGAAGACATCAAAACGATTGCAAAAAAGAACACCAACATTCACCTGATTCAAGATGAGTACCGCGAGCATTACCTCGAAGGAAGGCATATGGTCATTGCTGCTACCAATGACAAGGAGGTGAATAAGCAGGTATACCACCATGCGAAAGCACGCTGTCTTCTCGTTAACGTAGCGGATACGCCCGAATATTGTGATTTTTACCTGGGCGGCATTGTTACGAAGGGAAACGTAAAGATAGCGATCAGCACCAACGGCAAGTCGCCTACAACCGCTAAACGACTCAGGCAGCTTCTAGAGGAGATTATTCCCGAAGATATCAACGAAATGGTTGAAAACATCCATCAGTACAGAGAAACGCTCAAGGGAGACTTTGAATACAAAGTGGAAGCGCTCAACCGCCTAACCGAAGGATTAATTCAAAAAGGCGAGCACATCTAACGTAATCGCATTTCGTAACCAACGCTAGCTAGGTAGCAATTCCACCTGAAAACAACGAGCACTATCCAGAAATGATGTGCCTGATCTTGGCAAAATCACCCGGATGTCACTCTCATGGGTTACTTTTCTGCTTTTAATCCACTGATCAAGAGGCTGTTTAAATAAAAAAATAGTTTTTAAATTGGGAGGTATTTCTAATATTTTCTTATATTTGCGCTCGTATGAGAGGCAACAAGGCATATAAGGCAATAATAAAAGAGCGTCTAACAATTCTGATGGTTCTGATCTTTTGCTTCCTTGTTTCAAGCTCTGAGTATCTTTTGATGTCCCCGTCAGAAGATTGTCAAACGGAGCAGGAGAATACATCAACTGAATCTTCGGACGATGAGGCCACCTTTTTACACAATGCAGTAGACGCGGTAGTTCCCTTTGTTGTTGTTGTATTAGATCAGGCATTGCATCTAATAGCGGAGATTATTGGATTTGACCGTCAAGCCCTTTCCGCTTATAAAGGATTTTTAAGTTTCCAAAACCAATTGTTCGAAGTACTTTTTGAGCACATTGTTGCCACGAACGCACCCTGAATCCCCTTCTTTAACTTGAGTTAGAATGATTTATGCTTACTGTTAGAAGTAAGCAGATTACCCTATTATATACTCCGTAAAACAACTTGTTTATTATCAACTTATCCCCATGCAAAACAAAGGAATAATCGTGTTTTTGACGGTGGTAGTAACGGCATTGTGCCTGTACTACTTATCGTTTACCCTAGTATCAAGCGGTGTGCAGGAAGATGCCACCGAATACGCCACCAACGAATCCGGCAACGTAGACTTTGCGAAAAGACAAACGTACTTGGATTCCGTTTGGAGAGAGCCCGTGTACAGGTTTTTAGGTTTCCCATTTACGTATCAAGAGGTGAAGGAAACAGAACTGGGATTAGGATTGGACCTTCAAGGTGGAATGCACGTTACCCTGGAGGTATCTCCTGTAGAGATCGTACGCGGACTTGCCGGCAACAGCAAGGACCCAGCTTTGAACCAAGCCATAGAATTGGCCAGCGAAAAGGCTAAGACGACTAATGAAAAATTTGTTACCCTCTTAGCGGAGTCTTGGAACGAAGTAGCGGGTGACAGACAATTAAACACCGTCTTTGCGACGGCTGCCAACCGCGGAAGAATTTCGCTAGAGACTTCGAATGCTGATATATTGGGAATAATTGACTCGGAAATTGAAAATGCCATTGACAGGTCTTTCAATATTCTGCGAACCCGAATAGACCGCTTCGGCACTTCCCAACCGAACATACAGCGTATTCAAGGATCAGGCAGAATTCAGATTGAACTTCCCGGAGTGGATAATCAAGAGCGGGTGAGAAACCTGCTTCAGGGAGTAGCTAAACTTCAGTTTTGGGAGGTAGCCGAAATCAATGAATTTGGCGATGCCTTACAATCCGTAAATGCAATGCTTGTGGAAGAGGCGCGTTCGCAGAAGCCTGCTGTCGCTGATGCTGAAACCACCTCCGATACAACGGATTTAGAAAGTGATTTAGCTAGAAGGCTTGCGGAAGGTGCCACAGCGGAAGACTCTCTTGGCCTCGATGTATCGCCGCTCTTCTCCCTATTGAAGGCTAACTATGGCCTTGTATATGAGATTCGGGATACCTTGGCAATAAACAGGATCCTCAACAGGGACGACGTAAAATCACTGTTACCTAGAGATATACGTCTCCTGTGGTCGGTGAAGCCTCAGAGTACAGACAATTTGGAGCTCTTAGAGCTTCACGCAATAAAAGCCCCAAGAGGTTCTGATCAAGCCCCGCTCGAAGGAGATGTCATCACCGATGCGAGGCAGTCTTATGACCAAGCTTCCAGGCCGGCAGTAAGTATGCAAATGAATGCCGACGGGGCAAGAAGGTGGAGAAAACTTACCAGTGAAAATATCGGTAAACGCATCGCGGTCGTGTTGGATGATTACGTATACACCGCACCTACTGTACAAGGAGAGATACCTTCGGGTCAATCCGAGATCACTGGCAACTTCACCATTGAGGAAGCCCAGGATTTGGCGAATATCCTAAAAGCGGGAGCCTTACCCGCTCCTACCAGAATTGTAGAAGAAGCGATTGTGGGTCCTACCTTAGGTAAAGAGGCTACCAATCAGGGGATCACATCAATGATCGCCGGACTGATGCTAGTGGTATTATTTATGGTAGCGTATTATGCGAAGGGTGGCTTCGTCGCCATTGCCGCGCTCCTCTTCAATATCTTCTTTATTTTGGGAATTCTAGCCCAGCTAGGTACCGCACTTACCCTTCCTGGTATCGCAGGTATCGTACTTACTATAGGCATGTCAATTGATGCCAACGTCTTGATTTTTGAACGGATCAAAGAAGAGTTACGAAACGGCGCAGGCCTGATGCAGGCCATCAGTTCGGGATATGACAAGGCGTTCAGTGCCATCTTGGATTCTAACGTGACTACCTTTCTTACCGGTGCCATTCTTTATGCGTTGGGACAGGGGCCTGTAAAAGGTTTTGCCATTGTACTGATGATCGGTATTGCTTCTTCCTTCTTCTCCTCGGTGTTTATCACCAGGGTGATCGTACACTGGATGAGCAAGAAAGGCGATAAAAGTAAATTATCCTTTTCCACACCATTCGCCAGCAATGTTCTTACGAGCTTGAATATCAATTTCTTGGCAAAACGGAAAATTGCTTATCTAATTTCGACCGGCTTTATTGTCTTGGGACTTTTGGTAGCCGGCATCAATGGATTGAAATTCGGCGTAGACTTTACTGGTGGACGGTACTACATTGTTGAATTCAGTGAGGCTTATCCTGCATCGGACTTGAAAGTGGGTCTAGACGGAGAATTTGACGGGGCGGTAGAAGTAAAAACATACGGAGCGAATAACATCTTAAAAGTCACTACCTCCTACCTGATTAACGATGATTCTGATGAAGCCAACCGCGAAGTTGAGACACGCGTACGAGAAGGTATAGGGAATGTTACAGGGTTCAACTTTATTGATGATGCAACAAGACTGTCGTCCAATGACTATGCCATCACTGGATCCAACAAAGTAGGTGCTACCGTGGCAGATGATATCAAGAACGCATCTATGGAAGCCATGTTTTTCGCTCTAGTGGCGATCTTCTTATATATCTTGTTGAGATTTAGAAAGTGGCAGTTTTCACTTGCATCAATCATCGCATTGATACACGATACGCTGTTTGTAATCGCAGCTTTTGCGATAGCGAGTGCCTTCGGTGCAAATCTTGAGATAGATCAAGTGTTCATCGCGGCGGTATTGACGGTGATAGGCTACTCGATCAATGATACCGTGATTGTGTTTGACCGAATCCGGGAGAACATCTCGAATAAAGGAACCAGCAGATTGGTAGGTCTCTTTAACGACGCGATCAACCAAACCCTTGGTAGGACGTTAATTACGTCGGCTACTACGTTGATTGTTGTATTGGTCTTATTGATCTTTGGCGGAGAAGTATTAAGAGGCTTCTCTTTTGCGCTATTGATCGGCGTCTTGATAGGTACCTATTCGTCCGTGTATATCGCTACGCCTATAGTGGTAGATCTAATGAAACGGGAACTTGAACAAGATGCGGCAGAAGCCGCCAAAAAGCCTGCCTAACTAGCCACCTCTCCTATATAAAGTAAAAATACCGGTCCGAACAGACCGGTATTTTTTTTGCTTAAAAAAGGACAGTTTTTATCCCAAATTATACCATTTTGTCCAATAAAATACCCCGATCAGGGTATTGATGAAGTTACTTCAGCTCCCTATCTTTCGGTCCAAATGTTGAATATACCTATGCAATGGAGTATCTTTCATTTATGTTTAGTTTTAGGGCTGTTCTTCTCTGCGTCATTCTTTGGGGTGAAGGAACCGCATAGGGAATATACCCTCATCCACCGCGTGGTCTTTTATGTATTATTGGGTACGTTAGTTTCCGAAATTATTTGGGAAGCCTACCAATATAGTCCTAAAGACAGCATTATTCTTTACAACCTGCTGTTTACCTACCTACGGATTACATTGATGCTTATTCTGATTTACTGCCTCCCCTATTCCTGTCAGATTCAGAACAAAGTAATGCTTTCCCTTTGGCTCTTTTTAGGCTTTGGGGTGGTGAACAGCATTTGGATGCAAAACATTACTACCAGTATTCAAAGCTATTCACAGATGCTAGGTAATGGGATCATATTACTATTTGCACTGATTTTCTTCAAGGACATCATACGCCAGAATAAGTTTAGGGATAAAAACCTTCTTTCCCTCCCCTATTTCTGGATTGCTACGTTTATGCTGTTCTCCTTTGGAGAGACATTCATTTTTTACCTTTTTTCCACCCTCTTTTTCCCGGTTCAGCTTACCAACCTGGGTTTTATACAGATGTTTGTCAAGTTCTTTGCCGGATTGATGTTTTTGGTCTTTGGTATTGCTTTTTATATTCCCCTCGTTTTCGAAAAACAACTCAAAGAACAGTGACGTGCCATTAGGAAAATACCCGTAATGGAAGTAATTCCGGTTTAGAACCGTTTTAATTTTTAATTTTATGCATTAAATGTAAATTTACCCCCTCAAAACAAAATCACTGTTTATGGCCTACCTATTTACCTCGGAATCTGTATCTGAGGGGCATCCGGATAAAATATCGGATCAAGTTTCTGATGCAATCATCGACCATTTTTTAGCGTTCGACCCTAATGCCAAAGTTGCCTGTGAAACGCTTGTCACAACTGGACAGGTAATTCTGGCAGGAGAGGTAAAATCCTCCACGTACTTAGATGTCCAAAAAATCGCCAGGGATGTCATCAATAGGATTGGTTATACAAAAAGTGAATACATGTTCGACGGAAACTCCTGCGGAGTGCTTTCTGCCATCCATGAGCAATCCAAAGATATCAATCAAGGCGTAGAGCGTGAACATCCCGAGGAACAGGGAGCAGGAGACCAAGGAATGATGTTTGGGTATGCGACCAAAGAAACGGAGAATTATATCCCCTTGGCTCTAGACCTTTCTCACCGTTTACTGAAGGAGTTGGCGGTGCTTCGTAGGGAGGAAAAGGACATGCCCTATCTTCGGCCAGATGCAAAAGCGCAGGTGACCATTGTGTACAATGAAGATAACGTCCCCGAAAAGATCCACACCATCGTAATTTCAACACAGCACGACGAATTCGCAGACGAACGGTCTATGCTGAATAAAATCAAGGAGGACATACTGGGAATCCTTATTCCTCGTGTAAAGGCCCAGCTTCCAGACCACATACAAGAGTTATTCGACACGGACATCATTTACCACATCAATCCTACGGGGAAATTCGTCATTGGCGGCCCGCATGGAGATACCGGATTGACGGGCCGCAAAATTATCGTGGATACGTATGGTGGCAAAGGAGCCCATGGCGGGGGTGCTTTTTCCGGGAAGGATCCATCAAAAGTAGACCGGTCTGCGGCATATGCTACTCGTCATATCGCGAAGAACATGGTGGCGGCAGGAGTAGCAGACGAAATGCTTGTCCAAGTATCGTATGCTATAGGGGTTGCTAAGCCTATGGGGATATATGTAAATACGTATGGCACATCCAAAGTAAATTACTCAGATGGCGAGATCGCCGAGATTATTACCGGCATGTTTGACATGCGCCCCTACGCCATAGAACAACGGCTTAAGTTGAGATTTCCTATCTATGAGGAAACAGCTGCATATGGTCATATGGGAAGGGAAAATGAAGTAGTTACTAAAACTTTTTATTCGCCTGACAACGCTTCTATAAAATTGGAGGTGGAATTATTTACCTGGGAAAAATTGGATTATGTAGAAAAAATAAAAAAAGCATTTACAATCTAGAAACACAAAGGCCGATGAGATCGGCCTTTTTGTTTTTCGGCTTCTAATAGTTGCCGGACCACATCGACTCAATAAGCTCGGTGTAGAAATCCCGTAGGTCCATTCCAAATGCCCTAACCTGCTGCGAAATTAAGCTTGTCTCTGTCTGCCCGGGAACAGTATTAAGTTCAATAAAGTAAAAGTCCCCAGTATTTTTTTCCAGAAAATAATCCATTCGAACGGCCCCTCTACAGTTTAGTTTTCTATATACTTCGGAGGCAATACCATTGACCCGAGCCACTTCCCGCTCATCCATACGGCCGGGTGTAATTTCTTCTGACACACCAGGTGTATACTTCGCCTCAAAATCAAAAAACTCCTTGGAACTGATAATTTCGGTTGCAGGTAGGACACGAACTTCCCCCCCTACTTTATACATACCAACCGAAAACTCCCTTCCAGAGACAAACTCCTCCACAAGTACCTGGGAATCTTCCCTAAAGGCCTTTTCTAATGCGGTATCCAGCTCGTTTTCCGAATTAACTTTGCTCATTCCAATACTACTCCCGCCGTTATTGGGCTTTACGAAAAGCGGAAAGTTCAATACCCTTTTCACCTTCTCGGCATTGTCTTCGTCAGCCCTGAACAACTGAAGGGATTTGGCTACGTGTAGGTTTTCTATATCCTGAATGATTGCTTTAGTGTACCCCTTATTCATTGTCACAGCCGAAGTAAGTGCATTGCAGGTAGTATAGGGAATCCCTAACATGTCCCAATACCCGGCTAGTTTTCCGTCCTCACCCGGAGAACCATGAATGATGTTAAATATCCCGTCGAATTTTATCGTTTTATCATCAAGGGTAATGGAAAAATCGTTCAGGTTTATGGGAACCTTTTCGCCATACTTGTCGACAAAGTACCAATCTCCGGGATAGATGTATAGTTTAAAGACCTCAAACTTGGTTGGATCGAGATGCTGCTCCACAATGGCCGCACTTTTCAGGGAAACTACTGACTCTCCGGAAAAACCCCCGGTGACCAAGGCAATTTTTTTCTTCATCATCCATTCGTTTAAAGTGCGAAGTACAGGAATTTCATGGATAAATAAACAGATCATCGTTGAATTTTCTACTAATATTGAAGGTATCGGCTAATTTTAGGCTACAGCTGAATAAACGGTCACTGCCTTATGCAAAAGAAAAAGGGACTAGCGATGCCCTGTCAAAATCCTGCATCAGGGAAACAAAAAGTCGAAAAAAAGCAAGCAAAAAATAAACTTTTTTAAGCGATAGAGACTTGTGTTTATTGAAATTAAACTTACCATACTTTCGAATATGAATAAAGCTGCCTATTGCTGCCTATTGCTACTGATGGTTACATTCCTGCCAGCATCCGGACAGGTAAAGCAAAAAATCACCTTAGATGACGTATTCAATTTAAACCAAAAGTCTGTCTACGGCATCAATTGGATGAAAGATGGCAGTTTCTATAGTTCACTTGGGGCGGAACCCACGCCAAAGGTGGTTAAAATCAATTTGGCGACTGGGGAAGAAACGGAAGTCTTGATAGATGGGGAAAAAATAGGTGTTGAATTTACCTCCTACTCGCTCAGCGAAGATGAACGTTTTGCGCTTCTTTCATCCAAGGCCGAACGGATCTACCGCCGCTCTTCAAAGGCGATTTTTCATGTGGTAAGTCTCAACACCGGAGAAGTACAACCCCTTCTAGGAGAGGAAAAGGTTTCTTACGCCAGCCTTTCTCCAGACAACACGAAAGTAGCCTTTGTGAAAGAAAATAACCTGTATTACAAAGACATTGACAAAGGAACGATCATCCAAGTTACTAAAGACGGAGCGAAAAATGCCATTATCAACGGCTCTGCTGACTGGGTTTACGAAGAAGAATTTTCAATGGCACAAGCCTTTGCCTGGTCGCCTGATGGGAAGAAGCTCGCCTTCATCCGCTTTGATGAAAGAGCTGTACCCGTCTTTAATATGCAGCTTTGGGGGCCATTATATCCCGAAGATTATCTGTTCAAATACCCCAAAGCCGGCGAAGAAAACGCAACAGTCAGCATCCATATTTTTCACCTTGAGTCTAACAAAACGGTAAAGGTGGACTCCGGTGAGGAGGACGACATCTACTTGCCCCGAATTTTCTGGACAAATGATCCGGAAACCCTGGCCTTTATCCGGCTAAACCGACTCCAAAATGAAATGGATCTACTGCATGCAGACGCCAAAACTGGAGAAAGCAGGCTGATACTCCACGAAGAGGCAGCAACCTACGTTGATTTGGATTATAATGATAACCTCTATTACCTGAGTAACAATAAGGGGTTCATTGCAACCTCCGAGAAGGACGGTTTCAAGCATATCTACCACTATGATATAAATGGCAACCTCATCCGTCAGCTTACTTCGGGCGACTGGGAAGTCACTACTTTAGTGGGCATCGATGAGAAGAGAAAGGTAATCTACTTTGAGTCTACTGAAATCTCTGCCCTCGAACGACAGCTATATGTAATTAACCTTAACGGCAAAGGTAAAAAACTGCTCACTCCCCAGCCCGGTACCCATTCGACCAATATGAGCCCGGATTTCAACTACTACATCAACTACCACTCTACCGCGTCACAACCGCTGACCGTAAGTCTTTATGAGGCAGGAGGGAAATTAATCAAGGTTTTAGAAACTAATGAGGCACTGGTACAACAGTTGGGAAAATTCGAACTCGGTAGCAAGGAGTTTTTTACATTTGCAGCCGAGGATGGCCATGAGTTGAACGGTTACCTGATCAAGCCCCATAATTTTGATCCAACTCGAGAATACCCTTTGCTGCTTTACGTTTATGGTGGCCCCGGCTCCCAAAATGTCCGCAACGCGTGGGGCGGCCTTCGTGATTTTTGGCATCAGCACTTGGCTGCAGAAGGATATATTGTTGCATGTATAGATAATCGCGGTACCGGTGGAAGGGGTAGGGACTTTAAGCACATGACCTAGCGAAACGTTGGGAAGTTGGAGACAGCAGATCGGAGTGCGGCAGCAAAATACCTTGGCGCAATGGACTATATCGACAAAAGCCGAGTCGGCATCTGGGGTTGGTCTTATGGCGGATACATGTCCTCCCTTGCATTGATGCTAGGAAACGACGTATTTAAGACCGCCATTGCCGTAGCCCCTGTGACTACTTGGCGATACTACGACACGATCTACACGGAACGGTATTTACAGACTCCCCAATTAAATGCTGCCGGCTATGATGACTACAGCCCGATCAGCCATGTCGACAAGCTACAAGGAAACTATTTACTCATTCATGGCACAGGAGACGACAACGTGCATTTTCAGAATTCCGTAGACCTTGTAGATGCGTTAATAGCCGCCGACAAGCAGTTTGAAAGTTTTTACTACCCAAACCGTAGCCATGGCATCAGCGGAGGAAACACAAGTAGACACCTGTACCAATTAATGACGGATTTTCTAAAACGGAAACTTTAGGAACAAGTATACGATCACTTAATTAAACATCCATGGGAACTATTGCCTCATGGATGTTTTTTTGTTTTTAATCACTTGTTTTGCTACCTTAAGGAACCCAATCGATAACCCATGAAAGAACGCATAAATACCTCCCTTCACACATTAAGCTTTGTGCTAGTCATTGCACTGTTTACGTGGTCTTTTGTTGCTACAAATGTTGCGTTTCCGGTTATTCTTACTGTGATAATTGTTGCGCTCCTTATCATCGAAGTTACCAGCCTCATCCTGATTGCAAAGAGCTATCCTGAAAGCCACACCTCATTCAAAATTGGCATTATTGCAGCGCTACTTATTCTCCTAGGGATAAAGACAATGATTCCCGCGTTTTTCACTCCCCTGACCATCACGCTTATTGCCACTAACTTTTTGTATAATTTCTATTCGAATACCAAAAGAAAGAAAGGAGGCTTTAAGCGAAGAAAAGGAAAACGCCTCAAATTCTAGTTTATCCTTGGCTTCGGCACGGGATTTGACAATGATAGTTCGTTTTCACGCCGTTCACGTCAACATTCAACTAAACCATGGCCATTTTCTCCACGCGAGTCACGCTAAGTAAGACTGCCTCATTTTTCTTCAGGTGGTTGTTGGTGCTTTTTTCAATACTGCTATGTTTACCCATATATGGTTTCTCCCAAGAGAAACTAAATAAGCTTGTTACAGAAAGGCAACAACTCCATCAACAGTGGCAACAATCGGAGCAGAAAAAATCCGGATTATTTGGCAATCGCACAAAGAAAGACATGATCGCGACGAATGATTGGATGGCAAGGATTATTCAGAAGGATAATCAGATCATGGAAGAGCTGGAAATGTTGAATAAGATAGAAACCACAGAAATATCCCACGAACGGGAAGATTACAAGTTTATCGCACAGAAGCAACAAGGGGATATCAATATTCTCAAACGATCAATCGCCACAAAGGAACAGGAGCTTGAAGACGCCAAGAAAAAATACAGGACAACCGAGTGGGCCGCATTCATTCTCTTTTTGAGCACCGTAGGGTTGGGCTTTTTGTATGTTAACACTCGGAGAAGAGCGACGCGCTAGCCTCCTCCTTTAAGCTGATTTCTCCAAGCAACAACCAACATCGGAAGCTGCGCATAGCTCTGAACACCGGCTTTCACGCCTTGGGATTTTAGATACAGATCGTTTGACCGTCGGCTTACTTCCGAAAATAAAGGCTGAATGGAAAGAACGTTTCGGCGGATGGAGGCTAGGTCATTTTTAACCCCTGCGGGCAAAGCAGCGACAAACGTTTTGTAAGTCTCCGGATTTATCCTGTAAAGGTCATTTAGCTGATACCTGAGAAGCCTGAGTTGACCGGTGTATTGAAGCAGGTATGATTCACTGTTGCTACAAATCACCCAAGCAATAAAGTTCGCTTCGCCTTCATCCGTCACTCCGTAGCTATGCGCCATTTCATGCGCTATCGTAAATGGCTTTTCCAACGGATGTAGGCTAGGGTCTATGTAGCTTTCTCCGGTAAAGGGGAAATAGATGCCATAAATCCCCATTTGCCTCATGAACCCTGCGGGGTAGAACTCCCTGGTCCTAGGTTTTCCCGTATAATTTAATCCAAGAGCATAAAGGTTTTTGCTTACTTCGTTTCGAACCAACTCTTCGAGCTCAGAATACCCGATAAGCTCACCTATCGCACTTGTGTCTCGTCTGATATTGGGACGGATTTGACTCAGAATATTTTTGGTAAGGGTCATTTCCTGAAGCAACTCTTGCTCCCCTAGTGGACGAGGACTTAATGATAATTGCTCGAAAATGGGAATCCGCTGGTAATTAAAGC
>WGNT01000027.1 GCA_016124425.1 Cytophagales bacterium
GCCCTAGCCAAGATGGTTAGTCCTTCAGTTAATTCATAATTTAATGAAGTAAAAGCAATCATCCTGTCCAAAGCACTTGTTCGAAGATTTCGATTCTCCGCCCAATAAGGGTTTGCACCGCCATTAGAGCCGGGGTTAAAATAATTTTGTCTTAGAAGACCGGCGGCATTAACATATTCAAATTGTGAAATGTCCTCGGTACGTATGTTCCTAGGCAATCTATAAATATGTCTTGTTGGATTTGCGTAGTTTTCATCTTCTGGAAGCGGCTGACCGATATCCTGTCGGATATAGTTTATTTTTGAATCCAGCGTCAATTTATCTGTCAATTTATTGGTTAAGCGTAAGTTAATGCTATGACGCTGCAAATCATTGCCGGGAACCACTCCAGCTGCATCTGCATAGGTATAGGAAAAGTAGGTTTGACTTCTTTCCGTTCCACCATTTACAGCTAAAGTCGTTGCCATATTATGACCCGTCTGGAAGAAATCCCGAATATTATTAGGCTGCGGAGAAAATGGATAGGTTGTACCAGCCTTTCCTTCCACCATAGACCACTGTGCTACCTGCTGACCGTCCATACGGGGACCCCATGAGAATTCAGATGCAGGAGAGTAAACCCCTCCGCTTCCCTGGCCAAATACGTCCTGATAATTCGTCAAAAGAAGGGGCTGATCAAACATATACGATGTGTTCAAACTAACATTGAACCCCTGCTTTCCCCTTTTTGTGTTGACGACAATAGCACCGTTGTTTGCACGGCTTCCATAAAGCGCCGCGGCATTTGGACCTTTTAGTACGTTGATACTTTCAATATCATCTGGGTTGAGGTTTTCTATTCCCCTTGCAGGTACACCGTCAACGATGTAAAGCGGTTGTGAATCTCCACTAATCGAGCGGTTACCTCTTAGTATCACCCGTGTAGGTGCTCCAACACCGGATCCTCCTCGGTTTATTGAAAGCCCAGCTACTTTACCGGAAAGGGAGTTCATCACGTTTAACTCTCTTGCCTCGGTAAGCTCTCTCGTTCCAACATCCTGAACCGTATAGGTCAACGATTTCTTTTCCCTTTCCAAACCAAAGGCTGTAACGACAACCTCACCAAGCGCTGTTTCTTCAGCTTTTAACGCCACATTAATTACATTAGAATTACCTACGGCCAATTCCTGCCTCGTGTAACCCAAATAGGAAAACACCAATGTGTTACCAGAGGCCGGCACGCTGATGCTGTACTTCCCGTCAATATCCGTTATTGTGCCGGTGGTTGTACCTTTAACCAATACGCTTACCCCGGGAAGCGGGGCAGCAGCGTCTGAATCAGTCACGGTACCCGTGACCGTCCTCTCCTGTGCATAGGCAAATAAGCCTGTGAAAAGCATCAGAAGAAAAGCAAGTAGACTTTTTTTCATAAGAATTAAATTTGTTTAGTAATAAGTGGTTTCAGTAGTTTATACTTCTACCAAAGTTGGGTCTCTTAGGTCAGGCTTGATAATCTTCGGGTAATTCCCATCTATTATTGAAAGCTTCTTTGTTTCACTTTGACACAAAAAAAACGCTAACGGAGGTGAAATAATCTACCGATAGGTTTAGTTACAACAAACGAAACAAAGTAAGACTTTCAAATCAACTGGGTGTATATTCTGGATGGGGTGCAATAGTCACCCGAATATTACGGAAAATTTTAACTCAATGCAACGGGATTAACGGATAATTTTTTTTTAACCTATCTTCTCCTCTAGGAGAAATATAATTGATTATCAAGAACTTTAACAAAATGTCTTATACCTGAATTAAACTTTTGAAAATTTAGAAATAGAGGAAAAATTTAATATTTAATTCTGCGAATACTAATTTCATAGAAAATTGGGTGATCTGTAAACCACCGTCAAAGCATTTCCCATAGCGCAATAAACCCAGTGTAAGAAATCACTATAGAAAACACAAAGGCGGCACCAAGGCCTAGGTTAAGCAATAACCCTGCTTTATGTTTGCCCATCAAATCCCGTCTATTTATCAAATAAAAAATACATCCTACCACTACTGGCAGGATAAAGACCGCTGCCACTTGGGTCATAATCTGGGCCAAGATTGGATTTGCCCCCAAAATAGGCACTGTCAAGCCGAAGATACAGGCAATGCCCGTAAGGACCTTAAACCGCATAGAAGTAGTATCAAGAACGCCCTCCTTGTAGTCGGCAATCAATAAGGGAGCGACCATCAAAATGGGAAAAATGGAAGATAAGCCAGCACTCAGCGCACCCGTCATAAACAACGCAACGGCGAACTTACCGGCAATAGGCTCTAGCGTATACACCATATCCAATACCCGCTCTATCGTCTTTCCCTCGACAAATAAGGATCCTGCCGCAGCGGCCATGATGGCTAAATTAATAATGAACATCAATACAGCGGAAAAAAGCGCATCATTAGACTGGTCTTTTGCATTGACCTGAGTCCACCCCTTTCCTCTCAATAACAATGGCCTGACGACAAAAGTGGGAGCGGCCATGGTCGTACCCACAAATGCTGCCACCAACAATTTGCCCCCCGGAACCGCCGGAATGGAAGGTTTCAGTCCCCGTGCGATATCAATCGGATCCGGCAGTACCACAAACATGGATATAATAAAGGAAATGCCCATTAGGGTCACGAACACAACGAGCACTTTTTCAAAAAAGGAATACTGGCCGACCCAAAGCAGGGCGTACATAATGATAATTAATACAATAGCGATCCCTAACACAGCCCAATAGCTTTCAGCCGGTAAGGTCGGAACAAATAAAACGGCGACTTCATACAAGGCACTAGCGCTCAATCCCAATATGCCCGTAAGTGAATTCCATTGGGCAATGACGATTCCTGTCACTACGATAATGGCCAATATCTTTCCGCCTTTAATTTTGGTTTTAAAGCTGTAAATGGACGTTTGCCCCGTGACTATCGCATAGCGGCCATAGGCCTCCATCATTACCCATGAAAAAAAACAACTGAGAAATAGAACCCAAAGTAACTGCATGCCGAACTGGCTACCTGCCTTGGCCATTGAGGTCACGCTGCCAGTGCCTACTGTATAGCCAATACAGAATATTCCCGGGCCAATGCTTAACATCCAAGCCCAAATTTTTTGCATAAATGAATTCCTTTGCTTTTCCATGAGGAGAGTCGCATTTGCTTTAGGCTAGCGCGTGTTATTCTTGGGTATACGATTGACTATTTGCATTTCCAAACCAAAACAGGCCTGTCACACCTCCAATTCATAAACTTATAAAATATTACTTTGCTACAATAAATTTTTGTGTAATATTTAGTAAAAATTAATTTCCCAAACTGTCAAGAATTTTAATGCTACTACTGCGGCATTTTACCTCACCCCATTAGGAAGACTGCTGACAAATTTGTAGATAAACGCCCTCAACTTAACCCACACATGCAAACGCTCTCTTTTTACTTCCGTTTGAGGTGTCTCGTACAGGGAATGTTGGTGATTGGAATCACCATGCTTGCCGGATACGCTGACCTTCACGCCCAAGAAATTGACCTTCTACTGAAAGGAGGCCATGTTATTGATCCCAAAAATAGTATAGACGGAATTATGGATGTCGCCATTGCGGAAAGAAAAATCTATCAGGTAGCCAATGGAATTCCCAGCAGCAAGGCCAAACAGGTCATCGATGTAAGTGGATTGTATGTTACTCCAGGATTGATCGATATGCATGTGCATGCATTTCACGGTACCGAGCCCTTGTCTTACATCGCAAGCGGTCATACCAGCCTTCCACCAGACGGGTTCACGTTTCGCTCTGGCGTCACTACCGTAGTAGATGCCGGTTCCTCTGGCTGGAGGAATTTCCGATTGTTTAAGCAACAGACCATTGACCGCTCACAGACACGGATTCTTGCCTTTTTGAATATCGTGGGAAGCGGCATGTTTGGTCGCTATGAGGAACAGGATGTGTCCGATATGAATCCTACGATGACCTCGAATATGATACTAAAACTTTTTCCCGATATCTTGGTAGGCATCAAGTCTGCCCATTACTGGGGAGGTTTTACCCAAGTGGATTTAGCAGTAGAGGCTGGAAAATTGGCTAATGTTCCCGTGATGGTCGATTTTGGAGAACATCAACCTCCAAACTCCATTGAAGATTTATTTATGAACCATCTTCGGCCCGGTGATATTTTCACGCACACCTTTTCTTACGGTCCAGCCAATCGGGAGACAGTGGTAGATGAAGACTTACGGGTAAAGCCATTCGTGTTTGAAGCGCAAAAACGCGGAATAATCTTCGATGTTGGCCACGGAGGGGGCGCCTTTTCTTTTAGACAGGCAATTCCAGCCTTGCAACAGGGATTTCTTCCTGATGTAATCAGTTCCGACTTGCACAAGGACAGTATGAACGGTGGTTTCAAAGATATGGCAAATCTACTTTCGAAGTTTATGAACATGGGTATGTCGCTTTCGGACGTTATCCTGCGAGCTACATGGAGACCTGCGCAAGTAATTTCACGCGAAGATTTGGGGCACTTGAGTGTAGGAGCAGAGGCCGATATCGCGGTATTTAGCCTAAGGGAAGGAAAATTTGGCTTTCAGGATGTCCGACGAACAAAAATCGAGGGCACTAAAAAGATCGAAGCAGAGCTCACGTTGCGGGCGGGACGAATTATGTGGGATCTTAACGGAATCAGTACGGCACATTGGGAGAAAGAACTTACAACAACAAAATGAAAAAGCGCCGGGCGCGCATGCTCCCTACCCTTTGCGTATACCTAGTCGCCCTAGTTTGTTTTTGGCTGGGGACAGGCTATGTGTCCTTGGCCCAAACCTATGACCTGGTTCTTGTCAACGGGCACCTCTTCGATCCGAAAAATGGCATAAACCAGCCCATGGATATCGCCATAAAAGAGGGGAAGATTTCCAACATACAGACAAGGATCCCGGTTGAAGAAGGAAAACGCGCAATTGACTTAGGGGGCTTGATCGTAAGTCCCGGACTTATTGACCCTCATACGCATGTGTTTGTGGGGGAAACCCCAAAAATCTTCGCTGGAGGCAGTTCCAGCGTTTCTCCCGACAATTTTAGCTTCCGCTCAGGTGTCACTACGGTCGTGGATGCAGGAACTTCTGGATGGAGAAATTTCGAGCACTTCAAAACAACAGTTATAGACGTTTCACAAACAAGGGTTCTGGCCTTTCTTAATATTGCCGGAGGTGGCATGCGTGGAAATCCGTATCAGGAAGATATCACGGATATGAATCCACAAATCACTGCGCAACAAATCGCCAAGTATCCTCAATTTTTGGTAGGTGTTAAAATCGGACACTTTGAAGGAGAAGAATGGGCGCCTTTCGAACGTGCGGTAGAAGCCGGCGAAATAGCTGGGGTACCCCTATTAGTAGAGTGTCACTTACCGCGTTATACGCTAGCTGACCAGTTAGCGCGGATGCGGCCAGGCGATATTTTGAGCCATACCTACGAGAATATCCGGGATAGGGAACCCATAATCGATACGGAGGGAAATCTGTTGCCGGTAGTCAAAGCAGCAAAAGAACGCGGAATACTTTTCGATGTCAGTCACGGCGGGGCAGGATTTTGGTTTAATCAGGCTATACCTGCACTACAACAGGGCTTGACGCCAGATACCTTTGGGACGGACTTACACCGGTTTAGTATGAATTCGGGCATGAAGAACTTTTCCAATGTTTTGTCTAAATTTATGGCCATGGGCATGACGATGGAAGCAGTACTCACCCAAGCCTCTTGGAAGACAGCCCAGGCACTGAAAAGGGAAGACCTGGGTCACCTAAGCATAGGTGCTGAAGCTGACATTGCTGTTTTTAGGTTACGTCAGGGAGACTTTGGCTTTGTAGATTCGGCCGGACAGCGAATAAAAGGAAATAAACTCTTGGAGGCTGAACTAACCATTCGGGCAGGGCGAATTGTGTACGACCTGAATGGCTTATCAGCCTCATCATATCAGAAAAACAACTAACAATGGACAGAAGACATGTAATTAAAAATTTGGCCATGTTGCCGATTGGTGGCAGTTTCCTTTCAATGGGGCATGATGCCCAATCCGAGCCCGTAGGGCCTATTTCACTTGATGAAGACATTTACGGATCTATTGGAGTGGACACGATCATCAATTGCCGGGGAACTTTCACCATAATTGGCGGGTCTCGCGAACGTCCGGAAGTACTAACTGCGATGAAGGCCGCTGCCGGAAATTTCATTCAATATGATGAGATGGCTTATGGCATAGGACAGCGGCTTGCCGAAATAACCAAAGCAGAATGGGGGATCATTACGGCAGGATGTGCCGCTGCGATGAAACATGCCACCGCGGCCTGTGTCAGCGGGGGTAACCCCGAAATCCTGCTGCGCATACCGGATCTTTCGGATGTGCAAAAAAATGAAGTGATCATCCCGCGGTATTCAAGAAATGTCTATGACGCCTCCATTAGAAATATAGGCGTCAACATCATAGAGGTAAGTACTCCTGAGGAGCTCGAAGCTGCCATTTCTCCAAAAACCGCCATGATATACATCACGACGGGGAGACAGTCGGCAACGGGCCAACCGCTTTCTTTAGAAGTAATTGCCGGGATTGCCAAACCAAAAAACGTCCCCGTCTTGGTAGATGCGGCCGCTGAAGACCTTACTATCCCAAACGTACATTTGGAAAAGGGAGCAACCATGGTGGCTTATTCAGGCGGAAAGGCCATCTGCGGCCCACAATGCGCAGGAATTCTACTCGGGCAAAAAGACATCCTTTTATCCGCCTGGCAAGCAAGCTCTCCACACCATGGACCAGGTAGGGATAATAAGGTCGGAAAAGAGGAAATGATGGGAATGTTGGCTGCTGTGGAAGCTTGGGTAACAAGAGACCACGCACAGGAATGGAAAAACTGGGAGAACTGGCTGGAGCAAATCAGCGCCAAAGTCACAAAAATCAAAGGTGTCACTAGTAGCGTACAGATTCCACCGCCGGGTGAACTAAACAATCGAGCCCCCACCCTTCACGTGATGTGGGACCCAAATGCACTACATATTACCGGACCGGAACTGGCGGAATATCTAGGAAGAAACAAACCGCGAATTGCGGTAGGAGGTCGTGACACCGGAGAGAACAGCACGCTTATCACCATCACACCAAGTCAGATGGTAGCCGCAGAGGCTCCTATAGTTGCGGACCGTTTAGCTGAGGTTCTCAGTCAAAAAAGACAACCTAAAAAGCCGATGGCAGCACCTGCGGGAAGCTTGGCCGGCAGGTGGGCCGTAGAAATCCAGTTCTCCAGCAGTCAGTCTACCCATAAATGGTATTTAGAGCAAGATGAAAACTGGCTGATGGGGAGACATGAAAGCGACTTTAATAACCAAGACATAGTCGGCACGATTGAAGGGAAAGAGGTAAAGCTTCACAGCACTTACCGCGAACCCGGAAAACAGGTTCAGTACATGTTTGGGGGGACGCTTGAAGGAGAAACGATCACCGGTAAGATCCACTTGGGCGAATACCAAAACGCTACCTTTATAGCTAAAAAGGTGGGTTTCTCTCCTCCAAAACAACCGATCTTGATACCTAACGGTCCTCCATTGGCGACGTAACCTACTCCAGCAAATATGCTTGATTTTGGCCATTTACTGGTAATTTGGAAACCATCCAATGTCCTAATGCCATGAAAATTTAACGATTGATTATACCACTAAAGACAATGAAACACCTTCTTATACTCGGCAGCTTGTCCCTACTCCTGCTAACAAATTGTGCCAGTGAAAAAACCGAGACTGCCGAAGTCCAGCCTGTAAGCCAGGTAAGCGACGGCATAGATGCTGAAAAACGGATCGAGGAACTCGGTATCAAGCTTGTACTCCCTAATCCGCCCACTGCTAACTACCTCAAGTCAAAACGAGTAGGCAATCTAATATACATGGCCGGACACGGACCCGACAAACCAGACGGCACCCAGGTAATTGGCCGGCTCGGCGAAGATCTGGAGCTTGAGGCTGGATATGAGGCAGCTCGCTACACCGGTATTTCGCTTTTGTCTTCTTTGAAAGCTGAAATTGGTGACCTCAACAAAGTGAAGAACATTATTCAGGCCCAAGGAATGGTCAACGCTGATCCATCATTCAAGCAGCATTCACAAGTCATTAATGGGTTTTCCGATCTGATGGTAGCCGTTTTTGGGGAAAAAGGAAAACATGCAAGAGCAGCAATAGGAATGAGCTCACTTCCCAACAACATTGCTGTTGAAATTGACATGATCGTCGAAGTGACTGATTAGGCACTTATATTCGCTTTTAAAAATGAGTCATAAAAACCTCCGCCCTGTTGGAAATACACGTCCAACAGGGCGCAGTGTTTCTATGCTTTCCACAGAAAGACCATGCATAGGGGAAATCTCTCCATTAGCTGATTCCTCTTGCCTATCACATCGGGTTCTCCTTGCCCCTTTAGCCAGTAAAATTTGATTTTTAGAGCCCAGAACTTTTGACGGATTATCCGTTTAGTCTGTCCCGATCAGAATCGCTAAAAGCTCTCCCAACAAATTGTCCCTGATGTAACGAGTACAACAGGGACAATTTTATGGTGCGCATAGTGCCACACCCAGCTCTCAGCCGATCGAAAATTGGAACCTACCTAGCGGAATTGGCATCAATTGTCTGACCAAAAAAGACAGCGTTAAGAAATAATTTATTGGTCCCGAACCAGAAAGCCCTAAAGTTCGGATTGTCTACAAAACCGATGATCCTGCCGCTTCCCAAAGCCGCAACTTGGATAACGCCGGTATTTTTCATTTGCTCTAGATTGCTCGGGTGGATATATCCACTAGCTAAGGGCGTGTCGGCATATACCAACGGATTGGCGTAGGGATTTGTCGCCAGTTTTAAGAATTGGTTACCGCTTCTGAATACGTGGATTTCCTCATCCGTATATCCGTAGCCCAATGGGTGGGTTGTATCCAATAACGCCTTAAAGATTGCTCCGCCAGTAACCCGTGCCCCTCTTTCATTCGTGAGGTCGGCATAGTTTTTTCTGACGCTGGAAGAGTCTTGTTGTTCGGAACTTACAAAAGAAAACGGAGCCAGTTCCTGCTGGGCAAGCCAGTTTAACGCACCTCCTCGGGCAATAAGGGTTCCTCCGTTTTGCACCCATGCTTTCAGTTTATTAGTTCCAGTGGATCCCCAAGCCCCATAGGAACCGCTTGGAAGAATAATTACGGTATACTTGCTTAAATCCGCTCCGGCAAAGCGATCTGTCGGAAGTAAGGTTATGGGTACGTCCATTCGCTGGTCAAACAAATGCCATATTTCTCCAGCCTCGCTACTTGACACACCTTTGTCTACCAATAAGGCAATGGACGGCTTTTTAAGTAAGCTGATACTGGGTGATCCGAGATTAATGCCTGATGTATATCCGGAAGCCAAGGAGTGAATAGTGATACTACTATTCCTTGAAGCCTCTTGAAGATCCTGAAAAAATACCTGATCCGATACACCACTATTCCCTTTTGCGACCAGAATTGACCCTCTTTCGAAAGTCAACCCCAAGCTACTTTGAAATGGTTCATGGGCCACCCGTAGCTGATACCCTTTATCCAGGAGGAAGTAAAGTGCCTTTGGCGCGTAGTAGTCGGTCCACGAAAATGCATAGGCATAGGCACCTGATGATCCGATTACTAACCCTGGATTTCTGCTGATTCGCTTCGGCGCTTCAACTACATCTGCCAAATTCAAAATTCGGCTATTCAACGCCATGTAATCCAAATTGAACGCCATGGGAAGATTCCATGCGGAAACATCATAAAAAAGGCTATCTTGAAACGTTGTCCTCGTTTCAAACATGGATTTGATAAGGCGATACTGGGGCTGGTTTAAAGGGACGATATATGACTTTTCAGCATCAAACGGGACACCGTTTAGGACTACATCCTCTTTAAGGCTGTAAAGTTTGATGTCGTGGTGCGAAATTAAGTCTGCTAGGTGATAGGATCGTGCATAATCATCCCTTGTACCAAATATATAGGCCTTAATCGTATCAGAATTTGCCTCGGCCTGTTGCTCAAGGTAAAAATCCCGCATATATTGGTTCAATTCCACCCGCATTTCTTTAGCGGCTTCAAACGATGAAAGTGCAGCTCTGACTTGGTTACGGATTGTAAAGGGAAAACTAATGCTGCCGTATTGGTTCTCTTGTAAATGCCCACGCGAAGAGGCCTGCTCAAACAGAATCCCAACGGCACCCTGTACATCGGGGTAAGTAGACCCCTTTCCGTAATAAAAATCATCAAAACTCTCTTGGCTATAATAGAGCGAACCGATCTTATCCAAATTCTCCGCATGATACTTGGCAAATTCAGCCGTTAGATCGAAGTTTTTTTGAGGTGTAAGCGGATGATTTCTACTTGGAATACTCGGCTGAAAGAAAAACGTATTGTCTGTACCCATTTCATGAAAATCCAAAACAACATTTGGCTTCCAATCTTGAATCTGTGTGATACGGCCTCGTGACTCAGGGTGCTGTACCGGTAGCCAATCCCTGTTAAGGTCGAACCAATAGTGGTTGGTACGCCCTCCCGGCCACACTTCATTAAGCTCCCTGTTGTTACGGTCCCCGGTGCTATGGTATCCTTTATGTACGTTTACCCAGGTAGCAAAGCGGTTAACGCCATCAGGATTTAGCGCAGGATCGATCAATAAAACCATGTCCTCTAAGTCTGCGGCAATTTCTTGTGCCGCAGCAAAATGATAGGCGGAAACAAGCGACGCTTGCACACCTGAAGCCTCATTTCCATGTACGGAATGACCCATATACATGACCAATGGGGTTCCTTCGGTATCCGCAGCCGCGGGTTCATGGCGAAGCGCATTACGTTTGGCCTTTATCTCCTCAATCCTTTGCAGGTTGGACGGGGAAGTAACAATAAGCATGACAAGTGGCCTCATCTCGTAGGTTCGTCCATATTCCACTAACGTCACTCGATCTGAAGATTCAGCAAGTTGACGAAAATAGCCGACTACCTGGTCGTGACTAGCGTGCCATTCCCCGACCTGAAACCCCAATATAGAAGACGGAGTTGGCACTTCGGGAGAGTACGTATACCCTTCGGGTAAATAATAGGTTAAATCAGCTTGTTGTCCATAAGTGACAGGAAGAACGAATGAAAAAACGAAAAGCCAAACCGCATTTCTGAACATAAAATATCTTTAATTTAGTTGTAAATATCCGCTAAGGCCATATCCAACAGCGGAAAACGATACGTGAAACCGGAGGATTGTATTTTATCGTTGCTTACCCGATTTCCTCCTAATACCATATCTGCCATTTCACCCAATAGTATCTTGAGCCCAAATTTAGGTACGCCAATATTAATAAATGGCTTATTTACCGCTTTTGCAGCCTTTAATGTCAAAATCATGTTGGAAACCGGAACCGGACCCACTGCATTATACTCGCCTTGAATACCCTGATTTTCTAGCGCGTACACAAACATTTCCGCAAGATCCCGAATATGAATCCAACTCATATATTGCCTGCCGCTGCCCAAGGGCGCAGCAACTGGGGGTTTCAGCATCTCCTTTAACGCTCCGCCATCTTTGGCCAAGACGATCCCGATCCGTAACTTAACGGTTCGAATCCCCAAAGTAGAAAATTTTTCCGATTCTGCTTCCCATTTTTTTACCACATCCGCCAAAAAGTCATCTCCCGGCGAGCTCCCTTCATGCATCAGTTTATCCTCCGTGCTCATCCCATAGTAACCTACCGCACTAGAGGCGATAACAGCCTCAGGACGCTTGTTCATTGTCTTCAGCTGATCATACAACAACAACGTGGATAGGACTCGGCTCGACAGGATCTCACGTTTTCTTTCTTCTGTCCAACGTTTTTCAGCGACACCTGCACCGGCAAGATGAATGAGCCCATCACACCAGGATAAAGCTGCGGAATCCATCTTTTGTCCATTTACGTCCCAATCAAACGATTTTTGGGCATATTTTTCAGGATTTCTACTAAGCCAGGCAACTTCATACCCCTTTTCCTCCAACACCCGAGTGACTTCCTGTCCGATAAGACCGGATCCCCCGGTTATGAGTATATTCTTCATTTATTTATAATTTTCTTGTCAATGTCATCAATCACCTCGGTCTGTTGGAGGAGCTTGGTCCGTATTTAACCCAGTTCCTTCTCAATAATCGTCCCCAATGATTCATTTTCGCCATGCGCGATTTCATATTCCTTTTCACATGTGGGGAAACTTCAACAGGATGTTTACACAACAACCGTTAGGTTAAAGTCGATCTCAAAAAGTATTCCACCTCCTAAGATCACGCGCATACGTTCAGCTCAAATAATCCTTTTACTTCAAATTCTTCTTTTATCCACCATTTTGACATGATTTCAACTATATCCGAGGAATTAATAATGTATCTTTAACGCCGGATTAGGTCAAAAGAGGTTATTAAAATCACTACAGCTTTGAACGTTAAACCTGGCGGATCAACCAAAAAAGCAAATGGAAATTTAAAATTGTCAATGAAATAGAATTAAGCACTTCGGTAACATATGGCCACAATGCAACACTTAACTTAGAGCTATGTTTAATAGGATCATCAATGAGTTAAAACTAAGCAATTTTTTTAACGTCACCTTCATCCCAAGCCTCCGATTTACTTTAATCTGGTTAATTTTAGCCACTATCATTGGCTTATTGGCTGGGTCTGCCTCTGCTATTTTTCTTGTAGCCTTATCCTTTGTTACAGACCTACGTGAAACAAACTTATGGATCATTGCATTGTTGCCATTCGGCGGATTTATTATTGGATGGATGTATTATCGATTTGGGAGCTCAGTCGTAAAAGGAAATAATCAGTTGTTGGAGGAGTTTTATAATCCACTTCAGGTAATCCCGCTACGAATGGCCCCACTGGTATTCCTAGGAACAGTATTGACACATTTGTTTGGGGGGTCCGCCGGCAGGGAAGGGACAGCTGTGCAAATGGGCGCTGCCCTTGCAGACCAGTTCACCAAATGGCTAAAGTTCCCCAACAGCGATCGGAAAATAGTGCTTACAGCCGGAGTAGCGGCAGGGTTTGCCTCGGTATTCGGGACGCCCTTAGCAGGTGCCGTGTTTGCCATAGAATGGCTCATCGTTGGGCGAATTCGCTATGAAGCTATATTGCCGTCCTTTTTAGCTGCATTTATAGCCCATTTAACCTGCAGCGAACTATGGATGGTGCCTCATACCCACTTTGTCATAGCCGACATTCCTTCCCTATCTCTAGTAAATGTCCTTTGGATTATTCCAGCAGGAATATGCTTTGGACTCGCAAGTAGATTATTTGCCAAATCTATCCACCTTTGGAGCAAAATCTTTTCTTATTCCATCCACTATCCGCCGCTACGGCCACTGATTGGGGGATCAATGATTGCCGTCTTCGTTTACATCGTTGGTACCACGAAATACATCGGGCTCGGAGTTCCTACAATCGTTGATGCCTTTTCTTCAGATCTTCCCTGGTATGATTTTATAGTAAAAATTGCGACTACTTCCCTTACGCTGGGGGCAGGTTTCAAAGGGGGAGAAGTAACGCCACTCTTCTATACAGGGGCGACACTTGGCAATGCACTTTCCTCTGTCATCCCGCTGCCAATAGCACTACTAGCTGGAATGGGATTTGTTGGCGTCTTTTCGGGTGCTACAAATACGCCCCTGGCTTGTACGCTAATGGGTATAGAACTTTTCGGTGCATCCTCTGGCACATATATCGGACTAACTTGCGTGGTTGCTTATCTATTCAGTGGACATACAAGCATCTATGCTTCCCAGATAATTGGATCGCCCAAACAACAAAGGGAAGCAAAAGCGAAGGGAAAACGGATCGGAAACCTGCATTAGCTTAGGGCGTAAGAAGGAAAAAACACGCCCACTCACAGCGTTCAGTTTTTCAAACCAGGTGCTATAAAAAAAAGTTACCCCCAACTGACTCAAAGCACTTGAGGGTAACTTGATAGTATGGGCAGGATGTTATTTACTGCTGCTTAGCGCCTCGGCACCCGCAACAATCTCAAGAATCTCATTGGTAATAGCAGCCTGTCTTGTCCGGTTATACACCAATTTCAATTCTTTCAACAAGTCATTTGCATTTTCCGTTGCCTTATCCATTGCCGTCATTCGGGCGCCGTGTTCAGAGGCATTACTATCCAGAATGGCTTTATAGAATTGAATCTTGAGAGAATTCGGCACTAACTCCTCAATAATATATTCCCTAGAGGGTTCTACGATATAGTCAGTCTGACTGGTGCTTAGCGTATTAGGCTCCGACTTCTCAATTGGGAGAAACTGTTCGGTCTGAACAAACTGGGTTGCAACATTTTTAAATTCGTTGTACACCAACACTACCTGGTCATACACCTCTTTTTCAAATGCATCCATAGCGTATTCTGCAGCCTGCTTTACATTTTCGAAGGTGACGTCAAGAAAGAGCGATGAGAACTCACTCACTAATGGAAACTCCCGTTTTTTGAAATAATCAAGTGCTTTTTTGCCGATGGGCATCACCGTCACCTGTTTGCCAAGATATTTGGTCTGCAGCAAATAAGCAGAGGCTTTTAAAATATTGGAATTAAACGCCCCGCAAAGGCCTTTATCAGAAGTGATGGGAACAAGCAGGATCCTCTCAGTAGCTTTCTCGCGTGCATACACAATATCTACATTCCCTTCGGTGCCAGAAGAAATATTATTGAGTATCGCAGTCAACTTCTGCGAATAGGGCCTCATTTGGGTAATTTTCTCCTGAGCTCTCCTCAACTTAGCAGCAGAAACCATCTTCATCGCTTTGGTGATCTGCTGTGTTGAGCTGACTGAATTAATTCGTTCTTTTACTTCCTTAAGGTTCGCCATGATTTACTACTATGCAGTTTTTTTGCTCTCGGGGATTTCAGATAAAAGGTATTAGGAAGCCCGGGCATATTTCGGAGCCAATTCATCTACTGCCTTCCTTAACAACGTACCAGCAGTGTCCAAATCACCCTTTTTAATCGCTGTAAGTGCCTCTTGGTATTGGGCATTGACCAAATTGTAGAAATCGAACTCAAACGCTTTCACACTTTCTACCGGAATACGGTCAAGGAATCCCTTAGTAGACAAGTAAATAATGGCTACTTGTAACTCTACAGGAACTGGAGAATACTGCTTCTGCTTCAAGATCTCCTGATTTCTTCTTCCACGCTCAATAGTCCGCTTTGTGGTCGGGTCAAGATCGGATCCAAACTTAGAGAAAGCTTCCAACTCACGAAACTGTGCCTGATCCAATTTCAAGGTACCGGCCACTTTTTTCATGGCTTTAATTTGTGCGTTTCCTCCTACCCTAGACACCGAAATACCTACGTTGATAGCAGGTCTAATACCGGCATTAAAGAGGTTAGTTTCTAAGAAAATTTGCCCGTCTGTAATGGAAATAACGTTAGTAGGTATGTAAGCCGAAACGTCTCCCGCTTGGGTTTCGATAATTGGGAGGGCAGTTAAAGAACCGCCGCCCTTCACGAGATGCTTGATAGATTCAGGAAGATCGTTCATCTGCCTTGCAATATCATCAGAGGCGTTTATTTTGGCAGCTCTTTCCAACAGTCTGGAGTGCAGATAGAAGACGTCACCTGGATATGCCTCACGTCCGGGAGGTCTTCTAAGCAACAGCGAAACTTCCCTGTAGGCTACTGCTTGTTTCGAAAGGTCATCATATACCACTAGAGCTGGTCTCCCTGTATCCCTAAAAAACTCCCCAATCGCAGCACCTGTAAACGGAGCAAAGAATTGCATTGGAGCCGGGTCAGCAGCCGCAGCACTCACAATGACTGTATAAGGTAATGCGCCACCTTTTTCTAATGCAGCAACCACGTTTGCTACCGTAGAAGCTTTCTGACCAACGGCAACGTAGATACAGAAAACAGGCTCTCCCCGCTCATAAAATTGTTTTTGATTTAAGATCGTATCAATCGCGACAACAGTCTTTCCTGTCTGACGGTCACCGATAATCAATTCCCGCTGTCCACGTCCAATCGGGATCATCGCGTCTATTGACTTAATACCTGTCTGTAGCGGTTCATTCACCGGCTGCCGGTAAATAACCCCTGGAGCTTTTCTTTCCAACGGCATCTCGTACAAGTCGCCTGTCAACGGGCCTTTTCCATCAATTGGAATACCTAAGGTGTCTACTACACGGCCCAACATTCCTTCACCAACTTTCAAGGAAGCAATTCTACGTGTACGTTTCACGACGTCACCCTCCTTCACTGATTTGGAATCCCCAAAAAATACTACCCCCACATTGTCTTCTTCTAAATTTAAGACCATGGCCTTCATGCCACTCTCAAATTCAATTAATTCACCAGCCTGAGCCTTCGAAAGTCCGTAAATACGGGCAACACCATCACCTACTTGTAGGACGGTGCCCACTTCTTCCAGCTCAGCATGAGTTCTTGCTCCTGAAAGTTGTTCTTTCAGAATTGCTGAAACTTCATCAGGTCTTACATCTGCCATTAGTATATTGGATTATAGAGTAATTACTATGTTCAATTAATATTTTTTCTCGTAGAGATTTTGTGTAAAATCCAACCTTAACTTCCTTAGCTGACTGCTAATAGATTCATCAAGTTGCCTGTCACCTATCTTCAACACATAGCCCCCGATGAGCTTTTCGTTTATATTTTCCTTTAGTTCTACTTTATTCATTCCCGAGACCTCCTTTACAATCTCCGTAAACTGATCCCTTAAGGAATCGTCGATCGGAAACGTGGTGGTAACTTCGGCAAGCTGAATCCCCCTGTGCGCATTGTACTGCTTATGAAACTCCCTTGCCATAGCGGGCAAATAGGGTTCTCTTCCCTTTTCGGACACCAGCTTAAAAAAGGAGCTTGTCAGTTCGGAAACTTCTGATCCAAAAAGTGCGGTGAGAATGGCAAGCTTCTTTTCAGATCCTACGATTGGACTGGTAAGCAAAGAAGCAAATTCCGGACTAATGCGCTCAATTTCCAAAATTTTGTTCATGTCCTTGTGAACTGCCTCCAGAATATCTTTCTCTACGGACAGTTCCAGAAGGGACTTGGCATATCGGGAAGCAATTCTATACTCTGACATCCCTAATTAAGTTTTATATCCCTTACAAACTCTTCGACCAATTGCTTCTGCTCCGGAACCTCTGAGAGATTTTTACGGAGCAGCTTCTCGGCGATCTGGAGCGAAATTTCTGCAACCTGAATCTTCACGTCTGTTAGCGCTGCTTCCTTTTCAGTTTGAATGACGGCTTTTGCCTCTTGAATCATTTTAGCTCCTTGCTTAGAAGCCTCGCCTTTCGCTTCTTCCATAATCCTTGCTGCATATTCATTGGCCGTTCGGAGGATTTCGTCTCGCTCAACCCTTGCCTCTTGTAGAATCTTTTCATTTTCCGCGACAAGACCTTCCATGTCTTTTCGCGCTTTTTCAGCCGCATAGAGGGAGGACTCGATGGTATTCTCACGCGCTTCAAGGGCAGAAAGAATAGGTTTCCATGCGTATTTGGCCAAGATTATAAAGAGGATGGCAAAACCAATTGTCTGCCAAATAATCAAACCTAAATCGGGACTTATCAGATCCATAGTTATTGTATTACTTCGTGATTGTTCAACTGTAAAAAAGGGATCAGCCTAACGCTGATCCCCGTTTCTTTCTTAGAAAGTAAGGTTACCGTTAAGTGCAATAAGTAGACAAACTACCACCGCAAATAAAGAAACCACCTCGATAAGTGCTGCAATAATCAACATGGCAGTCTGGATTTTTCCAGCAGCCTCTGGCTGACGTGCAATACCTTCCATGGCTTGTCCACCGATTCGACCGATACCTAGACCTGCGCCAATCGCTACAATTCCGGCACCAATACCAGCACCCATAAGTGCAAAACCGGCAGTCAATAATAATGAAGTTAACATACGTGTGATTTATTTATATATAATTGAACAAAGAAATTCATTATCCGTGATGAGGCACTTCATGTTCGTGTTCAGCAACCGCAGATCCGATATACATCGCAGAAAACAAGGTGAACACATAGGCCTGAATAGTTGCAACCAACAATTCGATGATATTAATGAAAACCACCATCAAGGTACTGGCTACTCCGACAGCATAAGATTCAAACACAAAGATTAGCCCTATGAAACTCAAAATTACGATATGTCCGGCTGTGATCGCCACAAATAGTCGGACGGTGAGCGCAAAAGGCTTTGTGAACAGTCCGATAATTTCTACAGGAACGATAATCAATAACAGCGGCAACGGAACACCCGGGGTGGCAACGACATGTTTCCAATACTCCTTGTTCCCATTAAAATTTGTTACAAGGAAGGTAATGATGGCTAGCGTGATTGTGACGGCAATATTGCCCGTGAGGTTAGCTGCACCTGGCAAAAGTCCTAACAAATTGCCTATCCAAATAAAAAAAAACAAGGTGAGCAAGTAAGGCGTAAATTTTTTGTACTTAGGTCCGATGTTTGGCAAGGCAATCTCGTCCCTTACAAAAAGCACAATGGGTTCCACAAACGACGCAATTCCTTTAGGCGCTTTGTTTGGGTTATTCTTGTACTGCCTTGAGGCGGAAAGCAGCAGATAAAGCGTGATCGCTAAAACCAAAAAAAGCATCGCTACATTTTTTGTGATCGAGAGATCAATAAAAGACCTGCTTTCGTCCACGCTTTGTAATTTATCATGCTCGTCGATGTAGTAGCCGTTGTGCTCTTTTCCAAAAAGATGGGTTTCATGATCCATAAAATCGGAAGAGGAATAAAACTCAAACCCACGGTCGGAAGAGTAGATAATCACCGGAAGTTGCAACGTAACATGGGTATGACCCACTGTCGCAAAATGCCAGGCATGAGAATCCTTGATGTGGTGCATAATGAAGCTAGTCTTGTCCTCGTCACCACCGGAAGCCGCTATAGAATTTGCGGAAAATACCATCAAAAATACTGACAATAAA